>NZ_JBNCKP010000001.1:385719-758816 GCF_049841575.1 Micromonospora sp. DT201 | reverse complement strand
CTGGCTTTACAAGCACCCTGTTGAGTTCTCAAAGAACAACCACACACCGACCAGAAGCCCCACCTCAGTGGAACCCCGTCTCGGGGCAACCGCTCAAACTTACTTGGTTGAACTTTCATTGTCAACCTCATGTTCGAGGTGATCAATTTGGTTCGTCCGGACCCACGATGACGCACGCCGAACCCGGCGGTCGTTTCTATCATGGGAAGCCGCAGACCGGCCGATCGCCGCTTTGCGGCTCTCCGCCCGGCTCCTGCCGGCTTCAAAACTCTACCCGGTCGGCTTCGCGTTCGCAACCCCGTATCCGGAGTGTTCCGCACCGCCCGATCCTCAGTCTCGCTCGGCGTCCCCGCCACGAGCCTGGCGCCCGTTCTCGGCCGGTTTGTCCGGCCTCCCCCGTGCAGAGAGAAAGTTACGCGGACGGCCCGGAGAAGGCAAATCAGGGTTCATCACTGGTTTGGTCGAACGGATCGCGGCGGTCCCCGGTGCAGCTCGACCACCACGCCAACCACACCCGGCCCGACCGCTACTACCCCGGCCACACCGGGCCGACCGCCACCCAGGCCACGCCCGCCCGCCTTCCGTCGCCATGATCGACACAAGATCGGCGACGTGGGGGCATCCAGGCAATGTGAGGCCCCCACATCGGCGATCTGGTGAGCGCCTCCAGGTCGGCGGATTCGATGGAGTGACGATCACCTTCACCTCAACCACCGCGCCGCCCCGGGCAGCACCCACCTCAACCACACCGCGCGCCCAGGCCGAACCCGATTGCAGCGCGGCCACGCCGCCCGGCCCCACACCGGCCACAGGGGCCACACCGCCCGCCCCACACCGGCTACGCCGGCCACACCGCCCGCCCCACACCGATCACCGCCCGGCCCCACACCGGCCACCGCCCGGCCCCGCACCGGCCACACCGCCCGGGCCGCCACGTCCCATTCCCAGCCCCTCGGGCCGCGCCCACCCACCCCACGTCGCCAAGATCGACGCCAGCACTCGCGACGTCGGGGCATCCAGACAGCGCGACACGCGGGCCGTCCCGACGTGCCAGAGTGTCAAGCATGGATGAGTCCGGGCTCGGCACGAGGGTGTTCGCCGAGGAGTCGCTGCTCGGCCTTCTTCTGCCGTTCTGGCGGGTGGTGATCGGGGCGGTCGTGCTGGTCGTCCTGGTGCTCTCAGTGGGACGACTCGCGCGACGAGGCAGGTCCCGGATGACCACCGCTCTGCTGGTCACCGCCGCGGCGATCGCCGGGTTCGCAGTGATCGGCGTCCTGCTGGAGGGCTGAGGCCCAGAACCACCGGCAGGCCAGGCCGGGCAACCAGAACCACCGGCACGCCAGGCCGGCAACTCGCCTGCTGAGGCTCAGAGCCGCCGGTTACTCAGGCTGGGCAGCTCGGCGCGGACAGCAGCAAGTCGGTCGAGGTCCAGGTCGACGACGGACACCCCCGGGCCGTCTGGCAACTGGGTAAGGACCGTCCCCCACGGGTCGACCACCATGCTGCGCCCAAAGCAGGTGCGACCCGGCTCGTGGTCGCCGGTCTGGCCAGCCGCCGCCACGAAGCACTGGTTCTCGATCGCCCGTGCCCGCAGCAGGACCTCCCAGTGGTCCCGGCCGGTGTGCAACATGAAGGCCGCCGGCACTACCAGCAGCTGTGCGCCCCCATCGGTGGCAAGTAGCCGGTACAGCTCCGGGAAGCGCAGGTCGTAGCAGATCGACAGGCCGACCCGCAGACCCTCGATGTCCACCACCACCGGTTGAACCCCGGGCGCGACACTCGCCGACTCCCGGTAGGAAACCCGGCCGGGTATCTCCACGTCGTACAAGTGGATCTTGCGATAGCTCGCGGCCAGAGTGCCGGAACGGTCGAAGACCAGCGACGTGTTCCAGGTGTGCTCCGGGTCCGGGCCGGCCTCATGGAAGGAGCCGGCCACCAGCCAGATCCCGAGCCGCTGGGCGATCCCGGCAAAGAAGCTGCCGACCTCCCCGTCCACCGGCTCTGGCTCCGGCAACCCGGCGGCGGGACCGAGATAGTCGACGTACTCCGGCAGGACGGCCAGATCCGCGCCGCCGGCGGCCGCGCGTTCCAGCAGGGCCTCCGCAGCGGCCAGATTGGCCTTGCGATCGTCCCGGGCGTTCAGTTGGCAGACGGCGACGCGCATGCGAACAGGGTACGGGCGGAGGGGCAGCGCGGACAGTGTCAGAGGCTCCCCCGGCGCCAACGCGCCAACGCGCCAACGCGCCAACGCGAGACCGTACGCAACCGAGCTGGCGCGCACCGCCACCCTCGGCTACATCTCGGCACTCTCGTCGGCCTGGCCAGAAGGGAAGACGCCGAACAGTGCCCCCACGGCGAGGGAAAACCCGACCAGCCGTGCCGGGAGACCACGTGCCGGCCGCCGCCCTGCCCAGGGCGACCAGAGGGGTGGGCCCGGTAACCGCCGCAGTGGCCCGACAGATGCGCGAACTACGGGCCGCCGGAGGCTGGTCCTTCGATGAGCTGGCCGGTCAGTCCGAGGTGAGCAGGACGGTCACGCCGTCGGGCGATTGGGACCGCCGAACGCGATCACGCCGGCCGCGTCAGGACTGAACGACCGGCGTGACGCGGGGAGGATCAGGCCGACTTCTCCTCGCGGTCCCGCCGGGCCCGACGCCCGGTGAACTCGCGCGGAACGATCGTCGGGTTGACGTTCTCCAGAACCACCTCACGGGTGATCAACACCCTTGCGGCGTCAGGGTTGCTCGGCACCTCGAACATCGCGGAGAGCAGAACCTCCTCGATGATGGCCCGCAGGCCACGGGCACCGGTGCCCCGCAGCATCGCCTGGTCGGCGATCGCCTCCAGCGCCGGCTCGTCGAACTCCAGCTCGACACCGTCGAGCTCGAACAGGCGCTGATATTGCCGGACCAGGGCGTTGCGCGGCTCGGTGAGGATCCGCACCAGGGCGCTGCGGTCCAGGCTGCGCACGTTGGTGATCACCGGCAGCCGACCCACGAACTCGGGGATCAGCCCGAACTTGAGCATGTCTTCCGGCATGACCTGACTGAAGATGTCATCGGTCGACCGCTCGGACACCGACCGGAGCCGGGCACCGAAGCCGGTGCCGCCCTGCCCGGTGCGGGACTCGATGATCTGATCGAGACCGGCGAAGGCGCCACCGCAGATGAACAACACGTTCGTGGTGTCGATCTGGATGAACTCCTGGTGCGGGTGCTTGCGGCCGCCCTGCGGCGGCACGTTGGCGACCGTGCCCTCGAGCATCTTGAGCAGGGCCTGCTGCACGCCCTCACCAGAGACGTCCCGTGTGATCGACGGGTTCTCCGACTTACGGGCGATCTTGTCGACCTCGTCGATGTAGATGATGCCGGTCTCGGCGCGCTTGATGTCGTAATCGGCGGCCTGGATCAGCTTGAGGAGGATGTTTTCCACGTCCTCGCCGACGTAGCCCGCCTCGGTCAGTGCCGTGGCGTCCGCGATGGCGAACGGGACGTTCAACATCCGGGCGAGGGTCTGCGCCAGGTGGGTCTTGCCGCACCCCGTGGGGCCGAGCAGCAGGATGTTGGACTTGGCCAGCTCGACGGCATCACTGCCGGAGCCGGGCGCGTTGGCCGCCTCGGCCTGGATGCGCTTGTAGTGGTTGTAGACCGCGACCGCGAGCGCCTTCTTGGCCTGATCCTGCCCCACGACGTAGTTGTCGAGGAACTGGCAGATCTCCATCGGCTTGGGAAGCTCTTCCCACTTCACCTCGCCGGACTCGGCCAGCTCCTCTTCGATGATCTCGTTGCAGAGATCGATGCACTCGTCGCAGATGTAGACCCCTGGGCCCGCGATGAGTTTCTTGACCTGCTTCTGCGACTTGCCGCAGAAGGAGCATTTCAGTAGGTCGCCGCCGTCACCGATCCGTGCCACCTACGTTCTCCCTGCACTCATCGGCCGGAGACCCGGCCCTGACCTGCGGGCGCTGCGCGCCGCCCGGTTTGGTTCACCCCGCCGGCCGAACCGGCGAAGCGGTACGGACCCGACGTTACCCGCTGGCGGGGCATTCTCCGACCCCCAAAACGGGTGTGTCAGAGGTCGGCCGGGAACGGGTGCCCCCGGCCAACCTCTGACCCGGTACTGCTCAGCTGGCGGAGTGGGTCGCCAGCAAACCCTTCTTGCGGCTGGTCAGGATCGTGTCGACCAGCCCGTACTCCTTGGACTCCTCGGCCGTCATGATCTTGTCCCGGTCGATGTCCTTGCGAACCTGCTCGATCGGACGGTTGCAGTGGCGGGACAGCATGTCCTCCAGCTGCGTCCGCATCCGCAGGATCTCCCGGGCCTGGATCTCGATGTCCGAGCCCTGCCCGTAGCCGCCCTCGGTGGCCGGCTGGTGGATGATGATCCGCGAGTTCGGCAGAGCCATCCGCTTACCCGCGGTGCCCGCCGACAGCAGCACCGCCGCCGCGCTGGCGGCCTGGCCGAGGCAGACCGTCTGGATGTCCGGACGGACGTACTGCATGGTGTCGTAGATCGCCGTCATCGCGGTGAACGAGCCACCCGGCGAGTTGATGTACATGATGATGTCGCGGTCCGGATCGGTGCCCTCGAGCGTCAGCAGCTGGGCCATCACGTCGTTGGCTGACGCGTCGTCCACCTGGACGCCGAGGAAGATGATCCGGTCCTCGAAGAGCTTGTTGTACGGGTTCGACTCCTTGACCCCGTACGACGTGCGCTCGACGAACGACGGCAACACATAGCGGTTGTGCACGGCCGCGAACTGGGGCGGCAAGCTCAGATCGGTCATCGTCAGCTCCTCAGCTCAGGGTCCCGGCGCCATCCGGAACCTGAGCGGCCCCGATGATCACCTTGTCGATGAAGCCGTAGTCCATGGCCTCCTGGGCGGTGAACCAACGGTCCCGGTCCGAGTCCGCCTCGATCTGCGACTGGTCTTGGCCGGTGTGGTGCGCGACCCGCTCCTGGAACATCCGCTTCGTGTAGAGCATCTGCTCCGCCTGGATGGCGATGTCGGACGCCGTGCCGCCCAGACCACCGGACGGCTGGTGCATCATGATCCGGGCGTGGGGCAGGGCGTACCGCTTGCCCTTGGTGCCCGCGCAGAGCAGCAGCTGGCCCATCGAGGCAGCCATGCCCATCGCCACGGTCGACACGTCGTTGTCGATGAACTGCATGGTGTCGTAGATCGCCATGCCGGAGTAGACCGAGCCACCCGGCGAGTTGATCCACAAATTGATGTCGCGGTCCGGGTCCTCCGCGGCGAGCAGCAGCAGCTGCGCGCAGATGCGGTTGGCGACCTGGTCGGTCACCTCACTGCCCAGGAAGATGATGCGTTCCTTGAGCAACCGGTTGTAGACCGAGTCGTCGAGGTTGCCAATGGAGTCGCCACCGCGCGCGTCAATCGCCCGGAGCGACTTCTTGGGGATGTGCATGTCGGTCATGGCAGCCCTTCGCTCTCCGTACCGTCTTTCCCGACACTAACCGCTGTGCGGGGCGGCAGAGTCCCGGTCGGGGCACTGTTCGCTCTCAGCGCAGCTGTATCGGGGGCACCCGCGGCGCGGGCTTCCCGGGCGTACCCGGCAACGCTGACTTCCCGGGCGTACCCGGCAACGCTGACTTCCCGGGCGTACCCGGAAAAGAATTCGGCCGCCGTCCGCCGCTGCGCGGTGGACGACGGCCGCATCCGACGATCAGTGGTCGTGGTTGTGCTCGGCCTCGTTGGCGGCGCGCAGCGCGTCAAGGGTGATCCCGTTGCCGGCCGAGTCCTTGATCGAGATCCGCTCCATGACGGCGGCGAGCGCCTTGCCCCGCCGCACGTCGCCGAAGACCGCAGCGGCTGCGCCGGAGCGCACCAGCTGGTCGTAGTACTGCTGAGGGGCCATCCCGGCACGCTGCGCCCGGTGCACGATCTCGTGACCGAACTCGTCGTCGGAGACCTGCACGTCCTCCGCGTCGGCCAGGGTGTCCAACAGGAGCTGGACCTTGACGCCCTCGGTCGCCGCCTCGGTCAGCTCGGCGTCGATCTGCTCCTCGGTCTTCTCCTCGGCCGCGAGGTATTCCTCCATGGAGGCGCCGATGCGCTCCAGCTGGTCGACCATCGCCTGCTTACGGCTGGCGACCTCCTCGCGGACGACGCCCTCCGGTGCCGGAATCTCGGCTGCCTCGACGAGCTGCGAGAGCGCCTTGTCGCGAGCGGCGTAGATCTGCTCGACCTGCTTGCCCTGGGTGACCCGTGCACGCAGGTCGCCGCGCAGCTCCTCGATCGTGTCGAACTCGCTCGCCATCTGAGCGAACTCGTCGTTCAGCTCCGGCAGCTCCTTCTCCTTGACCGTGCGCACGGTCACCGCCACCTCGGCGTCCCGACCGGCGAAGTCGCCGCCGACCAACTGGGTGGTGAAGGTGGTGTCCTCGCCGGCGGCGAGGCCGACCACGGCCTCGTCGAGGCCCGGCAGGAGCTGCTTGCTGCCCACCTCGTGGGAGATGTTGCTCGCCTGGCCGCCCGGCACGTCCTCGCCGTCGACGGTGGCGTTCAGGTCGATCTGGACGTAGTCACCCTCGGCGGCGGCCCGCTCGACGGTCTTGAGGGTCGCGAAACGCTCCCGCAGGTTCTTTACCTGCTCGTCGATCTCGCTCTCGTCGATCTGCAGCTCGTCGACGGTCACCTCGATGGTGGTCGCGTCCGGGATGGTGATCTCCGGACGGACGTCGACCTCAGCGGTGAAGTTCAGCGAGTCACCGTCGTTGAACTCGGTGATCTCAACCTCGGGGCGCCCCAGCGTCTTCAGGTCGTGCTCGCGCACCGCGGCGAGGATGTTCTCCGGGATGGCATCCTGGACCGCCTCGTTGAGGACGGTGCCCCGGCCCACCCGCTGGTCGATCACCGCGGTCGGCACCTTGCCCCGGCGGAAGCCCGGAACCTGGACCTGCGAACCGATCTCCCGGTACGCCTTCTTGAGGCTCGGCTCGAGCTCGACGAACGGCACCTCGATGGCGAGCCGCACGCGCGTCGGGCTCAGAGTCTCGACGGTGCTCTTCACAGGCGTACTCCTTGACGGATCTCAGTTGAGTCTGGGCGTAATTCAGCCCATCGAGTGTAGGTGAGCCGGCCTGCCACACCGGCAGCGCCCGGGAACCGCACTATGCGGCACCCGGGGCGGCTCGGCCGCGGACGACAGTCGGGGTGGCGGGATTTGAACCCACGGCCCCTCGCTCCCAAAGCGAGTGCGCTACCAAGCTGCGCCACACCCCGTGGCGACGTGCAGTCTATGCCGTCGGCACGACTCAGGCGGGGCCGGGGCACCCCCCACCCGGACATATCCCCTGAAGGCACCCTTACCACCCAGCTGCGCTCGCCGCCGCCATAGCCGCCTGCGGCCCGCGACCCGACCGGCAGGCCCGACCCCCGGCCCGCCTCCAAGATCCACGCAACGTCGGGGAAAGTGCTGCTTCCCGGCGGGCCGAAGCCGCAACATTCCCGAGGTTGCGCGGATCTTGGGGCCGCGCCGGTGGTGCGGCTACACAGCCGGCATCGCGATTGGGTACGCTGTCAGCGCGCCCCGCAGTGGCGGGGTGCACGCGGGCGTAGCTCAATGGTAGAGCTTCAGTCTTCCAAACTGACTACGCGAGTTCGATTCTCGTCGCCCGCTCAACGGATTCCGGCCCAGGCCAGAGGCGATGCCACCACGGATCACCTCGGACGCGTCACGAGGCGCGCGGCAGCGCGAGCCACTCCTTCCAGGTGATGTCCCGGCCCAGATAACGGGGCTGCTGGAAGGGCCAGTCGGTGGCGATCCACTGCGGCACCAACGCGTCGAGCGCGCTCTCCTCCTCGCCGCCGACAAGGTCGTCCACCACCCACCAGGACACCTCGCCGTCGGAGCCGGTGCGCTCCGGCGGGTCGATGTAGACGCAGCCGAGGATCGCCGTCTCCCCCTCGTCCAGCAGCGCGTAGTTGAACGACTCGTGCGCGGCTATCTCCTTTTCGTGCCGCAGCAGGTCGATCCGGTCCTCCTCATAGGTCATCGCCTCCGGGGGCCACCCCCAGGCCGGGCCGAATATCTCCCACAGGCGCTCCCGGGAACCCATCACGGCGGGGTAGTCGAGCGCGGTGTCCGCCTCCCGGATCGGCCGCAGGTGAAGCGCGGTGTGCGGTACGGGCACGTGGACAGGGTGGACAAAGTCGTCCGGCAACCAACTCATAAGGGCCGAGGCTACAACCGAGCGGCACGAGAGCCCGCGGATCGGCGGCCGGAGACTCCGACCTTGACAGGCATCGACCTATGCACTGATGTGAGAGCCAAGACATCGATGTCCGTCAGGAGGGCACATGATCGTCCGACGACGGTGGACAGCTGCCGCCACCACAGCGATCCTGTTCAGCGCAGTGTTGTCTCACCCCGGTCCGGGAAGCGCGGCACCCGCCGATCCGGCCACACCGATCACCCTGAGCACCGGCGAAACCGCCCTGGTCCGCGTACAGCTACGCGATCAGGCGCAACTCGACCGGCTGGTCGCCACCGGCGCTGACCTGGCCAACCGGCCCCGTGCCCGGGACGGGCGGATCCTCGCCGACCTGGTGCTCACCGGCGCGCAACTCGCCGAGCTGACCGCGCAGGGCGCAACCGCGGTCCAAGTCGTGCAGCGTGCCGAGGACGGCAGCCAGCACTACGCCGACAGCGTCCGCGCGGCTCAGGCCCGCACCGCCGCCGGGCTACGCGCTCCGGCGGCCGGCCAACGGACCACCGCCGCCGCAGCCGTGGACACCCTCCAGGTGCAGCAGGCGTACTGGTGGACCACCGGTGGGCAGGCGTTCCTGCAGGCTCAGGTTGCCACCACCGCCACCGACGACCCGGATGTGGAGATCACCGTCAACTGGCGGACGGCGGACGGCGTCACCGGGTCCTTCCCTCTAGGTCGGTTCGAGGACTCCGGCGAATACCAGTACCACTACGCGCTCCCCCAGCCGGTGCCAAGCCGGCCGGTTCAGCTGAGCGCCACCTCCAGCCTCGGCGGCGTCAGCCGGGTGATCACTCCGACGCTCTGGCCCAACGCCGCCCCACCGCCGCTGCCGGCCGGCTACCAGAAGGACTTCATCGACGCGTACCTGACGCCGACGGACATCCAGGCGCGGATCAAACGGTTGGCCCGCCAGTACCGGGACCTGGTCGACGTGATCGACCTGCCGAACAAGACCCAGGGATACCGACGCAACGCCGTCGCCTACCTGGGGGACCCGACGGTGGGCGCCGTGGTGGTCGAGTCGGTCCGCTTCGGCGACCAGGGCATGAACGGTGTCCAGGTGCGGACGGTCGACCCGGGCCGGCGAAACCGCCCACTGACCGTCGGCTACCGCGACCGCGTCCTCACGGTCTCGCTGGCCACCGACACCGCAGGCAAGACGGTGAGCACCACCGACGAAGTCGCGGCAGCGATCAACGCCCGCCAACCGGGCCGGTTCCAGGCCACCGTCGAGGACGGCTCGGCCGGGCTACCGATGCCGGTCGCCGGACCCGCCCGACTCGACGACGGCCTGCAGGGCACCGAGGTGCCGGCACGGCCCTGGACGGTGCAGGCGCTGCGCCTCGGCGTGCACCGGGACGGCTCCCGGGTCGGGGTGCTCGCGTACTCCCAGGAACACGCCCGGGAGTGGGCCACGCCGCTTGTGACGCTGGAGTTCGCCGAGCGGATGCTGGCCAACGCCCGCACCGACCCGGCCACCCGGGAGTTGCTGGAGCAGGTCGACATCTTCGTCATCCCGATGGTCAACCCCGACGGCGCGAACTACTCCTTCAACGACTTCAACTTCCAGCGCAAGAACCTGGTCAACCACTGCACCGGGCCGGCCCGCGACCCGAAGAACCGAACGTCGTGGGGCGTCGACATCAACCGCAACTACACCGTCGGGTCGTACTTCGACGGCTATGTGGGCGGCAGCGCCAACTGCCTGTCCGGCACCTACTCGGGCACCGCTGAGCTGTCCGAGGCGGAGAGCAGCAACGTCATCGCGCTCGCCCAGGCACATTCGAACATCAAGTTCGCGATGAACGTCCACTCCTACGGCGGGTACTTCATGTGGCCGCCGGGGGCGTACCGGGCCGACGGGCGGATCACCCTGCCCCGGCCGTCGATCGACGAGTCGACGCTGTTCCTCAACAGCGCCCGGCGGATCGTCGGTGCCATCACACAGGAACGCGGCACCGTCACCTGGCCGTCGCAGACCGGCCCGGTCGCCGACGTGCTCTACTCCGCTGCCGGCAACTCGGCCGACCAGCTCTACTACGAGCTGGGCATCTTCGCCTGGGACTTCGAGGTCGGGAACGACAGGTGGAACCCGGCCACCAGCGAGTGGGAGGCCGTCGGCTTCCAGCCGCCGTTCGACGAGGCGCACGGCGAGTCCCAGGAGTACGCCGGCGGGTTGGTGGAGCTGGTCCGGGTGGCCCGCGACTACGCGGCGGCTCAGCCCGCTCCCTGATCCTCCCGGCGGTGCCGTGCCCGCGTGCCGGACACGGCACCGCCGGCCGGGCCGCAGCGGGCGCTGTCGGCTCAGGCGAAGCGCGGTTTACCGCAAGAGTTACGGCCCAGGGAACGCGGCGGGCTGTCGACAGGTGCTGCCGAGAGACGGACCGCCCGACTACGGATGAACCGTGGTCAGCGGGGTATGCGGCGGCCCTGTCTGGTGGAGGAGACGACCAGCCTCGCGGCGTGCCGCGAGGCTGACGCCCGGGCGGGCGGCGCTCGCCGGCCGCCTGGGCGTTTCCTCGATTCTCAGTTCGAGGAGATCCAGTTCCAGGCCGAGACGACCCACTCGGTCTGCTGAAGCCACGCCACACCCAGGCCAGCGAGGAACACCGCCGTCGCCAGGTGGGCACCTCGGGCGCTGCGGCGGACCCGCCCGAGCTGCCGCTCCAGGACCACCCGGCCGACGAGTCGGGACAGGGCGAACAGGCCGATCGCCACCAGCAGACTGAGCACCAGCACCAGCAGCGGGCCGCTCAGGTCACCCTGGCCGGAGAGCGCCCAGATCCCCCAGCACACGAACGCGAAGAGCCCGGCGGTCGCACTCCACTCACCGCCGCGACGCAGCTGCGCCATCCGCCAGCTCAGCGACCGGCGCGGGACCGGCTCGCCGGGCCAGCCGGTGCCGGTCGGCTCCTGCTCGACCACCGGGAACGGCTCGGTCCGCGGGCTGCGCGGCTGACCCACCGGGGCCACGCCCCGGCGGAACCCGTCGCGCTGCGGCGGCACCCCGACGCCGGCCTGCGGTGGCACCTCCACGGTCCGTTCCGCCCACGGCTGCGTCTGGTCTGCCATCTCGTCCTCCCCCTGACCGACGGCATCACCGCCGCCTGGATCCGAGGGTAGCCAGCCGGCCAACAGGTCGCAGAACCTGCCCGAGACGCGGCGCGGCACGACAGCGCCGGATCGCATGCCCGCCAGGGTACGGTCGGCTGATGGGTGACCCCGACCGACGACGCCGACGGCTACGCCACCACCCCGACGCCGAGCCGGCCGATCGGGGCGGCGACAGCCCGACGGCCAGCACCGCGGGTGTGCATGACAACGACAACCCGCCGCCGCGCCGCAGAGGCCCGGGCGGCGACGAGCGCGACGGCGAGCGAGGGCTGCGCGGATTGGTCGGTTCTGGCTCGTCCCAGGTGGGGCTGAGCGCCGCGCTGCGGGCCCGGGACGCCGCCAGACCCACCGACGACGACCTGGCCGAGGCGGAGGCCCGGGTGGTGGTCGTCCGACGTAACTGGGTGCCCCGCGAGGAGTTGCCCCGCTCGCCGCGCTGACCGCCAGACCGGGTCAGGGCAGGTCGGGCAGCTGCCGGGTCCGCTCGTACTCGGCCACCTGGGTGATCCGACGGGCATGCCGCTCGTTGCCGGAGAACGGCGTGTTCAGGAATGCCTCGACGATGCCGGTTGCCTCGTCCAACGTGTGCTGGCGGGCACCGACCGCGACCACGTTCGCGTCGTTGTGCTGGCGGGCAAGCTGAGCGGTCTCCACGTTCCAGGCCAGTGCGGCGCGGACCCCGGCGACCTTGTTCGCGGCGATCTGCTCACCGTTGCCGGACCCACCGATGACCACCCCGAGGCCCGTCTCGTCAGCCACCACCTGGTCGCCGGTGTGCAGGCAGAACGTGGGGTAGTCGTCGTCCGGGTCGTAGCCGTGCGGACCGACGTCGACGACGTCGTACCCCTGCATGGCCAGGTGGTTGGCCAGGTGCACCTTCAACTCGAAGCCGGCGTGATCGGATCCCAGGTAGACGCGCATACCGGGCAGTCTGTCAGGCCGCGCTCTCCGACGTCGCACGGGCGGCGTCGGAGAGCCGGGTTCGTCACACGGTCGGGTCCGCGGCCGCTCAGCGCGGCAGTTCGGCGACAACCAGACCGCCACGCGCCTTCGGGGTGAACCAGGTGCTCTTGCGGGGCATCTTCTCCCGGGCCAGGTTGACCGCGACGAAGTCCGCCACGGTCACCGGCGCGATCAGGACGGCCAGCTCAGCCCGCCCGGCGTCGACCTCACCGGTGAGCCAGCTCGCCGGGTAGTCACCGCCGACGTAGGTGATCCGCTTGTCGCCCGGGTCCAGCCCGAGCGCGTCGCGCAGCAGCAACCGCTCGACCCGGGCGTGGTCCAGGTTCTCCAGGTCGCCTGCGGCCGTGGCGGGCAGGCGCACCGCGTACCCCTGGCCGTCGAGGCGAAGGTGCACGGTGCCGCCGGCCGCCGGGACCTCGACCGGGCCGTCGATCGGCTCAACCTCGGCGCCCGCGGCCCGCAGCCGGTCGAGCAGCTCGGCCGGTGTGGTGGTCAGCTCGCTGACCAGCCGGTTGTACGGCTGGATGGCCACCGACGCGGGGGTGGTGACCACGGCCAGGAAGCGCGGCAGGCCGCCGGTCTGGGCGGCCAGACTGCGGTGGTTACCGTCCGCGACGACCAGCTCCCCGCCACCGGCGAGGGCGGTCAGCGCGGCCTGCTCCGGGCCGGGGCCGAGCAGCCAGATGGCGTGCGTGCGCCCCGCCTGGTCGGTGTCCGTCGCAGCGGGCGCGCCGGCCGTGTCGGTCGCCTCCGCGAGGGCGGCGTGCAGCTCGTCGCCACGCCCGGTCTGCAACAGGAGTACGGGTGAGAGAAGGTGACCCAACGCCTCGGCCAGCGCCACCCGCTCGCGCACCTTGGCGATGAAGACGTCCTCGTTGCGGATGACCAGGCCCGGCTCGTCGGCCCGGGTGGAGATCTGGTCGGTGTCCACCATTGCGAACAGCCCGTACGCCGGCTCCTCGCCAGGCGCGCTGATGCGGTAGAGCACCACCACCTGCTCGGCAGGGGTGTAGCTCCCGTCGGCCTTGGTCTCGGCGAGGCGGGCCACCGCGTCCGGCAGCGCGTCGAGGAACGACTTACCCAGGCTCTGCGGGGCACGATGCGGCATCTCGATGCCGAGAGCACTGTGCGGGTTCGCTTCGATGATCGCGGTGATCTCCGCGTCGTCGGCGAACTCGTCGTAGTTTTGGGCGCCGGTGCCACCAGTGGTGACCCAGGCCCGGGAGATCGGATGCACGACCGTCATGCCCACTGACGCTACCGGCGACGGTGTCACCGCCGACGGGGACCCGCAGGGCGTCCACCAGATGAAAGCGCTGGGCCGCTCAGCTGGCGCGGTCGGACGCGCCCCGGCGGTGCCTGCCTGCCGTTGCGGGCCCACCGTTGCCCCGTCGGCCGGTCGCGGTCGGCCCGGTGTTCACGGCGCGCCGAGGCGACGCGGGCGGCCCCGGCACCGGACGCTCGGGAGGCGGCGACGGGACGGGCCGCGGGCTCAGCGGCGGCGTCGGCACCGGACGCGGGGCGGCGGGTGCCGGCGGAGGCGGCGCGGGTTCGGCCGGCGCGGCCGCCGACGCAAGGACCGGAGCCGACGGTACGGGGGCAGCCACGACCGGAACCGGCGGTAGGGCCTCGTGAACCGGAGCTACCGGCGGCACGGGCTCGGCGAGCGCTGCCGCAGGGTCGGCCGACACGGCGTCGCCGGGTGGGTTGAGGCGGGAGGTCACCGGCACGCGAGCCACGCCGACCACGATGGGCGGGGCGAGCAGGTCCACCACGTGGGCGGGAAGGTCGGGGCGGACCGTCGGCCAGCGGGAGTCGTCGACCGACCAGTAGGCCGCGCCGGGAGTCTCGATCACCCCCTGCCGGGTCAGCTGATCGTCACCGGACGCACGGTGCTTGGCCATCGGGAATGCCTCCACGAGCTGCGGCGTGCGGCCCTGCGGGTCGCTGCGGCGGACATGCAGGCCAACGAGCCCGACGGTCTTCCGGTGACGGGGCAGGCACCGCTGTAGCGCGACACGCCGAGCGAGGCGCGGTGCGGTGCGCCGTCAGAAAGGGCCCCCCGTTCGACGCGCGGCGTTGAACAGGGGGCCCCTTTCCACACAGCTCAGTCGAAGATCGGGCCCTGCTCACGCGTGCGCTTGAGCTCGTAGAAGCCAGGGGTGCTGGCGACCAGCAGTACGCCGTCCCAGAGTCGGCCCGCAGCCTCCCCCTTCGGCGCCGGGGTGATCACCGGGCCGAAGAACGCGACCGGGCTGCCGTCCGGGCCGGGCGCGTGAACGACCGGGGTGCCGACGTCCTGCCCGACCGGGCGCATGCCGGCCTCGTGGCTGGCCCGCAGCGCCTCGTCGTAATCGGTGCTGCCGGCGGCCGCGGCCAGCGCCGGGTCCAGGCCGACGTCGGTCAGCGCGGCGGCGTAAAGCTCTGGCCCGAGCTGCTCCTTGCCGAGGTGGATCCGGGTGCCCAGCGCGGTGTAGAGCTTGCGCACCGCGTCCGAGCCGTGCTGCTGCTCCACGGCGATGCAGACCCGCACCGGACCCCAGCCGTTGTTCATCAACTCCCGGTACTGCTCGGGCAGATCCCGCCCCTCGTTGAGCACCGACAGGCTCATCACGTGGAAGCGGACGTCTACTGCCCGGACCTGCTCGACCTCCAGCAGCCAACGGGAGGTGATCCATGCCCATGGGCAGATCGGGTCGAACCACATGTCAGCGGTGACACGTTCGGTCACGGTGAGATCCCTTCGCGACGGGTGGCGCCGGCAGTCCGGCGTCTCCTCGAATCTTCACCCCGCGGTCCATCGAGCGACACCGGAATGAGAGCGTGACCTCGGCCACCGCGGGCTGCCCGTACGTGGAAGACTCGGATCGGGCTGGCCGCCACGAGCGGTTGGCGAACGGGCGCCGCCGGGCGTACGGCGAATTGTGGGATGGAGACGAACAGTGCCGGGAGTGCGCAACCTGACGCAGGTCGAGGCGACCGAGCGGGCCCGCCTACTCAACGTGACGGGATACGACATCAGTCTGGACCTGTCGACCGCCGTGCTGGCGACGGACGGCCGCACGTTCCGGTCGACCACCGAGGTCCGGTTCCGCTGCGCCGAGCCAGGCGCGAGCACGTTCATCGAGCTGGCCGCCGAGTCGGTGCGGTCCGCGACGCTGAACGGCGCGCCGGTCGACCTCTCCGACTGGTCAGCCGAGAAGGGTCTCGTCCTGTCCGGGTTGGAGAGCGACAACACCCTGGTGGTCGACGCCGACTTCGGTTACTCCAACAGCGGCCAGGGTCTGCACCGCACGGTCGACCCGGTGGACGGCGAGACGTACCTCTACAGCCAGTTCGAGACGGCCGACGCGCAGCGGGTCTTCGCCTGCTTCGACCAGCCGGACCTGAAGAGCGTCTACACCTGGCACGCCACGGTGCCTGCGCACTGGCGGGCGGTTTCCAACATGCCCGTGCAGCGGGAGGAGCCGGCGGGTGAAGGGCTCAAGACGCTGCACTTCACCGAGTCGCCCCGGATGAGCACCTACATCACGGCGATGTGCGCCGGGCCGTACCACGAGGTGCGCGACAGTCACGACGGCATCGACCTGGGGGCGTTCTGCCGGGCGTCGATGGCGCAATATCTGGACTCCGACGACCTGTTCCTGATCACCAAGCAGGGCTTCGACTTCTTCCACGAGAAGTTCGGCGTGCGCTACCCGCTGCCGAAGTACGACCAGCTCTGGGTGCCCGACTTCAACGCCGGCGCGATGGAAAACTTCGGCTGCGTGACGCACGCCGAGTCGCACTACCTGTTCCGCTCGCAGGTCACCGACTTCGAGTACGAGCAGCGGGCCAACACGATCCTGCACGAGCTGGCCCACATGTGGTTCGGCGACCTGGTCACCATGCGCTGGTGGAACGACCTGTGGCTGAACGAGTCGTTCGCCGAGTGGGCCAGCCACTGGTGCAACACCAACGCGACCCGGTTCACCGAGGCGTGGACGACGTTCCTGTCCATCCGGAAGAACTGGGGCTACCGGCAGGACCAGCTCTCCTCCACCCACCCGGTCTACACCGAGATGCCGGACATGGAGGCCGTCGAGGTCAACTTCGACGGCATCACCTACGCCAAGGGCGCGAGCGTGCTCAAGCAGCTTGTCGCGTACGTCGGTGAGGAGCCGTTCGTCGCCGGGCTGCGGGCCTACTTCGGCAAGCACGCCTGGGGCAACGCCACCTTCGACGACCTACTCACCGAGCTGGAGGCCGCGTCCGGCCGGGAGCTGCGCAAGTTCGCCGCGCAGTGGCTGGAGACCGCGCAGGTCAACACCCTGCGGCCGGAGGTGACGATCGGCGCGGACGGGACGTACGAGCAGGTGGTCGTGCGGCAGGAAGCGCCAGCGGCGTACCCGACGCTGCGTACGCACCGGATCGGCGTGGGCCTGTACGACCTGACCGACGGGCGGCTGGTCCGCCGCGAGCGACACGAGGTGGACGTCACCGGCGAACGGACGGACCTCGCCGAGCTGCGCGGCGTCCGCGCCGCCGACGTGCTGCTGCTCAACGACGACGACCTGAGCTACACCAAGCTGCGCCTCGACGACCGCTCGATGGCGACCGTGGTGCAGCACATCGGCGGCTTCGAGTCGTCGCTGGCGCGGGCACTGTGCTGGACCGCAGCATGGGACATGATCCGCGATGCCGAGCTGTCGGCGCGCGACTACGTGGCGCTGGTGCTGACCGGGCTCCCCGCGGAGACCGACATCAACCTGGTCACCGCGACCCTGCGGCAGGCGACCACCGCGATCGCCCTCTACGCCGACGCGGCCTGGGCGCCGACCGGCTGGGCCGAGCTGGCCCGTACCGCCCGTGACGCGCTCGCCGCCGCCGAGCCCGGCAGCGGATTCCAGCTTGCCTGGGCCCGTGCGTACGCCTCGGCCGCCCGCTCCGAAGAGGACCTGGCGACGCTGCGCGGCTGGCTGGCCGGCACCGGTGCGCCGGCCGGGCTGACCGTGGACACCGAGCTGCGCTGGTCGGTTCTCGCCGCGCTGGTGGCCAACGGCGCCGCCGGTGCCGCCGAGATCGAGGCGGAGTTGGCCAACGACCGCACCGCCAGCGGCGAGCGGGAGGCGGCGTACGCGCACGCGCTGGTGCCGACGGTAGAGAACAAGGAGGCCGTCTGGGCGCTGCTGACCGGCCCGGACGCGCTGCCCAACTGGCGCCACCGGGCGCTCTTGCAGGGCCTCGCCCACCCGGCGCAGGTGGAGCTGATCGCCCCGTACCGGGAGCGGTACTTCGCGGCGGTCGGCCAGGTGTGGGCCACCCGGGACAGCGAGCCGGCGCAGGAGTTCGCCCAGCTCGCATACCCGACCTACCTGGTGGAGGACGACACCGTGGCGGCCACCGACACGTGGCTGGCCGGTGACGGGCACCCGGGCCCGCTGCGCCGGCTGGTAGCCGAGGGCCGCGACGGCGTGGTGCGCGCGCTCAAGGCCCGCGCGAAGGACGCCCAGCAGAGCTGAGCAGGGAGTACGCGGCCCGGGGCCGGCGTGGGTGCAAACCCGCGCCGGCCCTTGGTCGACGTGAGCGCAAGCCGGCGCCGATCCTTGGCCGACGTGAGCGCAAGCCCGCCCCGGCCCTTGGCGGACGTGGGTGCAAGCCCGCGCCACCCCCGAGCCGCGTGGCTGCAAGCCCGCGCCACCCAGGCCAACGCAAGCCCCGTGCCGTCGCAGGCCAACGCCGTACGAGCCCGCGCCGCCGCAGGCCCACGCCAGCCCGCGCCGCCAGGCCAGCGTGGCTCACTTGATCCACTCCATATCGCCGATGTGGGGGTGTCCTGGCGGCCGGATACCCCTATATCGCCGATATGGAGTTGATCATCGACCGGTGATGGTCGCCGAACGCGCTTGGCCGTGATGATCAGGCCCAGGCTGCAAGATCACGATCGAACATGGAGGTAGGGGTCTCCGACGAGTTGGAGACCCCTACCTCATGGATCTAGCACGATCTTGCGAGGCACGGCACGGGCGCGAGGCACGGCACGGGCGCGAGGCACGGCACGGGCGCGAGGCACGGCACGGGCGCACGGCACCGCGCGGCACGGGCGCGGCGCAGCCCCTCGCGGCGACGCGCGGGGTGGAGCGGGTGGGCTTCGTCGGAGGTGGAGGGCTCAGCCCTTGCCGGCGTGGCTGGCGAGCTGGTCGAGACCGTTGATGATGCCGCCGGCCAGGTCACCGCCGCTGAACGCGCCGACCATGGAGAGCGCGGCCAGCTTCGCGTACGTGTCGGGGATGCGCTTGCGGGCGTACCGCCCGGTGACGACCTCCAGCTGACGCTGATTTGGCGACACAGCGATCAGCACCGACTTGTCGGGGTCGGCGAGCTGGCGGTGCAGCCGCTGGGCGTGCTCGCGGATGGGCTCGTCGAGACCGCCGACGAAGACCGAGAAGACCAGGCCGGTGCCCCGGTCAGCCAGGCGCAGCGCCTCGTCGATGCGCAGCAGCTGGCGGGTTGAGAAAGGCCCGTCGAGCACCTCGGGCGGATTTTCCGACCCGGTCTGCTTTTCACCAACGGTCACTTGCGCCTCCGGTTCCACCGGCCGGCGCTTCGACGCTGGCCTGCTCAAGCTTGTGGCTGGTCAGCGCGGGCGCCTGCGCCCCCGCCGTCAGCGCGGTGCCGGCCGAGTCGGCCAGTTGCTCCGGGCGGCCCAGAAACCAGACCGGAGTGAAGTCGAAGGGCCGGCCCGGTCGGTAGCGCTTGGCGCCACCGCGGCCGCCGGTGGTGGCACCACCACGACTGCCGGCGTACGACAGGCCGGCGATGACCAGCACCGCAGCCAACGGGATGCCGACGAAGACCAGCAACGTCTCGGTAACAGACAATCCCAACGCCCCCAGGCAGAAGAAGGACGACCTCGAACAACCGGCTCGGATGGACGATCATGATGCTGACCGCCCGACTCCGTCGCCAATCACGTTAGCGGAGTCGACGGCCCGCCAGATTGCGGGGTGCCGATCCCATCCGTCACTGCAGTTCTCCAGTTGCGCAGCAGTCGCGATGAGCCGGGCGTCGTCGCCGTACCGGCCGGTGAGCAGCACCCCGACGGGCAGGCCGTCGGTGGTGGTGCCGAGCGGCAGGGAGACGGAGGGATCGCCGGTGACGTTGAAGATGGCGCAGTAGGGCGAGAAGCGGCGTTGCCGGTCGAAGTCCGCCGCCGGGTCACCGTCGGCGGTGAACCAGCCGACGGGTGCTTGCGGGACGGCCAAGGTGGGACAGAGCAACAGGTCGCAGCCGGCGGTGCGACGGGCACCGAGGCGGACCTGCGCCTGCAACTCACCGAGGGTGGTGGCCAGGGTGCCGGCGGAAACCTCGGCGCCCCGGCCCCGCAGCAGCCGGGTCAACGGCAGCAGCTCCGCCTCTCGGTGGGGCGGCACCGGGGCGAGCGCCAGCACGTACCAGAGGATTTCGAACAGCGGCCACGTCGCCGGCCCGAGCGGCGGCGGCACCTCGACCACCTCGTGGCCGGCTGCGGTGAGCAGCGCGGCGGCCCGGTCCACGGCGGCCACGCAGTCGGGGTGCACCGGTTCGTCGGCGAGCATCGGCGTGGTGAACCGGCCGATCCGCAGCGGGCCGGGCTCGGCCTGGCGCGCGACGGCCAGGTAGCCGCCGGGCGGCGCGGGCGGCGGCAGGTAGGGCTCGCCGGGGACCGGGACGGCCATGACGTCGAGCAGCGCGGCGACGTCGGTGACGGTCCGCCCGAGCGGACCGCTGGTGGGCAGGCCGAACGCGCCGAAGCCGAGCGGGCCGCCGGAGACCAGGCCACGGCTGGGCTTGTAGCCGACCAGGCCGCACAGCGACGCCGGGATGCGCAGCGAGCCGCCGCCGTCGGACCCCTGGGCGATCGGGACCAGCCCGGCCGCCACCGCCGCCGCCGCGCCGCCGCTGGACCCACCCGCGGTGTACGCCAGCTGCCACGGATTGCGGGCCGGCGGCGCGACCCGACCCTCCGAGTAGAGCGAGCAGCCCAACTCGGAGGTGGTCGTCTTGCCCAGGCTTACCAGACCGGCGGCTTTGATGAACCGGACGACGTCGGCGTCGACCGGCGGAACGAAGTCGGCGAAGGCGGCCGAGCCGAAGGTGGTGCGGACCCCGGCGGTGAGCGTCAGGTCCTTGATCGCGGTCGGTACGCCGTGTAGGGGGCCCCGGGCCTCGACAGGCACGGCGTCGGCTGCGCGTGCGGTTTCCCGGGCGAGATCCGGCGTGACGGTGACGAACGCGCCCACGGTGTCACCGATGGCTGCCACCCGGCGCAGGGAGTGCTCGACCAGGTCGACGCTGGACAGCTCGCCGCGGGCTATCGCGGCGGCCTGCTCCAACGCGGTCAGGTCGTGCGGCTCGGCCATGCCCTCATCCTGCCGGCTGCGACCGGCCGGAAGCGGCCGACACGGCGTCGCTGATCAGGGCAGCGTGCCCGCAGGTGCCGCCCATTCGCTGCGCGGCCCACCGATGTCGCTGATCAGATCGAAGTCGCGGTCGTAGTGCAGAACGCTCGCGGAGTATTCAGCGGCGGTGGCAGCGACCAGGACGTCGACCGGGCTGGCGGCGCGGTGGTGACCGCGTGCCGTCAGCGCCAGTTGCAGATCGCGCGCCCTGGTCGCCACGGCCGGAGTGATCGGAAGGTCGATCATCAGCTCCGCACGGCGCGCGCGCATCGTCATGGCGTCCCGGAAGTTACGGGCGCTTCGCCCGTTCTCAAGATCGAGCGGCACGCAGGTCGCGGCGAGCCCTTCTTCAAGGATGGTCGTGATCCGCTTGCCAACGAGCGGCTGGCTGCGGCGACTCCAAACCGACGTGTCGATGAGGTAAAGCCCGGCCGGTAGGATCATGCGGCGTCCTGTTCGCCGCGTGGTGTCTTGTCGTCCTCGAGCAGGCCGGTCCAGTCCTGGTCGATCGAAAGCAGTTCCCGGATAGCCTGCGCACGCTGACTGCGCTCCGCGACGAGCCGCAGCGCGGCATGGATCGTGTCCTTCTTGCTCTTGGTGCCGAGCTCGAGACGGGCCCGGTCGAGCAGTTCATCGTCAAGATCGATAACGGTCTTCATGGGCAGAGTATATACGCGGAAACAATCGTTATATAGCTGACTCGCCGAGGAAGCGCAGCGCGTTGGTGGACAGGAGCTTGTCGCGCTGGGCGTCGGTGAGGAAGTCGGCGTCGCGGACCACCGCGCCGGCCGGTCGTTCGCCCAACGGGTACGGGTAGTCGCTGCCGACCAGCACCCGGTCCTCCCCCAGGGTGTCGACCAGCAGCCGCAGAGCGGGCGACGCGAAGACGACCGAGTCGACGCTGAACCGGTCGACGTAGCTGCTGGGCGGGCCGGCGGACGCGCCGCGGACCAGGTCGCCGCGACGGTGCCAGGCGTTGTCGGCGCGGCCGAGCCAGAACGGGAAGCTGCCGCCGCCGTGCGCGAAGCAGATCCGCAGCGTCTCCGGCACCCGGTCGAAAACGCCGCCCAGGATCATCGCCAGCACCGACAGGTGCGTCTCGGCGGGCATCCCGGTCAGCCAACGAGCCATCCACCGGTCCAGTCGGGGACCGCCCGGCATGTCCCACGGATGGACGAAGACCGGAGCACCCACCTCGGCGCAGTGCTGGAGGAAGGTGACCACCCCGGCGTCGTCCAGGTCCCGGTCGCCGACGTGGTTGCCGATTTCGACGCCCACGTGCCCGGCAGCCAGGCTGCGGTCCAACTCGGCGCAGGCGGCGTCCGGGTCCTGCAGTGGCACCTGGCAGAACGGCACCAGTCGGTCGCCTCCGGCGGCGGTGACCTCCAGCGTCAGGTCGTTGAAGATCCGGGCGACCTTCACCGCCTGGTCGGCCGGGCGGTCGTAGCTGAAGAAGACCGGCGTCGGCGAGACCACCTGCACGTCCACGCCGTCGGCATCCATGTCGGCCAGTCGGCGCGACGCGTCCCAGCACTCGGCGCCGACCGGGCGGAACTCCGTCTCCCCCACCATGATCATTGCCGCGCGCTCGGAGTCGACCCGCAACCAGGGCCAGCCGGACCCGCCGCACGCCGCGCCGAGGTCCGGCCAACCCTTCGGTACGACATGCGTGTGCACGTCGACAACACCTGCGGGCATCAGCCCTTACCCGGGTGCAGGGTGCCGCAGTTGGCGCAGGTGCGCGCCTGCTCATCGCCGTAGAACGCCTGGAACACCGGCGGCAGGTCGGCGGCGATGTCGCGCACCTGCAACTCCACCTCGTGCACCTTGCTGCCGCACTCGGGGCAGTACCACTGGAACGTCTCCAGCGTGCCCTCCGCACGGACCCGCTCGACGACCACACCGATCGAGCCGGCCTCCGGCCGTTGCGGCGAGTGCGGGGTGTTACGCGGCAGCATCCACATCTGACCCTCGCGCACGTGCACCGTACGCGGCCCCTCCGGGGTCATCAGGTTGATGTGCATGTTGCCCTTGACCTGGTAGAAGAACTCCTCGTACGGGTCCACGTGGAAGTCGGTGCGCTGGTTGGGCCCGCCCACCACCATCACGATGAAGTCGTCCCCGCCCGGGAACATCTCCTTGTTGCCCACCGGCGGCTTCAACAGGTGCTGGTTGTCCGCGATCCATCCTGGAAAACTGAACGGCTCGGCAATGTCGCTCACGACTGACCTCCGGAGGGAAGAAGGGCCACGGCCTGGATCTCGATGAGCAGGTGCGGGTGCGGCAACTGGTGCACCGCCACCGTCGTGCGGGTCGGGCCGGCCGCGTCGAAGAACTCCGACCACACCTCGTTGTAACCACCGAAGTCGTTCATGTTGACCAGGTACGACGTCACCTGGACGAGGTCGGCGAGGTCCGCGCCGACCGAGCGCAGCAGGTCCCGCACGTTCTCGATGACGGCTCGCGTCTGCACCCGGACGTCGAGGTTCGTCGTCCCCAACTCGTCAACGGAGACGCCGGCGAAGCTGTTGTCCGGCCGCCGCGACGACGTACCCGACACGAAGACGAACCCTCCCGCGACCTTCACGTGCGGAAAAGCCCCCCGAGGCACAGCCTTCCCAGCCACCACCCGAGCACCATCGACACTCATGACCACTCACCCCCAGGCACCGCCGTAGGGACCGCGACCAGGTCAGGGGTTCCGGGCAGCCCGACCGGCGCAGGGATCAAGCCGGACCGCCCGGAGCCGGTCGGGCTGCCCGGAACCCCCACGGCCACGCCCACGACGGAGCCCGGAACCCCCACCACCGCGCTCACGACGACGCCCGCAAAGACGCGGTGCCAAGCTTTTCCACGACCGCACGGACATGGGCGCCGGGACGCAGCGGGACAGCGGCGGTGGCGGCACCGGCCAGGAAGACCCAGCCGGACTGCAACCGCACCCCGTGCCGGCCAGCCAACCGGATGCCTTCGTCGAGGGCCCGGCGCGGGTCGCCGAGGATCGCCGCGGTCGAGCCGACCTGCGCTACCCGCCCGTCCACCTCCAGCAACACGCCGAGGTTGTCCAACCCGGCGGGCACCGGCGACCACGGCCCGATCACGAACGCGGCGGCCGAGGTGTTGTCGGCGATCACGTCCGGCAGCGAGAAACGGAAGTCGGCGTACCGGGAGTCGATCAGCTCGATGGCCGGGGCGACCGCGCGGACCGCGTTGGCGAAGTCGCCGACCGGTTCACCCGGCTCGGGCAGCCGGTCCAGCAGGAACGCCACCTCCGGCTCGACCCGGGGATGGATGTACGCGGCCGGGTCCACGGTGCCGCCGTCGGGCACCCGCATCGCGTCGGTGAGCTGCCCCCAGATCACCTCGTCGACGCCGACCTGGGCCATCTTCGCCTTGCTGGTGAGCCCCATCTTCAGCCCGACCAGCCGCTCGCCGGCGTCCAGTCGCCGCTGCACCAGCGCCGCCTGCACCCCGTACGCGCTCGGCACGTCCAGCCCCACCTCGGCGGCGAGCTGCGGAATTGCGGTGGCCGTGGCCGCCGCCGTGCCCAGCTTCGCCGCGATACCTGCAGTGTCCACGCCGATCACGCGTTCTCCTCCTTACGCTGACCCACCAGGTCCAGCGCGACATCCACGATCATGTCCTCCTGGCCGCCGACCATCCGGCGCCGGCCCAGCTCGACCAGGATCGAGCGGACGTCCACGCCGTACTTCGCGGATGCCCGCTCGGCGTGCCGCAGGAAGCTGGAGTAGACCCCCGCGTACCCGAGGGAGAGCGTTTCCCGGTCCACCTGGACCGGCCGGTCCTGCAACGGGCGGACGATGTCGTCGGCCGCGTCCATCAGCGCGAACACGTCGCAGCCGTGCTTCCAGCCGTGCAGCTCGGCGACGGCGACGAAGACTTCCAAGGGGGCGTTGCCGGCACCCGCGCCCATGCCGGCGAGGGAGGCGTCGACGCGGACGGTCCGACCGTGGGGTGCGTCGGGGCCGGCCGGCCCGGACCCGGTGACCCGGCCGTGCTCGACGGCGAGCACGCTGTTGGCAACCCCGAGTGACAGGTTGTGGTGGGCGTGGATGCCGATCTGCGTCTCCGGAGCGAGGACCTGCCGGTACGCGTCGACCCGCTGCGCCACGTCGGACATGAGCAGCCGACCGCCGGAGTCGGTGACGTAGACGCAGTGCGCCCCGTAGGACTCCATGAGTTTGGCCTGCCCGGCCAGCTCGGCTGCGTCGGACATGTGCGACATCATCAGGAACCCGGCCACGTCCATGCCGTTCTCCCGTGCCCAGGAGATGTGCTGGGCGGAGATGTCCGCCTCCGTGCAGTGGGTGGCGATCCGGACACTTGTCACCCCGAGCGCCTTCGCGGCCTTCAGGTCGGCGATCGTGCCGATGCCCGGCAGCAGCAGGGTGGTCAGCTTCGCCGTGGTCAGCACCTCGGCGGCGGCGGTGATCCACTCGGCGTCGCTGGCGGCTCCATGGCCGTAGTTGACGCTGGAACCGGCGAGCCCGTCACCGTGTGCCACCTCGATTGCGGCGACACCGGCGGCGTCCAGCGCAGCGGCGATGGTGCGCACCTGCTCGACGGTGTACTGGTGCGCGATGGCGTGCATGCCGTCGCGCAGCGTCACGTCCTGGATGTACAGCTCGGTCATGGCGCGGCCACCTCCGAAGAACGCAGGGCGACCAGCCGCTCGGCGGTACGCAACGCGGCGGAGGTCATGATGTCCAGGTTGCCGGCGTACGCCGGAAGGTAGTGCCCGGCACCGGAGACCTCCAGGAAGACCGACACCTGCAACGCGGTGAGCTGTCGCCCGAGCGTCGGCAGGTACGCCTCGACCCGGTCGAACTGCACGTCCTGCTTGAGCCGGTAGCCGGGGACGTACTCCTGCACCGAGGCCACCATGTCCGCCACCGAGGCCGCGATGGCGTCGGTGTCGGCGTCAGCGTCCGGGCAGAGGCAGTAGACGGTGTCGCGCATCAGCAGTGGCGGGTCCGCCGGGTTCAGCACGATGATCGCCTTGCCCTGCTCGGCGCCACCAACCACCTCGATGGCCCGGGCCGTGGTCTCGGTGAACTCGTCGATGTTGGCCCGGGTGCCCGGCCCGGCGGAGCGGGACGCGATGGACGCCACGATCTCCCCGTACGCCACCGGGGTGACCCGACCAACGGCGGCGACGATCGGCACGGTCGCCTGACCGCCGCAGGTCACCATGTTGACGTTCGGCTCGTGCAGGTGCTCGTCGAGGTTGACCGGCGGCACCACGTACGGGCCGAGCGCGGCCGGGGTCAGGTCGACGATCGTGCGGCCGTGCGCCCGCAGCACCTCGTCATGACGTCGGTGCGCGCCGGCCGAGGTGGCGTCGAAGACCAGCTCGACGTCGGCGAACTCAGGCATCGCCACGAGCCCGTCCACGCCGTCGGCGGTGGTGGCCACGCCGAGCCGGCGGGCCCGGGCCAGGCCGTCGGACGCCGGGTCGATGCCGGCCATCGCCACCATCCGCAGCTCGCTACTGAGCCGCAACACTTTGATCATCAGATCGGTGCCGATGTTTCCCGATCCCAGCACCGCCACGCCGGTCACTGGTCACTCCCCTTGCTGAAACAGGTGCGCACCGAGCCGAGCCCGGAGATCCGTGCCTCGTACGCGGCACCCGGGGTGACCGGCACCATCGGGCCGAGCGCCCCGGAGAGCACCACGTCGCCTGCGCGCAGCGGGTCACCGGCGCGCGCGAGGGTGTCGGCCAGCCACTGCAGGGCGTGCAGCGGGTTGCCCAGGCAGGCCGCGCCGGCGCCCACCGAGACCGGCTCACCGGCGTGCTCCAGCACCATTCCGCACAGCCGCAGGTCGACGTCGGCGAGCCGGCGCGGCGTCGTACCGAGCACGAAGAGCCCGCTGGAGGCGTTGTCGGCGACGGTGTCCACGATGGAGATGTCCCAGGCGGCGATCCGCGAGTCGACGATCTCGATCGCCGGCAACAGGTAGTCGACCGCACGGATCAGGTCGACCGTGGTGATCTGCGGGTCCGCGATGTCCTTGGCGAGCACGAACGCGATCTCCGCCTCGACCCGCGGCTGGAGCAGCCGGTCGATGTCCACCTCGACGCCGTCGCTGACCGCCATGGCGTCGGTCAGCATCCCGAAGTCGGGTTGGAACACCCCGAAGGTCTCCTGCACCGCCCGGGAGGTCAGCCCGATCTTCGCGCCGACCCGGCGTTCCCCGCGGCCCTGCCAGGCCCGCGACTGGAGCTGCTGCACACGGTACGCGGACTCGACGTCCCCCTCCGGCAGCAGCCGGCCACGCAGCGGTGGGCACGGCTTGCCGCTGTGACGGGCGTCGGCCAGCTCCCGGTTGGCGGCCTCGATGTCAGGTTTCATGCCCGCTCCTCGCTGCGGTGCGCTCACGACAGATCCACGCAGACGTTTGTGAGTTCGGAGTAGAAGTTCAGTGAGTGCACGCCACCCTCTCGGCCGATGCCGGACGCCTTCACCCCGCCGAACGGGGTCCGCAGGTCGCGCAGGAACCACGTGTTGACCCAGACGATGCCGGCGTCGAGCCGCGCTCCGGCTCGGTGGGCGACGCCCACGTCCCTGGTCCACACGGTTGCCGCCAGGCCGTACTCGGTGCCGTTCGCGAGGGCGTACGCCTCGTCCTCGGTGTCGAACGGGGCGACGTGCACCACCGGGCCGAAGATCTCCTCCCGGTTGGTACGAGCGTCGGGGCCGAGCCCGGTGAGCACGGTCGGCTGCACGTACGACCCGCCGTCGCGGGCGTCACCGAAGGTGGGCGTGCCGCCGCCGGTCAGCACGTCGGCGCCCTCGGCGCGGGCCAGCTCGTACGCGCCGAGCACCTTCGCCCGGTGCTGGTGGGAGATCAACGGCATGGTGGCGGTGGCCTCGTCGGTCGGCCAGCCGTACGCCAACTCGCCGGCCTGCTTCGCGAGCCGGGCGGTGAACTCCTCGAAGACCGGGCGCTGCACGTAGATGCGTTCGGTGCAGAGGCAGACCTGCCCACCGTTGGTGAAGCTGGAACGCATCGAGCCGGCGACCGCCGCGTCCAGGTCGGCGTCGGCGAAGACCAGGCCGGCGTTCTTGCCGCCCAGCTCGAAGCTCACCGCCTTCACCCCGTCGGCGGCGGCCCGCATGATCGCGCCGCCGGTGGCCGACTCGCCGGTGAAGGTGATCGCGTCGACCCCCGGGTGGCGGGTGAGGAACTCGCCGGCCGAGTCGGGCCCGAACCCGTGCACCAGGTTGAACACACCGGCTGGTACGCCGGCGGCGGCCATCACCTCGGCGAGCAGCGTCGCTGAGGCGGGCGTCTCTTCGCTGGGCTTGACCACGACGGCGTTGCCGCAGGCCAGCGCCGGGGCCACCTTCCAGGTGAGCAGCAGCAGTGGCAGGTTCCACGGCACGATGACCGCGACCACGCCGACCGGTTTGCGCAGCGCGTAGTTGAGCGCGCGACCGCCGGTCGGGGTGACGGTGGTGAACGACTCGGTGGGGGCGGTCGCCACGATCTCCGCGAACGCCCGGAAGTTCGCCGCACCGCGCGGGATGTCCAGTGTGCGGGCCTGGGCGATGGACTTGCCGGTGTCGGCGACCTCCGCGGCGACCAGGTCGTCGAAGCGGCGCTCCAGCTCATCGGTGACCCGGCGCAGCACCTCGGCGCGTTCCCGCTCGCCCATCCGACCCCACGGCCCGCGCAGGGCGGCCCGGGCCGCGGCCACCGCGTCGTCCACCGTGGACTTGGTCGCCTCGACCACCTCGAACACCTGCTCACCGGTGACCGGGCTGGCCTTGGCGAACGTCGGCCCACCGTCGACGAACTCACCACCGACGAAGTTGCGCAGCCGCACTGGCCCAGCCGGTGCATAACCGGCCATCAACCGCGAATCCCAGTTGCCAGTCATGCGCGCCTCCCTCGGCTCCGTGCCGCCCCGATCGCGCCGATCAGCAGCAGCGCGGCTCCGCCGACGACCGCCCCGAGCACCCGGTGCTGTCGTCGGACCCGGCGGCGCACCTCCGCGTACGGCGTGGTGGAGAAGGACACCAGCTCGTACTGGGAAACGTACCGGCCGGGCAGGGCCCGCTCCAGAGCGTGTTCCACCTTGCGGCGGAGCTGGAAGACCGGGGAGGCGACCTTGTCCCGCATCTCCACGAAGTTGGTCAGCGCCATCGTCGCGATGGCCTCGGCGTTCTCCTGCCGGCGTCGCTGAAACAGCGGCAGCGCCGCCGACCAGTCGTCGGCGCACTCGTCCAGGCAGCGGTCCAGCTCGACCACGTCCTCGAACGCACAGTTGGCGCCCTGGCCATAGAACGGCACGATCGCGTGCGCCGCGTCGCCGAGCAGCCCGACCTTCCCGAAGACCTGCCAGGGGGTGCAGCGAACCGTGCCGAGCACACCCACCGGGTTGTGCTGGTAGTCGTCGACCAGGTTCGGGGCCAGTGGGATGACGTCCGGGTAGTGCTGGGCGAAGTGCTCTTCGATCGCCGCCGGACTGTCCAGTGCCGCGAAACTCCCGGTGCCCTCGTTGGGCCAGAACAGCGTGCAGGTGAAAGAGCGGTCCGGGTTCGGCAGCGCGATCATCATCGAGGTGCCGCGCGGCCAGATGTGCAGGGCGTCCGGGTCCAGGGCGAAGTCCCCGCCCAGCGCCGGGATCGTCAGCTCCTTGTAGCCGTAGTCGAGGAAGTCCACGCTCTCGTCCAGCAGCCCGTACGCGAGCAGTTGCCCGCGCACCGCGGAGCCGGCGCCGTCGGCACCCAGCACGACCGACGCCTTGGCGGCGACCGGGCCCTGCGGGGTCTCGAAGCTCAGGGTGCCGTCGGTCGGGTCGAGCCCGACCAGCCGATGGTCGAAGACGATCCGTACCCCGGGCAGCGCCGCGGCCTCGTCCAGCAGGGCGTTGTTGAGCGCACCCCGGCTGATCGAGTTGATCGCCCGGTCGCCGGCCGCGCTGTACGACTGGAACTGCTGCTCCCCCTCGACCGGGTGGATCATCCGGCCGCGCATCGGCAGCGCGTCGGTCATCACCTGCTCGGCCAGCCCGATCCGGCGCAACGCGTCCAACCCACGCTCGGAGAGCGCCAGGTTGATCGAGCGACCCCGCTCGGTCGTGCCGGCACGAGGGTCGGACCGGCGCTCGTAGAGGGTAACCGGGTAGCCGCGCCGGGCCAGGAAACAGGCGGCGAGACAGCCGGCCAGCCCGGCGCCGATGATCGCGATCTCGTCGCGCCGGGACGTCATGAGGCCACCTGACCAATCGTCGCCGCGAGCGCTGCGGCAGCCCGCCAACAATCGTGGTACGTGGAGTAGAGCGGCACCGGGGCGAACCGGACGACGTCCGGCTCACGGGCGTCGGCGATCACACCGTGCTCGTACCGCAGGCGTTTGGTCAGCTCGGCGGCGCTGCCGGCGCCGATGCGCACCGAGAGTTGGCAGCCCCGCCGGGCCGGGTCGCGTGGGGTGACGACGCGCAGCGGCCGATCGGCGGTGACCTCGTCGAGCAGCGACTCCAGCCAACCCGTGAGTCGCAGGCTGCGTGCGCGCAGCGCCGTCATGCCGACCGTGTCGAACAGCTCCAGCGAAGTACGCACCGGGCCCATCGCGAAGATCGGCGGGTTGGAGATCTGCCAGGCCTCCACGGTGGACGGCGGACGGGACACCGGCGTCATCTCGAAGCGGGTGGCCGCAGCGGTGCTCCACCACCCCTCGAAGCGGGGCAGGTCGGGGTCGCTGAGGTGCCGCTCGTGCACGAAGACGCCCGCCAGGGCACCCGGCCCCGAGTTCAAATATTTGTAGGAGCACCAGGCGGCGAAGTCGACGTCCCAGTCGTGCAGGGCCAGCGGCACGTTGCCGACCGCATGGGCCAGGTCCCAGCCAACCACCGCGCCCGCCGCCCGACCGGCGGCCGTGATCGCCGGAATGTCCAGCAGCTCGCCGGTCAGGTAGTTGACCCCACCGAGCAGCACCAAAGCCACCCGATCGCCCTCGGCGGCCAGGTAGTCGGTCACGTCCTCGGTGCGCAGTGCGTCCTCGCCAGCGCGTGGGCGCAACCGGACCACCGTGTCGTCCGGGTCCAGGCCATGGAACCGTGCCTGGCTGCGCACGGCGTAACTGTCCGACGGAAACGCGGCGTCTTCGATGACGATGCGGGTGCGGGCACCGGCCGGGCGGTAGAAACTCACCATCAGCAGGTGCAGGTTGACCGTGAGCGAGTTCATCACCACGGTCTCCGCGGGCCGGCCGCCGACGAGTCGGGCAGCCGGCGCGGTCAACAGCTCGTGGTACGGCAGCCAGGCGCGCTCCGCCTCAAGGTGTCCTTCGACGCCGAGCCGCCCCCAGGCGTCCAGGTCGGCGAGAAGTTCGTCGCGGGTGGCCCGGGGTTGCAGGCCGAGCGAGTTGCCGGCGAGGTACGCCGACTCGGGGTGGTCGCCACCGTCGGCCGGCGGCACGTGGAACAGGTGCCGGTGGCCGGGGTCGGCTTCGTCGAGGCGGTGCGCTTCGGCCTCGCCTCCGGCGAGGGGGTGCGCTTCGGCCTCGCCTCCGGCGAAGCGGTGCGCTTCGGCCTCGCCTCCGGCGAGGCGGTGCGCCTCTCGTTCTGCGGTGTTCATGTCTCGCTCTCCGGTCACATCGCGGTACGGGCCGACCACAGCTCCGGGAAGACCACCCGGGACATGCTGCGCTGCAACCATGCCAGCCCTGCCGAGCCGCCACTACCGACCTTGGCGCCCATCGTCCGCTGCACCGCTTTGACGTGGTTCCAGCGCCAGTCGCCGAACTCCTCGGCGACACCGCTCAGTGCCTCGCCGAGCAGTCGCAGGTGGTTGTCCGGGCCGGCGTCGCCGTAGATCTGCACCCAGGCCGCCTCGACCGACGGTTGCGGATCGTGCTCGACGGCCACGTCCCGGTTGAGCAGGTCGGCGGGGAGGTCGAAGCCACGCCGGGCGAGCAGCGCGAGTACGTCGTCCCAGAGGCTCGGGGTGGCCAGCGCGGCGCTCAGCGCGGCGTGCACCTCGGTCTGCCGACGGAACGGCCTGATCAGCGCCGGGTCGCGCAGCCCGAGCAGGAACTCCAACTGCCGGTACATCGCCGACTGGAAGCCGGAGCCCTCGCCGAGCAGGTTACGGAACCGGTTGAAGTCGGCCGGGGTCATCCAGCGCAGACCCTGCCAGGCGGCGTTGAGCCCTTCCAGGTGCAGGGCGGCGCGGCGCAGCGGTGCCAGCGCGTCCCAGATCTGGTCGGCGCGCAGCAGACGCTGGGCCTCCCGCAGCTCGTGGCAGGTCAGCCCGAAGTACAGCTCCATGATCTGGCTGACCATCAGGAAGGACATCTCGCCCGGGTCGCTGCTGAGTGGCTGCTGCAACTGGTGCAGGGCGCTGGCCTGCACGTACGCGTCGTACGGCACCCTCTCGGCGAACTCCAGTGTCGGCTCGCCACCGTTGCGCGCGGCGCGGGCGGCCCGCTGGCGCGGGGTCACCGGTCGCACTGAGGCGGGGCGGTTCGGCGCCCGCCGCTCCGTCTGATCCACCATTCGTCTCCCTCCCCCGGACTAGCGACGTCATGATCCCGCGGTCGGATCGGGATACGGAATGCCGGATCAACGGCACTTCGAGCGTTCTCCTGACGAACCGAAGGCAGCTAGGCGAAGTCGGTTCACGAAAGTAAGGTCTGAGCGTGGACGACATGGACTGGGCCCTGCTGCGCGAGTTGCAGGCCGACGCGCGGCTCTCCTTCAGCGAGTTGTCCCGGCGGGTGCACCTGTCCCCACCGGCGGTCGCGGAGCGGGTTCGCCGACTGGAGGAGGCCGGGGTCATCACCGGCTATCACGCCCATGTCGACCTGACCCGAGCCGGCCGCACCGTGGTCGCGCTAATCCGGATGTCCTGCTACGGCCAGCGATGCATCCTGCACGATCCGGCGGTTGCCGACTGGCCGGAGATCCTGGAGATCCACCGGATCACCGGGGACGCGTGCAGCATGCTCAAGGTTGCCGCCGGCTCGATCGGCGCGTTCGAGGGGGTCATCGACCGGCTCGCCCCGTACGGCCAGCCGTCGAGCACGATGGTCCTCTCCTCCCCCCTCGACTGGCACCCGATCACCCCCCTCCCCACCCCCCACAAGCGCTAACCCCCGAGACCGCGTCCTGCCCATCGACGTATACAGCCCCCTCGCCCCGCCCCGCCCCGCCCCCGCCCTCGCCCTCGCCCTCGCCCTCGCCCTCGCCCTCGCCCTCGCCCTCGCCCTCGCCCTCGCCGATCATGGAGTTGTGGTGGGCGTTTGGCGACGATTCGCGACTTATGCGAGGCACCACAACTGCATGATCGACGAGGGTCGGCGCGGGCAGTACCCCCGCCAGCCGGTGAGCACCGCTTTTACTGAGATCAATTGATGAAAAATAGGTGCCAGGAGCATTTCCGGCCTACTTTTCATCAATTGATCACCGCACCCCCCGCCGATGCCGGCCTAGAGGCGCAGTTGGCGTGGGGCAGCGGGTGAAGGCGGCGGCGTGGTGCAGAGCCCCGCCCCGCCCCGCCCCGCCCCGCGATCTTGCAGTTTGTGTCGGCGAAATGTCGGCTGTGCGGATATTTGTCGGTGCAGAAAGTGCAAGATCGCGGGGAATCTGTGGTCGGGGGCCTTGGGGCGGGCCGGTTTGGGCTTGGGGTAGCGGGAAAGCAGCGCGGTGCCCAGGGGAGGGTTCCGGCGGTCGTCGCCGGTTGGGGGGAAATCATGCAGGGAATCCGCACGATCAACCGCGCGCTCTCGTCCGCACTGACACTGGTGGGGCTGATCGGGGCGTTCGTCCTGATGTCGGTCGCACCGGCGCGCGCCGGTGAGAACGTCTTCGTCGAGGTGATGCCAAACAGCGCCCAAGCTGGCAGCCGGGTCTCCATCAAGGCGAGCTGCGACAACGACAACAACAACCGGGAGTCCAACGTGCACTCCGACGCGTTCGGGCACGTGATGCTCAAGCCGGACAAGGGTTTCCTGACCGCGAAGGTCACCATCCCGGCTGACAAACCGGCCCGTGACTATCCGGTCGATCTGCGCTGCGAGAACGGCCAGACCGCCTCGACCACGCTGACCGTGCTGAACATGGCAACACCCAGCAAGGGGCCGGCGACCGGGGGTGGCGGAACGGCCAGCGGTCGGGGTACCGGCTCGCTGCTGGTGCTGGGCGGCGTGGCGCTGGTAGCCACCGCGGTCGCGCTCGGAATGGCGGGCGGCCGGCGTCGGAGCGGAGCCGGCTCCTGAGCCGGATCACCCATGACCCGCGATGCCGCGCGTGCGCGGCCAGACCGCGATGCCGCGCGTGCGCGGCCAGACCGCGATGCCGCGCGTGCGCGGCCGGAGGGACGCGCCCGATTCCGGGCCGGGCCGGCGCTGCGCGCCTCCGGCCGGCTGGTTGCCCGCGCCTCCGGCCGGCTGCGTCGGGTCGCCGGGCAGGCAGGGTCGGCCAGTGTCAGCACCAGCGACCCGGCCGCACGCCCGCTGCCACCGCGCCGCCCGGCCGGGTCGCGGTTGGCCCGACCCCGTTTCGGTACGGGACCGGGGCTGCCGGTGCTTGCCATCGCCGCGCTGATGGTGGTGATCGTGGCGATGCTCGGCGTCGAGCAGGTGACCGGCATGAGCCTGCTGCCGGACCGGCTCAGCGCCGGCCTGCGACCGCCACCGAAGAAGTTCCCGGTGCTGCCGGCAAGTCGCCCGACCAGCCTCGCCATTGAAAAGATCGACCTGCAGGCACCCGTGCACGATGTGGGCATCGCCCCGGACGGCACCATCGCGGTGCCGGACGCGGCCCGCGCCCAGGAGGCCGGCTGGTACGACCAGGGGCCCACCCCCGGCCAGTACGGCCCGGCGGTGATCGTCGGGCACGTCGACACCACCAGCGGGCCGGCAGTCTTCCACCAACTTCGCGAGCTGCGAGACGGTGACCAGATCGAGGTCACCCGCACCGATCACAGCGTGGCGGTCTTCGAGGTGAACTCGGTGGAGAAGTTCGACAAGGGGCGACTTCCGGTGGACGAGGTGTACGGCGACTTCAGCCGCCCGAGCCTTCGACTGATCACCTGCGGCGGCCAATGGGTCGGCGGCGAGACCGGCTACTCGGACAATGTCGTGGTCTTCGCTTCGTTGGTCAAGGCTCGTGCTGGTTGACCGGCTACTCGCGATCGCTCACGGCCGAGCAGCCCGTCGGACTGCGGGCCGGCGGCTATGGAACGAGGATGACCTTGCCGATTGCACGACGATTCTCCAGGTCGGCGTGCGCGTCCTCGGCGCGGCTGAGGGGATACCGGGTGATCAGCGGTGTGAGTGCGCCGTCTGCGGCCGCACGGATGGCCTGGGCCTGCAGTTCGTGCATCGTGCCGGCTCGCCGCAGCAACTGTGGCCCCAGCGCCCAGGTGACGGTGCTGGCCCGCGCGATGATGTCGTCGGTGGTGATGCGGGTGGCGGTGCCCGAAGCCCAGCCGTGCAACACGAATCTCCCGCCGGGACCGAGCAGGTCGAAAGCCTGACGCCCCGAGGTTCCGCCGACACCGTCGAAGACGATGTTTACCGGTCGTCCGCTGCCAAGGTCTGCCCGCACCGCATCCGGCCAGTGCTGGTTCCGGTAGTCGACGGCGACGTCGGCCCCCAACGACGTGACCTGCCTGACCTTGTCCGGTCCACCGACCAAGCCCACGACGGTGACGCCCTGACGACGTAGAGCCTGCACGAGTAGGGCGCCGACGCCACCGGCTGCCGAGGTGACCAGCGCGACGTCTCCGGGGACGGGCTGCGCGATGTCGAGCAGCCCGAGCGTGGTGGCACCCGTGGTGACCATCGCCACGGCGGTGTCCGCGCTCAGTTGCTCGGGCAGGTCGTGGAGGGATTCGATCGCAGCCACCGCATGCTCGGCGTAGCCACCGTAGGACGCGAGCGTGCCCACCACCGGACGACCCAACCACCTGTCGTCGACGTCCGGCCCCAGTGCGCTCACCACCCCGGCGACCTCACTGCCCAGCACGACGGGCAACGCCGGGGCGGGATGAGGGCCGACCCCGCGTCCGGACCGCAACGTGGTCTCGATGAAGTGGACGCCGCTGGCCCGCACGTCGATGCGGACCTCTCCCTTCCCGGGCACCGGTGCGGCGATCTGCTCGTACTGAAGGTTTCCGGCGGGTCCGAACTCGTGCAGCCTTGCCGCGTACATGAATGGTGTGCCCTTCTTCAGAGGCCGACTGGTTCAGGCCGGGTCGGGCAGGCGCGGCGCGCTCGTCGCGCCCGTTGGCGGGGCCGACGCCGGTGGCCCGCCCGTCCGTCGTCGCGGCAGCAGCGCCGCTGGTAGCGCCGCCAGGGCGAGCAGCGTCACCGCCCACCAATAGGTGTGCTGAAAGGCGGCCGCCGACGGTGTCCCGCCTCCGGTACGTGCCGTGTTCGACGCCAGCACCACTGACAGCAGTGCGGTGCCGATCGAGACGCCCACCTGGGAGCCGATGTTCAGCAAGGTGCTGCCCGACGGAACGTCCTCGGTGGCCAGCCCTCGAATCGCCGTCGTGTTCGCCGGCATCATCACCATGCCGACACCGACCCCCATCACCAGCAGCGCTGCCGCCAACCGCCAGTACGGCGTCTGGAGCCCAACCTGTACGGCGAACAGCGACAGACCGCACACGGCGATGAGGATGCCGGAGAGGACCATCAGTCGCGGGGACACCCGGTCGACTCTGCGGGTGGCGATCTGCATCGAGACGCCGACGGCGACGGCCAGTGGGACTGCCAGCATGCCCGACTCGGTCGCACCGAGCCCGCGCGCTGTCTGGTAGTACATCGGCGCCAGCAGCATGGAGCCGAAATATCCGGCCGGGAACAGCACCATGGCGGTGCAGCCGGCCGCGAAGGTCCGGTCGTGCAGCAGCCGCAGTCGCAGCAGCGGAGCGCGGGCGGTCAGGCCACGGGCGACGAATCCGATGGTCAGCAACAGCCCGGCTACGGTGGGCAGCAGCGCCTGCGGTGCGGTGAGGTCGCCGCGCTCGCCGGCGGTGGACAGCCCGTAGATCAGCAGGGCCAGTCCCGGGGACAGCGTCAGCAGGCCAAGCAGGTCCAACCGGCTTGCCGGCTGTGGCTTGTCGTGCCGCAGCAGCCGCGCCGCGAGCACCAGCGCCAGCGCGCCGATGGGCAGGTTGACCAGGAAGATCCAGTGCCAGGACGCAGTGTCGATCAGCCAGCCACCCAGGATCGGCCCGCTCACCGGGCCGATCAGCACCGGAATGCCGAGCAGGGCCATCGCCCTGCCCATCCGTTCCCGGTCGGCGCTCCGGATGACCATCGCCATACCGACCGGCACCAACAGCCCGCCGCCAAACCCTTGCAGGATCCGAAACAGCACAAGTGTCTCGATGTTCCAGGACAGCGCGGCCAGTCCGGAGCCCGCGGTGAACAGGGCGATCGCGGTCAGGTAGGTCCGTTTCGCGCCGAAGCGCGACATGGCCCAAGCGGCTGCCGGGATCACCGCCGCGAGGGCGAGGGTGTAGCCGGTGACCACCCATTGGACGGCGGCGAGCGGCGCGTCGAACACCACCGCCAGCCGACGCAGGGCGACGTTGACGATCGTGACGTCCAGCACGGCCATGATCGAGCCGATCACGACGACGAGGAGCACACCAGCCAGGCCCCGGGAGGGCCCGTCGGCGGTGGAAGCGGTGGTCCCGGTCAAGCCGCTGTCCTCGGTGGAACCCCGCTCTCCGGCAAGGCCTGCAACGCCGCGCACAGCCGTCACTTGCCGTACTCCTGCCTGGCGCGAGCGGCGCGTAGTGCGCGGCCCCACCACACCAGCTGGTCGATCATGCCCTTGGCGGCTCCCTCGCACACCGCGGTGTCGAGTGGTGCGCCGTCCTCGCCCAGCCCTGACCACGGCCCGTGCAGGCTGACGGAGTCGCGCACCGTCATGGCGTGTAGCTCGGCGAAGACCTGCCGGAGCTGCTCGACCGCTCGAAGGCCGCCGCCCAGCCCGCCGTACGAGACGAACCCGATTGGCTTGGCCTGCCACTGGACGTAGTGCCAGTCGATGAGGTTCTTCAGGGCGGCCGGGAAGCTGTGGTTGTACTCGGGGGTGACGACGACGAATGCCTCTGCGGCGGCGAGCCGGGAGCTGACGTTGGCGAGGGTGACCTGGATCGCCGGGGCAGGCGCGGGCAGACCGTCCCAGCCGGGCATGGCCACGGGGAGATCCAGGTCGGCGACGTCGACGACGTCGAGTTCGATGTCGGTGCGTCCGCCGACATGGCGGGTGAACCAGTCGGCGACGGATGGGCCGACGCGGCCCCCGCGAGCGCTGCCGACGATGACGGCGACCCGTAGCGCGGCGTTCTCAGCCGTCGCCGGCTCAATGGCACGGGTGGTTTCGGGCATGACGGGTCCCCCAGGCAGCTCGCTGTTTGTGCGCCCGATGCGACGCGTACGGTAGATTACAACGGTCGTTGTAGAAACTACAACCACCGTTGTAATTGATGAAGCGGCACGCGGGAGAGGCGACGATGGCCAGCACGGACTCCAAGGACGAAACGACCCGGCCGCGACGCGGGCGAGGGGACAAGGCAGCGGCGATCGCGCATGCCGCCTGCGAGGTCTTCGGGCGGGACGGCTACACCCGGGCCAGCATCGACACGATCGCCGCCGAGGCCGGCGCCTCCACCCGCACGCTGTACAACCATTTCCCCGGCGGAAAGGCGGACCTGTTCCGCTCGGTCATGCAGTGGAGTGCGGGGCAGGTCAGGGACGAGCAACTCGTCCGACTGCGCAAGTGCCTGGATCCGCAGCGCCCTCCCCGCCCAGAGGATCTTGAGCGGGACCTGCTGGCCCTGGCACGCGCCTGGGTCGCCCTGATGACGGACTTCCGGGACCACTTCTCACTGGTCCGACACATCCACGGCGAGGCCGGGCACGTCCCGACCGAGGCCCTCGACGCCTGGCAGGAGGCCGGGCCGCGCCCGGTCTCCCGCGAGATGACCGTGGTCATGGCCGCGCTGGCCGACCACGGCCTGCTCGACGTACATGGCGATCCCACCCAGGCCACGGCCCACTTCATGGCCCTGGTCTCGGCGGACATCATGCAGCGGTCCTACTGGGGCGTCATCCCCCTGCCACGCGAGGAGACCGATCGGATCACGGCGGTAGGCGTTCAGGCCTTCCTGCGGGCGTACGGCGCCGCGCGCTGACGCGCCGCCGGCCACCCCAGCGCCATCACGCGATCAGTGCGTTCGTACGGTAGCCCTGGTTTCGGCGTCGAGGTATTCGGCAAGCCGGGCGGCCCCAGCGAGCATGGCCTGGCCGCGCTCGGTGAGCCGTTGCCGCCACTGGCCCAGCGAAGCGGCGAGCGGCCCGGCTCCGCCGGCGTCGCGCACTCGACGCAGCACGTCGGCGATGTGGTCGAGCCGGTACCCGCCGCGGCGCAGCAGGTGGGAGAGCTCGGCGTCGCGGACGTCGTCAGCTGAGTAGACGCGGTAGCCGGTCGCCGGATCGCGCACCGGTCGCAGAACCCCGGCCCGCTCCCACTTCCGCAGCGTGGCGGGTCGCACACCGAGCCGGTGTGCCAGCACGCTGATCGGCACGGCTTTGCGGCTCTGCGGTTGTGGCTTCGTCTCGGTGAGAAGTGCAACCGCTGTCTCGACCGCGTCCAGTGTCTCTCGGTCGCGCTGCAGCAGGGCGTGGCTGTTGTCGATCGTACGCAGTGCCGTGTCGATCTCGCCCCGGTTGACGGCACGCATGATCTCGCCGCTGGCCGCGTAGCCGTGGCCCGCGATCAGCGCGAGGTAGGCGTTCAGCGCCTTGGCGTGCACCTCGGTGAACCGGCGATAGCCGTTCGAGCTGCGCTGGGCCGGCGGCAGGACGCCATCTCGTTCGTAGTTGCGTACGGCCTGCGCGGACAGTCCGTGTACGCGCGCGAGGTCGACCGGTCGACGTACCCCATGGTTTGAGGGTTTTGTGGCTGTCACCGCACTCCATTGCTCGTAAGCCTCAACCGCTGGTTCAACGATACGGTTGATGGGGTGACAAACCTTCTCGACCTCCTTGCTGGATCTCCGACCCTGCTCGCGCTCGGCGAGCCGACGCATGGAGAGTCCGCCTTCCTGCAGATCCGCAATGAAGCCTTCATGTCGTTGACCGAACACGGCTACCGGTCGATCGCGCTGGAAAGCGACCGGGCGGCGGGGCTGATCGCCGACGAGTTCGTGCAGGGCGTCGATGCCGTGACGCTCGACCGTGCACTGGCCGAAGGGTTCACCCACGGATTTGGCGCCGCTCCGGCCAACCGTGACCTGCTGCTGCGGATGCGCGAGTGGAACGCCGGACGGCCGGTCGCCGAGCGCCTCACGTTCCACGGGTTCGACGCCCCGTTGGAGATCGAGGGCGCTCCGAGCCCACGGCGCTACCTGACCCAGGTCTGTGAATTCCTCGGCCTCGACCGGTCAGCGGAGATCGACGACCTGATCGGGGACGAGGCTCAGTGGAGCGATACGGCCGCGATCTGGGAGCCGGGCAGGTCGATCGGCCGCTCGACCAACGCCCAGCGCCTGCGGGTGGTCGCCGACGACCTCCTGACCGAGTTGTACCTACAGGCACCCCGGCGGCCCGAGGGCTGGCAGACGGCGTTCGTACACGCCACGTCCGCGGTCGCGTTGCTGCGCTACCACGCCGCGGCGGCCGCACCACTGGCGCAGGAGGAACGCGAGGAACGCTTCGCCCGCCTGGCCGGGGTCCGGGACGCGCTGATGGCCGAGAACCTACTCGCGATCCGGGCGGCCGAGGCACACCGCGGGCCCACACTGGTCTTCGCGCACAACACGCACCTCCAGCGCCACCAGAGCACGATGACGATGGCCGGGACCGAGGTGTCGTGGGCCGGCGCCGGCGCGATCATCGCATCGCTGCTGAAGGATCAGTACGCGCTGATCGTCGGGAGCCTCGGCGCGAGTCCCGCGCTCGGCATCGGAGCACCCGACCCGTCGACCTACGAGGGCGGACTCCAGCAGAAGACCAACCATCCCGGGTACGTCCACGCGTCCGAGATTGGACCGGCCGAGCAGAGATCGCACGACTACCGCTACTTCCCCCTGGACCAGGTCACCATCGAACACGCCGATGCGGTCCTGCACATCCCGACCGGTGTCGACGCCAGCGTGCTCGCGGATCGGATCCTCGCGCTGCCCGACGTCGACCAGGTCGTGGCGAGCGAAGAGAACGGGTCACCCGAGGGGGCCTGGGGCGACCGGTTCTTCTACGTCGGCCCGGATCGCCGCCAGCCGTTCGCCACCATCGTCGAGCACGACGTACTCGGCTTCGACGAGGCCTCGCAGCTTGACCGTCCCGGTGTCTTCCGCCTCAACCTGGACCTGGGTCGAGCCGAGTTCGAAAGGCTGTTCGGCTTCCCGCCCAAGGCATTCGAGGACCACCGGCACACCTTCGACTTCGCGCGGTTGGACACCCTCGTGCCGCACCCGGGCTACGCGCTGTACGGCTTCGGCAGCATCGTCATGCCCGGCCCGCAGATGCTGCCCGAGATCGACCGGCTACTCGCGGTCGCTCACGCCCGAGCAGTCGACCGTCATGAGCACGCATCCCGCCGAGCGGGCGACCAGCAGGACTGAGCCGCAGTCGCGCCGCTCTACGCTCCACGCGGCTGGTCCGTCGTGTCGCGGTCGGGCGGTGTGACTCCGGCGGTGACGAGGTCGGTGATGCTGCGGCGGTGTCGCGGGATGGGATGGTCGTCATCGGCTGCCACGCCGATGGCGGTCATGGTGAGTATCTGCCAACCGGGTGCGACGCGGATGGTGTCGTGGAGGGCGTCGAGGTCGAAGGCGCGGAACTGGCGGCACGCCAGGCCCATGGAGTGGGCTTGCACGGTCATGTGCGCGACCGCCTGACCGAGGTCGTAGTCGGCGAACTCGGAGTACTGGATCCCACTGTCGTCCACTTCCCGCTGCGCGAGGTTCACGACCAGCGCGCTGGCCTGCGGGGCCCATCGGCGTGAACTCGCGGCGAGGTGGTCGACCAGTTGGGCGTGCCCCGCGTCTCCGCGTCGACGGAAGTGGAACGCCCACGGTTGGGAATTGCCGGCCGACGGCGCCCACCGGGCCGCCTCAAGCAGGATCGCCACGTCCGCGTCGGACAATTGGTGGTCAGGGTCGAATCGCAGCGGGCTGAACCGGCTCTGCAGCACCGGGGCGATCCCCGTGGCCGTCATGCCTGACCCCGTTGGACGAGCCTGCCAGGCTCACGTTGGCAAACCGTCGTCATGATCCCATCATGCCGGACGGGCAGGCAGTCCCCATCGGCCACCGACAGGCATAGCCGGCCCTCAGCGGCCATATCACTGTATGGTCGGTGTATGGCAGCCAAGAAGGTCACGGTTACCCTCCCTGAGGAGTTGGTGGCGGCGCTCGGTGCCGCGGCTCGTGAGGACGGTGTTCCGCTGTCACGGCTGGTCGCTAGTGCGGCGGAAAGTGAACTCCGGCGGCGGGTCGGGCGGCGATTGGTCGCAGACTGGCAGGCCGAACACGGCGCATTCACCCTCGAAGAAATCGCTGCGGCGCGGGCAGAGATGGCCGCCGCCGACGCCCAGGCACTCAGCGGGCCCGGTCAGGCAGCGGCGTGAGCATTCCGTACGTCTATGACGCCGGGGTGCTGCTCGCGATCGAAGGCAATGATCGACGAATGTGGGCGATCCACCACCTGGCTCTGGAAGAGGGGCGACGTCTGCTGATCCCCTCCGTCGTCGTGAGCCAGGCCTGGCGTGATCCTCGCCGTCAGGTCCAACTCGGCCGGTTCCTGCACAGCTGCGAGATTGTCCCGGTCAGCCTTGAGCTGGCAAAGTCGGCAGGCGTTCTCTGTGGCAAGTCCGGCACCCGTGACATCGTCGACGCCACCGTGGTCACCGTCGCCCTCGCCTGCGGCGCGATCGTCTTCACGAGCGCTCCCGAGGACATCGCGCATCTGTCGGCCGCATCCGACGTCAAACCAGGGCTGGTCATCCGTCGCCTCTGACCAAGAGGGATGGCCCGCCTTCGCTGATCAGTCGACACCTCGCGTCAGGCCAGCCGGGGCGATCAGGCGGCGGCTTCGGGCTCCCGCAGGTCGAGCCAGTCCGCCCAGCGGGGGTCGGGGGCGCGGTGCCCGAGCACCCGCCAGGCGGTGCCCTTCGGCGCGGCCGGAAGCGCGTGTAACCGCCACCCCATCTCGGCCGGGGTCTTGTCGCCCTTTGTGTGGTTGCAGCGGGCGCACGCGGCGACCACGTTCTCCCAGGCGTGCCGGCCACCCCGGCTACGCGGAAAGACGTGGTCGATGGTCTCGGCCGGGCCCCGGCAGTAGGCACACCGCCACCCGTCCCGGGCGAAGATCGCCCGCCGGGACAGCCCGACATGTGTTCGGTACGGCACGCGGACGAAGCGGGTCAGCCGGACCACGGAAGGCACGGGGAGGGCGTCTCGAGCACTGTGCAGGATGCCTTCACCATCGGCGACGCAGATCGCCTTGGCGGAGAGAACGAGGATCGCGGCGCGGCGCACCGACACGACACACAGCGGCTCGTAGGTGGCGTTGAGGACCAACGCGCCGGAGCCCACCGCGGGTCGTATGTCAGGCATCGCGATCACCCTCCCGGTTCAGCGGCTGCTGCGGACCGCCGCCGACCGGGGCTGGGGCACGACGGCCCACACGGTCGACGCCAGGCCGATCACCGACGTCCGTTGCGCCAATAGTCCCTGATCGAACCCCGGATTGCACGCACTAATCCGGGGTCGGGCATGAAGCTCTTTCCCGCACCTGTCACGATGGCCGGTTCGCCCCGTTCCGGCCATGCCCTCGGCCGCGGGTCACCCGGCCGGTGGGTCGGCGGTGGGCGCTCGGGCTTCTTGCGGTACGAAGACAGGGTGAGTGCCGCCAGCGTGATGCCCCTTGCCCTGTCCACCGTCGGGTCGGTGAACTGCCAGGGCAGTTCCTCCTGCGAGTTCCTGTTCAGAATGACCAGGTCGGCCTGGTTCGCCGAGGGCAGTTACTGGATCCTGCTCAAGCCGCTACGGGTGCTGCTGATCGTGGCACTGGCGATGGTGGCCCGCTGGGCGGTGCACCGGACGATCAACCGGTTGGTCCGGACGACGACCGACGGTGCGGTGCCGACGATGCTGCGGCCACTGCGCGAGCGGGTGCCGAGCGCCGCCGTCGACCCGACCGAGTTCGTGCCCGAGCGGCGACGGCAGCGGGCCGAGGCGATCGGCTCGGTGTTGCGCAGCCTGACCACCGCGTTCGTCTTCGGCATCGCACTGTTGATGATCCTGCGGGAGTTCAGCTTCGACCTGGCGCCGCTGCTGGCCAGCGCGGGGATCGCCGGCGTCGCGCTGGGCTTCGGCGCGCAGAGCCTGGTCAAGGACCTGATCGCTGGCCTGTTCATGCTGATCGAGGATCAGTACGGCGTGGGCGACAACGTCGACCTGGGCGAGGCGATGGGCGTCGTCGAGTCGGTCGGGCTACGGGTCACCACCGTGCGCGATGGTCGCGGTGTGCTCTGGTACATCCGCAACGGCGAGATCATCCGGGTGGGCAACAAGAGCCAGGGCTGGGCCCTCGTGGTAGTGGACCTGCCCATCGGTTTCAGCAGCACCGAGGAGGCCACCGCCGTCCTGCGGACCGCGGCCGCCTCGATCGCGATGGACCCAGAGCTGTCGCCGGAGATCGTCGAGGTGCCGGAGGTGCTGGGCGTCGAGCAGGTGACAGTGGACGGCGCGGTGATCCGGACGGTGGTGAAGACGACAGCCGACGGGCAGTTCGCGGTGGGCCGGGAGTTGCGTCGCCGGCTCGCGGAGGCTCTGGAGAACTCGGGAATCACCGCGCAGATCGCGGCGGCCCGCATTTATCCCGGTCTGTCGACCCGGCCGTTGCCCGACGGTGAGACTGGTCAGGGCGGCGCTACCTGACCCAGGCGCCGCTGTCCTCGAATTCAGGGGTCGCGGGCCACCCGGCCCCTCAGGTATCGTCCGTTCGTTCAGTCGGGGAAGCGACGAACGACCCGTTCGACCTAGATAGTTCTCAGACGATCGGGCAGAATTCGGAGCACGCGTTCCCGCCAAGCGTGATCACATCCTCGCTGATCCGTAGATCTGACGAGCGTTTCCGGCCGGGCTGCCACGAGCGGCCAACCCGGAGGCCGATGGAGGCGACGGTGCCCGACGAACGGCCTTCCGCGGAAGGCCCAGCTACTTTTCGCGAGGTGTTCGCCCAGCACGAGTACCGCGCCGTGTTCGTGGCGGGCTCTCTCTCCTGGGTCGGCGATTACGTCGCGAAGGCCGCCGTCACCCTGCTCGTCTATCAGAAGACCGAGTCGGTCGGGCTCTCCGCAGCCGCCTTCGCGGTCAGTTTCCTGCCCTGGCTGCTCGGTGGTCCGGTGCTCGCCGCACTTGCGGAGCGGTACCCGTACCGGCGGGTGATGGTGGCATGTGACCTCATCCGGATGGCGTTGATGTTGCTCATCGCCATCCCGCAACTGCCGTATCAGGCGGTGTTGGTGCTCATCTTCGCCGCCACGTTGGCCAACCCGCCGAGCCAGGCGGCGAAGTCCGCGCTGATGCCGCAGATGCTCGCCGGTGACCGGTTGGTGCTCGGGCTGTCGCTGAACAGCAGCGTCGGGCAGGCAGCCCAGATCGTCGGGTACGTGCTCGGCACCGCCGTCGCCTCGATCGACCCGCAGGTCGCGCTCCTGTTCAACGCGGCCACGTTCGGCGTCTCGGCGCTGCTGGTCCGCTTCGGAGTGCGAAACCGCCCGGCGATGACGAACCCTGCGCACCGCAGCCACCTGCTACGGGAGACTCGCCAGGGCTTCACCATCGTGTTCGGAACACCGGTGCTGCGGGCGATCGCGGTGCTGGTGTTCAGCGCGATGCTCTTTTCGATCGTCCCCGAGGGGTTGGCCGTTGGCTGGGCCCACGAGGAGGGCCACGGCGCCATGAGCGCGAGCACGGCCCAGGCATTGATCATGGTGGCCAGCCCGGTCGGCTTCATCCTCGGCGGGTTGCTGGTGAGCCGCCTGTTCGGGCCGGCCCGCCGACTCAAGCTGATGCGGCCGCTCGCGGTACTCGCCCCACTGGTGCTGGTGCCGGCCATGTTCAACCCGCCGCCGCTGACGGTGGCGTTGCTGGCCGCTGTCTGTGGTTTCGCGGTCGCCGGCATGCTGCCGATGGCAAACGGGCTCTTCGTCCGGGCTCTGCCCAACGGCTTCCGGGCCCGCGCTTTCGGGGTGATGGCTACCGGCGTCCAGGTCATCCAAGGTTTCGCGGTGCTGGTCACCGGGTTGATTGCCGATCACTTCGACAACATCCCCTTCGTGGTGGGGCTGTGGAGCGCGGCCGGCGTGGTGCTGATGGTGGTAGCCGCGCTGCGCTGGCCGGATCAGCAGACGTTGGACGCCACCATCGCGGCGGCGTCGGCGGCCAATGCCGAGCCGCCCGCCAACACGGGCGACCCCACTACCGGCGGCACGGCGGCAGGCCCTCCCGAGCCGCGTACTGGCGAGGGCCAGCGCCGGCACGCGGTCACCTGACCCGGTCCGCCCACGCGGACCCGAGCGGGCCGGCGCCCGGCGTCCGGCGCTGCGGCCGGACGTGATCCGACGCACCGCGTCCGGCGCGACGGCCGGGCGTGATCCGACGCACGGTGCGCGGGTCGGGTTGGCACGCGGCGCACCTGGCAGGATGGAACGGTGAATCCCGCAGGCGAATCCGACCGTCCCGGCGCATCGACGACCCTCTTCGAAGCGGTCGGCGGCGAGCCCACCTTCCGCAAGCTGGTCGACGAGTTCTACGCCGGCGTCGCCACCGATCCCCTGCTGCGGCCCATGTACCCGGAGGAGGATCTGGGCCCGGCCGCGGACCGGATGACCCTGTTCCTGATGCAGTACTGGGGAGGGCCGAACACGTACTCCGCGCAGCGTGGCCACCCCCGGCTGCGGATGCGGCACGCGCCCTTCCGGATCGGCGCGGCCGAGCGGGACGCCTGGCTGCGGAACATGCGCCGCGCCGTGGACCGGCTCGACCTGGAGCCGGAGATCGCCGGCACGCTCTGGGACTACCTGGAGCGGGCCGCGTACTTCATGGTCAACGCCATGGACGACCCGGCCGACGGCGCCTGACCCACCCGACCCACGGGCTTCGTCAGAGCAACGCGCCCTCGTCGTGCAGCCAGTCCACGAAGCTGGTGGCCACCGCAGCGCCGCAGTCGAGCATTTCGACCAACAGCGCGTCGTGGGTGCCGGCACCCAGCGGCACCTGTAGCTCGGCGTAGATCGGCAGCTGCCCGCGCTCGGTCGGGTCGCCAATGTACGCCTTGCAGAACCGGCGGGTGTGGTTCCACTCGTTGACCACCCGGTAGGCCCGGTCAGCCCAGTCCGGCGGGACCGTGGCATGCGGACGTGCCCGCATGACCAGGATCTCGTCCTCCGGCCCTTCGAGGGTGACCAGCACGGCGTGCCGCTCCCACATGGCCAGCAGGTTGCCGTCGCCATCGGCCAGGTAGCGCACGTCGAGTAGATCGAGTGCGTCGCAGACCCGGCTCAGACTCACTGGCTCGACGGTGGCGAGCATCTCGGTCAGGACGGGCCGCTCGTTGGCCGGGCAGTCGTCTCCCGGCTGGCGAGGGCTGGGCGGTCCGACCCGGACCGCACTCTCGACTGTGATCCCGCTTCGGGTTTCCGGATCGCCGCCGTCGGCGGGACCGGGGCGCCATGACCACCACGGCATCGCTCGCGCACCTCACTCCCCAGCGGATCCAGTCGCCTACGGTGCGTTGGATCCGAGCATGGACGGTACCCGGACAGCCGAGTTGAAGCACCCCCCCAACGACTGCCCCTGGCCAGAAGAATGAGCCGGGGTCATCCGTTTGGACGAGCGCTGAGGGGTGTCACGGCAAGATCCGTGGCCTTCTGCAACCATGCGGCTCCGTATGGTCCCACCAGGCCGACCCAACGACCGGCCACCCGCACCTGGACGGTGGCCTCATCGTCGGCGACGGCCGGGCCGCCTGCGGCACCGAGGAAGCCCATCCGGACCAACCCCTGCACCAGCCGCTGCGACACCTCGACTGGCGGGGCAGGCGGCCCGTCCGGCGTGACCACCACCGCCACATGATCGAGCAGCGCGTCACGCAGCACCCGCTGACCCACCGCACGGCCAGCCACGCCCTGCTCGCTCGCCGTACGCAGGGTGCCCGCCGCCGCGTCCGCGATCCGCCGCAGCTCGGCAACGGGCAGTGCCTCAACGTTCCGGCTTCGCGCCGGCGGCAGCGGCCATCGCCACTGCGCGTCCCGGCGTGCGGGCAGGGCCGCACCACCGCGCTCCAGCTCAGCCAGCAGCTCCGCGGCAGCCACCGTGACGTCCTCGGCCACGCCGTCGGCCGACCCACTGGCCACCGTGCGGGCCACCAGGACCTGCCACGGCAGCCGGGCCCAGAGGGTGATCCGACCGGGCACACCGGCCGGCCGCAGCCGGACCGGTGCGATCGGGTCCAGCCGGACGAGCCGGGCCAGGAAGGCGCCCGCGTCCGCCACCCCGGCGACACCGTGCGCCGGAGTCGACGCCGCGGCCGGTCCCGGCCCGGCCGCGCCCGGCCGGGTCACGCCACGCCGCCCTGCGGTGCGTACGTGAGCAGGAAGTCCCGTTCCTCCGGAGTGATCCGGCGGGGCACCTGGCGGGTCAGATCGAACGGCACCAGCACCGAGCGGGCGCGGCTGGCCAGCACCTCGCCGTCGTACATCTCGTAGGCGACGGTGAACCGGGAGGCCATGATCTCCTCCACCCACAACTCGATCCGAACGGTCGGCGCCGCCTCCGCGGTGGCCCGGCCCAGCGCGTAGTCGACCGGGCGCAGGTAGTCGACCTCGTGCCGACGGATCACCACCCCGTCAGCGAACGAGCCAACCCCCCAGGCCCGGCCACCGGCGAACATCAACGCCACCCGCGCCTCCTCGTACAGGGTGAGGAAGCGCGAGTTGTTGATGTGGCCGTACGCGTCCAGGTCGGACCAGCGCAGCGTGCAGTGGTAGACGAACCGGTCAGACACCTTCTCGGCCGGTCAGTCGCGGGTCAGCTTGCGGTAGGTCACCCGGTGCGGCCGGGCGGCCTCGGCGCCGAGACGGTCGATCTTGTTCTTCTCGTACGCCTCGAAGTTGCCCTCGAACCAGAACCACTTGGACGGGTCCTGGTCGTCGCCCTCCCAGGCCAGGATGTGCGTGGCGACGCGGTCCAGGAACATCCGGTCGTGCGAGATGACAACGGCGCAACCGGGGAACTCCAGCAGCGCGTTCTCCAGGCTGGACAGCGTCTCCACGTCCAGGTCGTTCGTCGGCTCGTCGAGCAGGATGACGTTGCCGCCGATCTTCAGGGTCAGCGCCAGGTTGAGCCGGTTGCGCTCACCGCCGGAGAGCACCTTCGTCGGCTTCTGCTGGTCCGGTCCCTTGAAGCCGAACGCGGCGATGTACGCCCGCGACGGCATCTCGACCTTGCCCACCATCAGGTAGTCCAACCCGTCGGAGACGACCTCCCAGACGGTCTTGTCGCCGTTGAGGCCCTCACGGTTCTGGTCGACGTACGACAGCGAGACCGTCTCGCCGACCCGGACCGAACCGTCGGTCGGCTGCTCCAGCCCGACGATGGTCTTGAACAGCGTGGTCTTGCCGACACCGTTGGGGCCGATGATGCCGACGATGCCGTTGCGCGGCAGCGAGAACGACAGGTCGTTGATGAGCAACCGGTCGCCGAAGCCCTTGTTCAGGTGGGACGCCTCGATGACCGTGCTGCCCAGCCGGGGGCCCGGCGGGATCTGGATCTCTTCGAAGTCGAGCTTGCGGGTCTTTTCCGCCTCGGTGGCCATCTCGTCGTACCGGTCCAGGCGGGCCTTGGACTTGGTCTGCCGGGCCTTGGCGTTGGAGCGGACCCACTCCAGTTCCTCGGTGAGGCGCTTCTTCATCTTGGCGTCGCGGCGACCCTCGACGGCCAGACGGGCGGCCTTCTTCTCCAGGTAGGTGGAGTAGTTGCCCTCGTACGGGTAGGTCCGGCCGCGGTCCAACTCGAGAATCCAGTTGGCCACGTTGTCGAGGAAGTACCGGTCGTGGGTGATCGCCATGACGGTGCCGGCGTACTTGGCCAGGTGCTGCTCCAGCCAGGAGACGCTCTCCGCGTCCAGGTGGTTGGTGGGCTCGTCGAGCAGCAGCAGGTCGGGTGCCTCCAGCAGCAGCTTGCAGAGTGCGACCCGGCGGCGCTCACCACCGGAGAGCTGGGTCACGTCGGCGTCCGGCGGCGGGCAGCGCAGCGCGTCCATGGCCAGTTCGAGCTTGGAGTCGACGTCCCAGGCGTCGAGGTGGTCCAGCTCCTCCTGAAGCTTGCCCATCTCCTCCATCAGCTCGTCGGAGTAGTCGGTCGCCATCTGCTCGGCGATCTTGTTGAACCGCTCCAGCTTGGCCTTGGTCTCGGCGACTGCCTCCTCGACGTTGCCGAGCACGGTCTTGGCTTCGTTGAGCGGGGGCTCCTGGGCGAGCATGCCAACGGTGTAGCCGGGCATGAGCCGGGCCTCGCCGTTACTCGGCTTGTCCAACCCTGCCATGATCTTGAGGAGGCTGGACTTGCCGGCGCCGTTCGGACCGAGCACACCGATCTTGGCCCCCGGCAGGAAGCTCAACGTCACGTTGTCGAGCACGACCTTGTCGCCGTGCGCCTTGCGCGCCTTTTCCAGGACGTAGATGTACTGGGCCACGGTGCGGGCTACCTCCGTCGGTTGCTGTCGCTGATCGGCGGCGCGGGCGCGGGCTGCGAGGACCGCCCACCGCCGCCGGCCGGTGACCGGCCGCGCGCACGCCATCGTCAATCCTGACAGGTACGGCGCGCTTCGCCCACATCACCCCGCCCCAGGAGTACGCGGGCGAGCCTCCTTGCCGACACCGGTATCACTCGCTAGCGTCCCTGGTATGACCAAGAAGATCGCCATCAGCGTGCCGGATGACGTGGCGGAGCGACTGGCCGAGGAATCCAACGTCTCCGCATTCATCACCGACTCCGTTCGTCAGCGGATGGCCGGCGAGCGCACACGGCGGACGCTTCGACAGGTGGGTTTCCAGCTCACGGACGAAGGCCTCGCCGAGGCGGGCAGGAAGCTCGACGAGGCACACGCGAAGATCACGCCAGCACTGCGAGCCAAAGCAGCCGCTCTGCTGGGTGAGGCATCTCGCGGAAGGATGACCATCCGTGACTGATGCTGGCCTCGTCCTCGACACGGGATGCCTCCTCGCCTACTCGGAGGGCATGGAGGCGGTCGGGGAGCAGATCGCGAAAGTCGCGGACAAGGGACAGACTGTGATCGTCCCGGCGCTCTGCCTGGCAGCCGCATACCGCCAGGTGACCAGCGACGGGTGGCCGCTGCTCGACATCGTCGGCGATCTGGAGCAGGTCATGGTCACGCCCGTGGAGCACGACATGTGCGCCATCCTCGGCGGCTGGTCGCGAACCCTCGGCGGCATGGATCTCGCGCAGGCTGCGATGGAGGCGGCGCGGGCGATCACGCCGATCATGACGGATCGGCGGGAGCTGCTCGGCGAGGTACTGCCCAAGGAATGGCCGATCATCGACCTCTGACGCACGGGCTGTCGACAAGATCACCTTCGGGATTTCGGCGCGTACGGGGCGGGTAGGAGACTCCGGCACGACGCACAAGACGCCGCAGCTACGCTCAGTACGCTCATCGCGGTGGACCCGTCAGTACCCGGAGGTGGCCGATCGTGACCGTCCGTAGCTCCTTTGTCGTAGTGGCGAATCGTCTGCCGGTCGACGAGGTGAGCACACCCGAGGGACGGCAGTGGCGACGCAGCCCCGGCGGGCTGGTCACCGCGCTGCATCCCGTACTCGCCGAACACCAGGGCACCTGGGTCGGCTGGGCCGGCGGCACCGGTGCCGCCCCCGAGCCGTTCGACCTCGAGGGGATCCGCCTGCACCCGGTCCCCCTCAGCGCCGAGGAGTTGGAGCGCTACTACGAGGGCCAGTCCAACGCGACGATCTGGCCGCTCTATCACGACGCGGTGGAGACACCGGCCTACAAGCGCCGGTGGCGGGAGGCGTACCGCCTGGTCAACGCGCGGTTCGCGGAGGCCGCAGCGGACGTCGCAGCCGAGGGCGCGACGGTCTGGGTGCAGGACTACCAGCTCCAGTTGGTCCCGGCGATGCTCCGTGAGCTGCGCCCGGACCTGCGGATCGGGTTCTTCCTGCACATCCCGTTCCCGCCGATCGAGCTGTTCATGCAGATGCCGTTCCGCACCGAGATCCTGCGCGGCCTCCTCGGCGCCGACCTCGTCGGTTTCCAGCAGCGGCTGGCCGCCCAGAACTTCGTCCGGCTGGCCCGACACCTGCTCGGGCTGCGCTACGAGGGGCAGATGATCCAGGTCGACGGTCGGCAGGTGAAGGCGGGCGCCTTCCCCATCTCGATCGACACCCAGGAGATGGAGCGGATGGCCGCCGACCCGGCGATCCAGGCCCGGGCCAAGCAGATCCGCGCCGAACTGGGCGATCCGAAGACGATAATTCTGGGCGTGGACCGGCTGGATTACACCAAGGGCATCGAGTTGCGACTCAAGGCCTTCCGCGAGCTGCTGGCTGACGGAAAGTTGACAGTCCCCGACGCGGTCATGGTGCAGGTGGCCACTCCCAGCCGCGAGCGCGTGGAGCACTACCAGGCACTTCGGGTCAAGGTCGAGCGCGAGGTCGGCCGGATCAACGGCGAATTCGGCAGGGTCGGCGTGCCGGCGGTGCATTACCTGCATCAGTCGTACAGTCGCAGTGAGCTGGCCGCGATGTACGTTGCTGCCGACGTCATGATGGTGACCCCGCTGCGAGACGGAATGAACCTGGTGGCGAAGGAATACGTAGCATCACGTGCCGACCAGGGTGGCGCGCTCGTGCTCAGCGAGTTCGCCGGCGCGGCCACCGAGCTTCGCCAGGCATTTTTGTGTAACCCGCACGACCCGGACGCGGTCAAGGACGCCCTACTCCGGGCAGTGCACGTGGAGAAAACCGAGGCACGCCGCCGGATGCGGACAATGCAACGTCACCTGCGTACCCACGACGTGGGCCACTGGGCCAAGTCTTTCCTCTCCGAGCTTGGAGTTTCCGAGGCGGAGGCCGAGTGAACACGACCGTCAACGATGGAGCGGCAATCGCCACCGGGGTGATGGACCCCGAACTGCGCGCCGCCATCGGCCGAATCGCCCGGGTCCCTCAACTCTTGGTCGCCTGCGACTACGACGGCACGCTGGCGCCGATCGTGGAGGACCCGAGCACGGCCGTCCCGCTGCCCGAGGCCGTGGCCGCTGTTCGTGCGCTCGCCGCGCTGCCACAGACCACCGTGGCGGTCGTCTCCGGCCGGGCGCTGCGCGACCTGGCCGCACTCTCCCGGCTGCCCAGCGAGGTGCACCTCGTCGGCAGCCACGGCTCCGAGTTCGACATCGGCTTCGTCGAGCGACTCTCCCCCGAGTTGGTCGCGGTCCGCACCAGGGTTCGGGACGCGCTGCGCGAGATCGCCGCCGAGCACCAGGGCATCCGGCTGGAACGCAAGCCGGCAAGCGTCGCGATGCACACCCGCGGGGTCGACCCGCAGGTGGCCGCCTCAGCCATCGAGGCGGTCCGTAACGGCCCGGCCACCTTTGACGGCGTCACGGTGACCCAGGGCAAGGAGGTCATCGAGCTCTCCGTCGTGGCCACCCACAAGGGCACCGCGGTCGACCAACTGCGGACCCAGCTCGCCTCCAGCGCGGTGCTCTTCATCGGCGACGACATCACCGACGAGAACGCGTTCAGCAACCTGCACGGTCCTGACCTCGGCGTCAAGATCGGCCCCGGGGACACCCAGGCCGGCTACCGGGTGGCCGATCCCCTGGAGGCGGCGCGCGCACTGGCGCTGCTGCTGGAGACCCGGCGGCACTGGCTGTTCGGCGAGCGGGCGGTGCCGATCGAGCGGCACTCGATGCTGGCCAACGGTCGTACCGTCGCTCTGCTCACCCCCGAAGCCAAGGTCAGCTGGCTCTGCCATCCCAAACCGGACTCGGCGGCGATCTTCGCCGACCTGGTCGGTGGCAGCCCGGCCGGTCACTTCAGCGTCGCCCCGGAACGCGGCGGCATCCCGCTGGGCCAGCGCTACCGCTCCGGCACGATGACGGTGGAGACCCGGTGGTCGGGGCTCACCGTCACCGACTGGTTGGACAAGCCCGCAAAGGAGACCACCCCGGACGGCCCGGCGGTCGTCACCGGTGACTCGACCCTGGTCCGGGTGCTCACCGGCAGTGGCAAGGCCCGGGTGGAGTTCGCGCCGAGGCCCGAATTCGGTCAGGTCGCCGTGCAGTTGCAGCCGCTCGGCGACGGCCTGCTGGTGCTCGGCTCCAACGAGCCAGTCGCGCTCTACTCCCCCGGCGTGCGGTGGGAGGTCGTCAACGACGGCGGGTACGAGACCGCCAAAGCGGTCGTCGACATCTCCGCCGCAGGCGGGCAGGTCGTCCTGGAGCTGCGCTTCGCCACACACAGCCTGGAGCACCACCGGGTCCCGATCCACGAGCGGCAGGCCGCCGCCGAGCAGCCGTGGAAGGACTGGGTGGCCTCGCTGAAGCTGCCGTCCACCGCCCGTGACCTGGTCGCCCGCAGCGCACTGACCCTGCGCGGGCTCTGCCACGAGGCCACCGGCTCGATCCTGGCCGCGGCGACCACCTCGCTCCCCGAGGAGCTGGGCGGCGTCCGCAACTGGGACTACCGCTACTGCTGGCTGCGCGACGCCGCGCTGACCGCCCGCGCGCTGGTCGACCTGGGCTCCGTCGAGGAGGCCGAGGCGCTGCTGCGTTGGGTGGACGGCTGCATCGAGCGCACCGGCGGCCACCCGGAGCGACTGCACCCGCTCTACACCATCGACGGCTACGAGCTGGGTGCCGAAGCGGTCATCGACACGCTGCCCGGGTACGCCGGCTCCCGGCCCGTCCGGGTCGGCAACCTCGCCAACCACCAGTTGCAGCTGGACGTCTTCGGGCCCATCGCCGACCTGATCGCGGCCGTCGCCGACGCTCGCGGCTCGGTCCGCGACGACGAGTGGCGGGTCCTAGAAAACATGGTCGAGGCGGTCCGCCGGCGCTGGCACGAGCCCGACCACGGCATCTGGGAGGCCCGGCTGCCACCACGGCACCACGTCTTCTCCAAGGTGATGTGCTGGATGACCGTCGACCGGGCGCTGCACGTGATGCGCGAGCACGGCGGCGAGGACCGACCCGAGTGGAAGGATCTCCGCGATCGGATCGGCGCCAACGTGCTGGAGCACGGCTGGCACCCCGACGTCGAGGCGTACAGCGTCGCGTACGGCGACGAGGACATGGACGCCTCGTCGCTCTGGATCGGGCTCTCCGGCCTGCTCCCGGGTGACGACCCGCGCTTCCTGTCCACAGTCCTGCGGATCGAAGCGGACCTGCGCAGCGGCCCGGTCGTCTACCGCTACCACTGGGACGACGGCCTACCCGGCCGTGAGGGCGGTTTCCACATCTGCACGGCGTGGCTGATCGAGGCGTACCTGCGCACCGGCCGCCGCACCGACGCCGAGGAGTTGTTCGCGCAGATGGTGCTCACCGCCGGCCCGACCGGGCTGCTCCCCGAGCAGTACGACCCGCTCGCCGAACGCGGCCTGGGTAACCACCCGCAGGCCTACAGCCACCTCGGCCTGATCCGCTGCGCTCTGCTGCTGGACAACATGCTCAAGCAGTAGTTTTCCCGCGTGTACGACGGGGCCGGAGCGCTTGCGCTCCGGCCCCGTCGTCAATGTGGCCCGTCAGTCGGTGGCCGGAGCGGCTGACTACTCGTCACCCGAGCGCCACCGCCACCGCCACCGCACTCGCACTCGCACTCGCACTCCGCCAGTCCTTTGCTCTGCTTCAACCAAGGCAACACAAACGCCTCCGCGGTGTTGCCTTGGTTGAAGCAGAGCAAAGCGTGCCTGGGGACCCCTCCTTCCCCTACCTCGGCGGTGCCGCCGGGGGGCGAGCCGGCCCGCGCGGACAGGTGCCGGCCGCGCCGGACGCAGGGCCTCAGCCTCGCGGAGGTAGCGCTCAGGTCCGCACGCCGCGTTCCTCAGCCGTCGAGCGCGCCCACCACGTCGCCCACCACGACGACGGCGGGCGGCCGCACGTCGGCCGTGAGTACGTCGGCGGCCACCGCGTCGAGCGTCGATCGCAGCGTCCGCTGAGTGCCGGTCGTGCCCTCCTGGACGACGGCGACCGGCGTCTGCGGCGGTCGGCCGTGCGCGATGAGGGTGGCCGTGATGGCGGCGAGGTTCTTCAGCCCCATCAGGATCACTAGCGTGCCACGCAGACCCGCGAGGGCTTCCCAGCGCACCAGGGACGCCGGTGAGTCGGGTGCCAGGTGCCCGGAGACCACTGTGAACTCGTGCGCCACCCCCCGGTGGGTGACCGGGATGCCGGCCGCGGCCGGAGCGGCGATCGAGCTGGTCACCCCGGGGACCACGGTCACCGGTACGCCGGCCGCCGCGCAGGCCAGCAACTCCTCACCGCCCCGGCCGAAGACATACGGATCGCCGCCCTTGAGCCGCACCACGCAAGCACCCGCCAGGGCACGATCGACCAGGATCTGGTTGATCTCCTCCTGCGCACGAGACGGGCCGTAGGGGATCTTCGAGGCGTCCACCAGCTCGACGTCCGGGCGCAGTTCGTCCAGCAGCAGGCCGGGCACCAATCGGTCGGCGACCACCACGTCGGCCTCGGTGAGCAGCCGCCAACCCTTCACGGTGATCAGCTCCGGGTCACCCGGCCCCGCCCCGACCAGCGCCACCCGCCCGGTCTGCCGCGCACCGGCCGCACCGGTCGCACCGGCCGCAGCGGTCGCAGCGTCGGGCATGCTCTGCGTCGGTGCGGTCCCGTTCGGCACCAGGCGGACGGCGAGAAGGTCGCGGATCGCATCGCGCACGGTCATCGCACGGCGGGGGTCGCCGCCTCCGAACACCGCCACGGTGACCGGGCCGTGCCGGGTCACCGCCGGGGTCCAGGCGGTGGCGGCCGTCCGATCGTCGGCCCGGACGCAGAAGATCCTTCGTTCGGCGGCGACGGCACTCACCGAGGCCGCCGCTATCGGGTCGTCGATCGCCACCTGGACCAGCCACGCGCCGTCCAGGTCCTCGGGGGCGAACCGGCGCGGCACCCAGTGCAGCCGGCCCGCGTCGGCGCGGGCGCGCAGCGCCGGGGTCAGCTCCGGTGCCACCAGCAGGACGTCCGCGCCGGCGTCCAGCAGCGCGGGCACGCGCCGGGTGGCGACCGCGCCACCGCCCACCACGACCACCCGCCGACCGTCGAGCCGCAGACCGAGAGGGTACGGATTGGTGGTCACGCCGCACCACCGGGCCGGACGGTTCGCTCGCTGCGCGTGGTCACTTCTCGGCCACACCAGCGGAGTCGAAGGTGGCCACCTCGTGCAGCACCCGGACCGCGCCGGTGACCACGGGCAACGCCAGCAGCGCGCCGGTGCCCTCGCCGAGGCGCAACCCGAGGTCGATCAGCGGGTCGAGGCCGAGGTGGCGCAGCGCCACCGTCGCGCCCGGCTCGGCCGAACGGTGCCCGGCGACCATGGCGCACACCGAGTCCGGGGCGAACGCGGCGGCGACGAGCGCGGCCGAAACAGCGATCACACCGTCCAGCAGCACCGGCGTGCGACGAGCCGCGGCACCCAGGATCAGCCCGGCAAGCGCGGCGTGCTCCAGGCCACCGACAGCGGCCAGAACGCCCAGCGGGTCGGCCGGGTCGGGTGCGTGCCGGGTCAGCGCGGCCCGCACCACGGCGACCTTGTGCGCGTACGTCGGGTCGTCGACCCCGGTGCCGCGACCGGTGGCGTCGAGTGCGTCGGCACCAGTGAACGCGGCGATCAGCGCGGCCGCCGGGGTGGTGTTGCCGATGCCCATGTCCCCGGTGAGCAGGATGCCGGCGCCAGCGTCGATCAGCTCGTCGGCGATCCGGATGCCCGTCTGCACCGCCGCCAGCGCCTCGTCCCGAGTGAGTGCCGCGGTCACCGCGAGGTCACGGGTGCCCCGGCGTACGGAGGCGACGACCAGCCGGGGCGCGGACGGGTCGAGGACGGCCGCCTCAGTGGTTGGCTGGACGGGCAGCGGGGTGGCCACACCGACGTCGACCACGGTGACCGAGGCACCGGCCTGCCGGGCGAACGCGTTGACCACCGCCCCGCCAGCCAGGAAGTTGCCGATCATCTGCCCGGTGACCTCCTGCGGCCAGGGGCTGACCCCCTGGGCGTGCACCCCGTGGTCGCCCGCGAAGATCGCCACTGCGGCCGGCTCGGGCAGCGGTGGCGGGCAGGCCCCGGCCAGGCCGGCGAGGCGTACCGAAAGGTCCTCCAGCGCACCCAGCGAGCCCGCCGGCTTGGTCAACCGGCCGTGCAGCTCACGGGCGGCGGCCATGGCCGTTTCGTCCGCCGGGCGGATCGCCGCGATCGTGGTCTCCAGCATCATGCCTCCATGGTCTCGCGCAGCACCTCGATGAACGCGTCTGTCGTGTTTCGGTCGCGTACCGCCACCCGCAGCCAGTCCGGGCCGAGACCGGGGAAGGTGTCGCCTCGACGCACCGCCCAGCCCCGCTCGCGCAGGGCGGCACGGATCGGGGTCGCACCCGGCAGGTGTAGCAGGACGAACGCGCTGGTGGGACGGCCGACGACGCGTACACCGGGCAGGTCGGCGAGGCGGGCGACCAGGTGGTCGCGGTCGGCGGCGAGGTCGGCGGCGATCGCGCGTTCGGCCTGGACCGCGACGTCGGTGGCGCAGGCCGATGCGGCAGCCAGCGCGGGTGTGGAGACGGCCCAGAGGGGCTGGACGGCCGCCAACCGGGTCAGCAGCTCCGGTGCGCCGAGCAGGTAGCCGATCCGTAGGCCGGCCAGGCCCCAGGTCTTGGTGAGGCTGCGCAGCACGAGCAGCCCGGGCAGGTCGCGCCGCTCGGCCAGCGACTCCGGTTCACCGGGGTGCCCGGGTGCGGTGGTGGTGTCGGCGAACGCCTCGTCGACCACCAGCACTCGACCGGGGCGGGCCAGCGCGGCCAGTGTCTGCGCCGGGTGCAGCACCGAGGTCGGGTTCGTCGGGTTGCCGATCATCACCAGGTCGGCGTCGGCGGGCACCCGGGTCGGGTCGAGCCGGAAGTCGTCGGCGGGGTCCAGCAGCACCCGCTCGACCTGGTGCCCGGCGGCCCGCAATGCCGCCTCCGGCTCGGTGAACTGGGGGTGCACCACCACGGGTCGGCGAACGCCGCGAAGCGCCTGGGCGATCAGCACGAAGCCCTCGGCGGCGCCGGCGGTGAGCAGGACCTCGTTCGGGTGACGGCGGTGTCGGGCGGCGACGGCCGCCCGGGCCGGCCCTGGGTCCGGGTAGTGGGCCAGGTCGGTCAGGGTCGCGGCGATCGGGCCGGCCAGCCATTCGGGAGGCCGTGCCTGACGGACGTTGACGGCGAGGTCGATCAGTCCGTCGCCGACCTCCGCGTCACCGTGATGCGCCAGATCTGGCTCGGTAGCAGCCGTCGGCTCGACCTCGGCGAGCGGCGCGACTCCGCTCGGCTGATCACACATGCCCGCGATCCTGCCGGGAAGGTGGCCGGTGGGACAGCCGATCTCGGCGTAAGCCGCGTCACCACTCGCCGGTTTAAGAGTTCTTCTCATGTACGAATCGGAAATGTCATAACTTTTCCTTGTGAGCAACCGACCCCTTGCTGCCGCTGGTCGACTCGTCCCTCTTCTCCGCGCCGGACTGATCGCCGGAATCGTGATCGCCGCCGCCGCCTACCCGCTGGTCGCCCTCACCGGGCTCGGCGCGAAGGCCACCGCGCACGCCGTGGAACAGAAGACCCGACTGCTGACCACCGCCCTGCCCGCCGAGACCTCCTACGTCTACGCCCCGGACGGCAAGACCGTGCTGACCATGTTCTACGAGGAGTACCGGCAGTACACCAAGCTGTCGGACATGTCGCCGAACATCCAGCAGGCGATCGTCGCCGCCGAGGACTCCCGCTTCTACCAGCACCACGGCGTCGACCCCAAGGGCGTGGCCCGCGCCTTCGTGGCCAACGCCCGCTCCGGCGGCTCCCAGGGCGCGTCGACGCTGACCATGCAGTACGTCCGGATGGCCCTGCGGGACAGCGCGACCACGCCCAAGGAGGTCCAGGAGGCCACCCAGCAGACCAGCATTCGCAAGGTCAAGGAGATGCGGATGGCGCTGGACCTGGAGAAGGAGATGAGCAAGGAGCAGATCCTGGAGCGGTACCTGAACTCGGCGTACTTCGGGCACCGGGCGTACGGCATCTACGCGGCCAGCGAGATCTTCTTCTCCAAGACCCCGAAGAACCTCACTCCGGTCGAGGCCGCCACCCTCGCCGGGCTCGTCAAGTCCCCGTCGGAGTACGACCCGGCCGACTCCGACCAGAAGGAGGCCACCGGGCGGCGCAACTACGTGCTGGACCGGATGAGCCAGCTCGGCTACCTCTCCCCTGACTCGGCCGCCGCCGCCAAGGCCGAGCCGATCCGGCTGAAGCTGACGACCCCGCCACACGACTGCGCCGCGGTGGCGGAGAAGTACAACAGCTGGGGCTTCGCCTGCGACTACCTGAAGAACTGGTGGAGCGCGCAGCCCGCGTTCGGGGCGAACCGGCTGGAACGGATGGACAAGCTACGCCGGGGCGGCTACCGGATCGTGCTCAGCCTCGACCCGAAGATCCAGGAGGCGGCGGAGAAGAACGTCGGCTCCAAGGAGGCCACCGGCAGCCCGTTCGCCAACGGAATCGTGGTCTCCGAGCCGGGCACCGGGCGGGTGAAGGCAATGGCGGTGAACCGGACGTACTCGCTGGACCTGGCCGAAAACCCGCAGAGTTCCAATCCCGAGGCCGGGCCGAAGGTGAAGGCCAACTACCCGAACACGGTGGCACCGCTGCTCGGCGGCGGTGACCTGGCCGGCTACCAGGCCGGGTCGACGTTCAAGATGTTCCCGATGCTCGCCGCACTGGACTCCGGAATGACGCTCTCCACCTCGTTCAACGCCCCATACCGCTACAAGTCCTCCGTCTACGACGGATGGGCGCCCTCCAACGCCAGCGGCGCGATGACCGGCCAACAGACCATGTGGTCCGGCTTCGGCAAGTCGGTGAACACGTACTTCGTGTGGCTGGAGGAGAAGGTCGGCGCGGACCGGGCGGTCCGGCTGGCCGAGCAGCTCGGGCTGCGGTGGCGCACCGACGTCGACAAGGACCAGGCGTCCCCGACGAAGGTGAAGAAGTGGGGCGCGTTCACCCTCGGCGTCTCCGACGCCACCCCGCTGGAGATGGCGAACGCCTACGCCGCCGTCGCGGCCGACGGCCGCTACTGCGAGGCGATCCCGGTGCAGGCGATCATGAACCGAGACGGCACGCCAGCCACGTACGCCACCCCTGGCGGCATCCATCGTGAGGTGGCCAAGCCGCGCTGCCGGCAGGTGGTCAGCGCGGACGCCGCTCGGGCGGCCACCGACGCGGCCCGCTGCCCGACCGGGGACACCCCGGCACGCGGCAGCTGCGGCGGCTGGTCCACCGCCGACAGCGTGCGGGGCACGGTCGGGCGCCCGGTGGCCGGCAAGACCGGTACCACCGACAGCACCCGGTCCGCCTGGTTCGTCGGCTACACCCCGGAGTTGGCCGCGGCGAGCTTCATCTCCGACCCGGACAACCCGTTCAACGCCGTCGGTGACGGGCAGTCCCAGATCCCGATCAAGGCGGTAGCGGAGACGCTGCGCGACGGCCTGAAGGGCACACCGACCCGCCAGTTCACCCCGCCGTCGGACGCGATCGTCGGCTGACCCGGCGACCGTGACGCGCCACCACCTCGTCGATCACGCCGACACCCCGCCGGGTTCGGCGGGCACCACCTCGGCCGTCGGGTCGGTCGCCGCCGCGGCGACCAACCGGGCGGCCGTGGCCGGATGACCCGCCCAGTGCAGGGTGAGCTGCGAGGCGTGCACGTTGCGCCAGACGAAGCCCTCCGGCGCGCCCCCCTCCCAGCTCCACGCCGGGCGCTGACCAGCGCGGGGGGTGAGCACCGCGCGGTGCGCCTTGTGGCCGACCAGCACCGTGCCATGCGCGGCGACCACGCTGTCGGTCTGGGCCGTCGCCTCCCGGTAGCCGGCCACCAGGCCGTCCCGGCTGACACCGACCGCATCGAGGACACCGCACATCGGCAGCCCGTCCAATTCGCGGGCCAGCCAGAGCAGACCAGTGCCCTCGGCGATCACCGGACGCCCGGTCCGCGCCAACTCGGCCACCGCGATGCACAGCCGCCGGTTGGCCGACAACTGCTCGGCGTACGCCTCCGGCAGCGCGCCGCCGACGACCAGCGCGCGGGTGCCGACCGGCAACGCCTCGTCGCGCAGCGGATCGACGGTGACGACCTCGGCACCGGCGGCCCGTAGCAGTTCGGCGGTCTCCGGGTGGCTGAAGCTGCCACCCGGACCGCCGGCCAGCGCCACCAGCGGGCGGTCCGCCGGGGCGGTGAACGCGCCCAGGGCCTCCTCGGGAGACCAGGCCGGGGCTGACAACGGCGGAGCCGAGCGGGCCAGCCCGAGAAGCCGCTCCAGGTCGACCGTGGCGGCAACGGCCTCGCCCAACCGCCGGACCGCTCGGATGGCGTCGGCGGACCCGTCGACGACCGGTGCCACGCCGTGCCGCCGCGACGGCAGCACCGCCGGCAGGTCGTGACGACGCAGTGCGCCGTAGACCGGCACGCCCACGTCGTCCAACGCCTCACGCAGCATGGCCTCGTGCCGGGAGGACGCCACCCGGTTGAGGATCACCCCGCCGAGCCACAACTGCTCGTCGTACGAGCGGAAACCGTGCACCAGGGCCGCCACCGACTGACCCATCGCGGCCACATCGACAACGAGCACCACCGGGCTGCGCAGCGCAGCGGCCGCAGCTGCCGTGGACTCCTCCTCGGGGCGGCCGCCTACCGAGTCGTACAGGCCCATGCTGCCCTGCACCACGGCGAGCCCGGCACCGGCAGCGCCGTGCGCCACCAGCGGGGCGAGCCGGTCGACCCCGACCAGCCGGGGATCGATCGCCCGACCTGGCCGACCGGAGGCGAGCCCGAGGTAGGCGGCGTCGACGTGGTCCGGCCCGAGCTTGAACCCGGCGACGTCGACCCCCCGCTCGGCCAGGGCGGCGAGCAGCCCGATCGCCAACGCGTTCTTACCGTGCCCGGAGGACGGCGCGCTGAGCACCAGGCGCGGCACGACGGTCATCATCGACTCCTCGCGAGCGGCGGCGGGTACGCGACGGGGACGACCGGGGCCGATCCGTCGGCGTGACGATACCCGTCCGGCTGGAGACGCGAGCACCGCCAACCAGGGCCAGCGGCGCGGCCTGCGGGGCAGTCCTGGCCCACTCCCTGGCCCGGTCCAGGTCAGTGGCGCCGGTCATACGGGTAGCCTCGGTGCCGTGTACCGGTTCCTGCTGAGCCCACGTTGGCTGGGCGCTCTCGCGCTGACCCTGGTTGCCGCCGCCGTCATGGTGTTCCTCGGCAACTGGCAGCTGGACCGCTACCGGGGGCGTACCGAGGTCAACGAACGGATCGACGCGGGCCAGCGGATGGCCCCGGCGCCGCTGGCCGACGCGCTGCGCGCACCCACCGGTGGCGCGGGTACGGCTGGACCGGCCCCCGCCGAGGACAAGGTCTGGACCCGGATCACCGTCACCGGCCGGTACGACCCGACGAACACCGTGCTGGTCCGTGGCCGGACGGTGGACAGCCGGGTCGGTTTCGAGGTGCTCACCCCGCTGGTGCTCCCCGACGGCACGGCGCTGCTGATCGATCGGGGCTGGATCCCGCCGGCACCGGGTGGGGCGACCGCCCAGCCCACGGTGCCCGCCGCGCCGACCGGCGACGTGACGGTGGTCGGTCGGGTGCACGAGACCGAAAGCGGCGCTGGGGCGGTGGCGCGGCGTGACGGACGGCTGGAGATCCGGCGGATCGGGGTGTCACGGCTGGCCGGCGAGCTGCCGTACCCGGTCTATGGCGCCTACATCCTGCTGGACGAGCAGACCCCGTCGGCCGACCCGGTGTTCAAGGCGGTGCCGGTCGGGCACACCAACAACTGGCAGAACTTCGGTTACGTCGTGCAGTGGTGGCTCTTCGCGGTGATGTCCCTGTTCGGCTACGGCTGGGTGGCCCGCCGAGAGGCCCGCCGCGCCGCCGGAATCGGCGTCGACCAGGGTCCGCTGGACCGGGCGGCCGAGCCGACGCCGAGCGCGTCCGCCTGACCGGGGCGCGGGCCGGTGTCCCAACCGGACCGGTGACCTGGGCTGGGGCGACCGGTCAGCCGGTGACCCGGCCGGCGTGGATGGCGCGGACCGCATCGATGGTGTCGGCCTCGGCGGCGGACTTGTCGTCGCGATACCGCACCACCCGGGCGAACCGCAGCGCCATCCCCCCGGGATAGCGCGAGCTTGTCTGCACCCCGTCGAAGGCGATCTCCACCACCTGTTCGGGGCGAACCCGGACCACCCAGTCGCCGCGCTCCACGGCGAGGTCGAGGAAGCGCTCGGTCTGCCAGCGCAGCAACTCGTCGGTGAGCCCCTTGAACGTCTTGCCGAGCATGACGAAGTCACCGGTGTGCGGGTCGCGTGCGCCCAGATGCAGGTTGGACAGCCAGCCCTGCCGTCGGCCACTGCCCCACTCGACGGCGAGCACGACCAGGTCGAGGGTGTGCCGGGGTTTGACCTTGACCCAGGCGGCACCGCGCCGGCCGGCGTCGTAGGGCGCGTCCGGTGCCTTGACCACCACCCCCTCCTGCCCGGCGTCGAGCGCGGCGGCGAACGCGGCGGCTGCCTGCTCCGGGCCGTCGACCTCCATGCGCCCCACCAGCAGCGACGCGTCCACCGCACCGGCGAGGGCGGCCCACCGATCCCGGCCGGGCAGGTCGATCAGGTCCTGGCCGTCGAGGTGCAGCAGGTCGAAGAAGTACGGAGTGAGCACGGTCGCGCCGGTGCTGGCAGCTGCCGCAAGCACCGCCGGGGCGACCGGTGTGCGCCCGGTGCTGCTGGGGGTGGTGCGTCGGGCTGCCCGGCTCGAAGTCTGCTGGAACGGCAGCGGGCGGCCTGTCTCGTCCAGGCCGATCGCCTCGCCGTCGAGCACCAACTCCCGGCCCGGCAGGGCACGGACGGCGGCGACCACCTCGGGCACCCGGGCGGTGATCTCGTCGAGGCTGCGGGTGAAGACGGCGATGTCGGCACCGGAGCGATGCACCTGGATGCGGATGCCGTCGAGCTTCACGTCGACCACCGCCGGCATACCGGTCGCTGCGAGGGCCTCGTCGACTGAGGGGGCGCTCTGCGCGAGCATCGGTGCCAGCGGCCGGCCGACCTGCAGGCCGAACCCGGCCAGCTCAGCAGCCCCTCCGGCCAGCGCGGCAACCGCCACGGCCCGCAGGTCACCGGCGAGCAGCAGGGCCCGCCGGACCGTCGCCACCGGCACCTCGGCCGCCCGGGCCACCGCGTCGGCGAGGAGCCCGGCCTGGGCACCCTGGCGCAACTCACCGCTGAACAGGGCTGTGAGCAGGCGCTGCTCGTCGGCCGTCGCCGCCGCGTAAAGAGCGCCGAGTAGCGCCCGCCGCCGAGCCTGCGAGCCCGTGCCGTGCACCGCGGCGATCTGCTCGATGGCCGCGTCGACAGCGGCCACGGTCAACGTCGGCTCGGCAGCCGGTGGCGGCAGATCTCGGAGACTGGCGTAGCCGACCCCGGTCTGCCGTTGTCGCAGCTCACCGGCGAGATAGCCGGCGCCGGGCTCAACCTCGCCCGGGTCCAGTCGGCGTAGCGCATCAGCGAGCAGCTCCACCTTGGCCCGCCGACCGCTGGTGGCGCCGACGGCGGCGGAAGTGGCTGCCAGGTCGAGGAACCGCACGCCGCTCATCCTGCCAGGCACCTCCGACACCGCCCGGACATTGCCGTGCCCGGGCGGTGTCGGCAGGGTGCCGCCCGCTGACGCGGACGACGGATCAGTGCCTGCTTCATGAGGGCGGCCAGTCCTTCTGAAGCAGGCTCCTAAGCGGAGACGGGCTCCTCGATGCGCAACCCCCGGGCGCGAACCTCGCCGGCGACCCGGGAGAGCACCGAGTCGAGGGCGACCAGGGCTGCGGAGAGCTCACCAAGCTGTTCGTTGAGCGTGTCCTCGGACCACGCGGAGACGTCGACATCTCCCAGTGCGCTGACAGCGGCCCCCAACCGGGCCATCACCTCGTTCGTACTCATGTACGAAAGGCTATAACAGCCAACCGTCCGACACGCCGTAAACTCCCAGATCAGGCCCAAAATCGCCGTTCGAGACCTAACTGCCCGCTGCCGCCACATTGCGCAGCAGCAGCGCCTCGGCGAGGCAGACGCGGGCGAACTCCCCCAGGTGCAGGCTCTCGTTCGGGCCGTGTGCACGGGCGTGCGGGTCCTCCACGCCGGTCACCAGGATCGCCGCCTTCGGGAACATCTCCTGGAAGGTGGCGATGAACGGGATCGAGCCGCCGACACCGATGTCGACCGGGTCCGTGCCGTCCCAGGCAGTGCGGAAGGCCGAACGGGCGGCGTCGAACATCGGCCCGGACGCGTCGATCACGCACGGGTCGCCATCGTGCTCGAAGCTGACCGCCACCTGGGCGCCCCACGGTGCGTGCTTCTCCAGGTGCGCGCGCACCGCCGCGTACGCCCGCTTGGGGTCGTCGCCGGGGGCGAGACGGATGCTGAGCTTTGCCTTCGCGGCCGGGACCAGAGCGTTCGGCGCTTCACCGGTGGACGGCGCGTCGATGCCGAGGATCGCCAGCGCGGGCTTGGTCCAGAGCCGGTCGGTGATCCGGCCGGTGCCGATGAACTGCACGCCGTCGGCCAGCCCGGCCTCGGCCCGGACCCGGTCCTCCGGGTAGTCGACGGTGGCGCCCTCCCGGCCCACCAGCCCGTCCACGGCCACGTCACCCGCATCGTCGTGCAGCGTCGCCAGCAGCCGGACCAGCGCGGTGAGCGCATCCGGCACGGCACCGCCGAACATGCCGCTGTGCACCGCGTGGTCCAGGGTGCGGACCTCGACGAAGCAGTTGACGATGCCCCGCAGCGAGGTGGTCAGCGCCGGTACGCCGATGTCCCAGTTGCCGGAGTCGGCGATCACGATGACGTCGGAGGTGATCTCGTCGCGGTGGTCGGCCAACAACTGCTCCAGCGAGTCGGAGCCGTACTCCTCTTCGCCCTCGATGAAGAGGACCACGCCGACCGGCAGCGCGTCACCGTACGCACGCAAAGCCGCGACGTGCGCCATGATGCCGGCCTTGTCGTCGGCCGCGCCCCGGGCGTAGAGCCGACCGTCGCGCTCCACCGGCTCGAACGGGTCGGATTCCCACAGCGACCGGTCGCCGACCGGCTGCACATCGTGGTGGGCGTAGAGCAGCACGGTGGGCGCACCGGGCGGGGCCGCCCGACGGCCGATCACCGCAGGCTGACCGCCGGAACGCACGATCTTGACGTCCAGGCCGCAGTCGCGCAGCAGCTCGGCGACCGCCTCGGCGGACCGTTCCACGTGCGAGTGGTCGAAGCCCTCGAAGGCGATGCCGGGGATGCGGACGAGGCGTTCCAGGTCGGCCCGTACGCCGGGCATCTCCCGCTCGACGGCGGCCCGCAACTCGGACTCGGACATGATCGGTGAGGTCATGACCGGCATCGTATGCCGGCCTTACCCAGGCATGCCGGCGGAGCCCGTACCGTCACCGCCTCCCGCAGTGCCCGCGCCCGCGCCGGGCGCGGCCCGGCCGGCACGGTGCGCGCGACCGGCGGCCTCGGTGGCGGCATCCATCCAGGAGCGGGCCCGACCGGCGGTGCCGCCCACCCACTCGCCGACGTCACTGGCGCCGTCGCCGAGCCGGCGCACCAACCCGACCAACGGATCGGTGGACCGGCTGAACTCCTCCCGGTACGACTCGGCAGCCGCCTTGATCTCCTCCGAGACGCTTATCGAGCTGTCGTCGTCACGGCGCGGATATTCCCCGGCCAGCACCCTCCCGTACGCCCCAGAGTCGATCCACTGGCGCAGCTGGGCCGCCCGCGCCACCGGCGCCGGGTGAGTGCTCCACGCGGTCATCCGGATCTTGTGCAAGCTGTCGCGCAGATCCCCGCCGCCGGCGTACTCGGTGGCCTGCTCCAGGAAGGCCGTGGTGTCGATCTGGGACAGGTCACCGCCGCCAGCGAGTTTCATCAGCAGCCGTAGCGCGGCGGCCGGGTCCTGCCCAGCGAGCAGACCGGCCCGGTCGGCGGAAAGCTCCGCCTTGCGCCACCACTCCAGCATCGCCGCGATGATGGCCCGCAACGCGATCGCGCCGACCGGCAACCAGCTCAGATTGGCCACCCACCGGGTGAGGATCATGAGCATGGTCTTGTAGACCGCATGCCCGCTACCCACGTGCCCCAGCTCATGGCCGAGCAGGCAGCGCAGCTCATCCTCGTCGAGCTGCTGCACGCAGGCCGAGTTCAGCACGATGAACGGCCGTTCCAGGCCGACCGCCTCGGCACCCAGCCAGGGCGACTGGGTCACGTACAGCTCGGGAAGCTCGGCCACGTCGAGCACCGCCGCTGCCTCGGTGTAGCGCTGCCACACCGCCGGGTACTGCCGGTGATCGACGCGGATGCCGGAGGCCAGCACAGACAGCCGGAAACCGCGCTCGTTCCACATGCCGAAGAACGACCGCACCACGTCGTCGAAACCGCGCAGCTCGCGCAGCGCGACCAGGGCACCCCGATCGGCCGGATGCTCCCAGGCCCGCGAACTGACACCGGTCAGAGTGATCCGGCGCCGCGCGGGCGCGTCCGTTGCCGACATGATGAGTCCCCCGTTCGCCGCGGCCCTGAGCCATCTCGCTTCAGCCTTCTCGCATCGGCCTTCTCGCATCGTGCCGTAGCCGGTGACGGACGTCCATGCCCACTCAGCGGATGCGCACGTAGTACCGGTCCGCGTCGTGCGGCAGCGCCGGCGCGCCATCCACCAGCAGGTCCGCCCGGGCCGCCGTGCCATCGGCGGCAAAGTGCGCCCGCTCCCCGGCGTGCCAGCGACGCAGCTCCGGCAGAATCTCCGGCCCGTCCCGTTCGACCGCACGGGCCAGCCGCAACGACGCGGGCGCGGTGACGAACACCGCCAGGGTCAGCTCCGGCCGGACGACGGCACGGGCGGCGCTGACCCCCTCCAACACCAGCACCGGGGCCACCGGCACCGGGACCGGCTGGGGCAGGAAGCGTTGCCGCACCCAGCTGTAGCGTCGGTAGGCACCCGGCTGCTCTTCGCGCAGCGGGGCCAGCACCCACTCGTCGAGCCGGGGCCAGAAGGTGACCTGGTCATCCCAACCATCGAGCAGGTCGTCGGTGTGCACCACCGGCGGCCGGCCACCGGGCAGCGCCGCCAGGGCGTCCGCGAGACGCGCGGCGAACCGGCTCTTACCCGCGCCGCTCGGCCCGTCGACCGCGACCAGCCGGGTTCGCCCCAATCGCGCTGGGCCCGCGAGCACCCGACGGGCCAATTCGGCGTACGCCTCGACGACCGCCACGGGAAGCCCTCCAGACCGCTCCTCGACGTCCGCGCCCTCCTCGACGTCCGCGCCCTCCTCGACGAAGCCCCCGACGCGGATAGCCCGATCCGCCAAGCCCTCGACCTCCACGCCGTTCGCGGCCAAGCCCTCGACGCCGACGGCCCGGCCCGCCAAGCCCTCGACCTCCACGCCGTTCGCGGCCAACTCTCCGGCGTCGGCGATTCCATCGGTCGGTCGTCCGACGTGTCCGGCCTCGCGGCCTGGTGCCGGTCGGCCGGCGTCGGAGGTCAGCGCAACCTCACGTGGCACATGGCTGAAGTATGCCGCCGCCACCGCAGGCCAGGGTGATCGACTCCAGATCGCCGACATTGCGGTATCCCTGATGCGGGATACCGCAATGTCGGCGAGGCGGAGTGGATCAGCGGGCCGCGTGGGCCGGGCTGACACGTCCTGCTGACCGCCCTCACCGGGCACCGTCACGTCCGGGGGAATTGGGGCGGCGACGGGTGACGCGCGGCCCGTTCGCCGCCCGGGGTGCTACCGAATCGGCATGATCGGGTGGTGCTCCGAGACGTGATGAGCCCCGGCATCGACGCCCTGCTCGAACAGGCCCGCGCCGGGCTGCACCGACTGACTCCGCAGCAGACCGTCGAGGCGGTCCGCGGCGGCGCCCTGCTGGTCGACACCCGTACCGAACTGCAGCGCCGTGAACAGGGCGACCTGCCGGGCGCGGTCGTCGTCGACCGGACCGTGCTGGAATGGCGGCTTGATCCAGCCAGCGCCTGGCGGATCCCGGAGGCCACCGGGTACGACCGAGAGATCGTGCTGGTGTGCCGGCAGGGTTACAGCTCCAGCCTGGCCGCCGCCAGCCTGCAGACCCTCGGGCTGCGCCGGGCCACCGACATGATCGGCGGCGTCGATGCCTGGCTAGCCGCTGGACTCCCCACCACCGACCGCCCCGCCGACATCCGCCCCTAACGCCCCACCAGCGCCACCCAACCGTCGCCACCCCAACCCACCCCGTCGATCATGGAGTTGTGGTGGGGATAAAGGTGGCCTATCAGGGCATACCGGGCACCATTGGTCCATGATCGACGCGGTGAGGAGCGACGACCCGCGCCGCCAACGGTTTCGGCCAGGCACAGACCGAGCAGGGCAAGCCGGCCCGGCACAGACCGAGCAGGGCAAGCGGGAGTAGCCCGTGGGTCGTCCAGGATCAGCGTGTTGGGCAACCTGACCCGCATCATGGGGGGCTGATGGGGTCGTTGGGCTATGAGGACGGTGGGGGACCGGGTGGGATGAACGGGAGGCCAGGAGGTGCGCCCGTTTCGATGAGCTGCCAGAGGGCATCGGTGTCCAGGTGTTCCTCGACCAGGTCACCGAGCAGGTCGAGCGAGCGTTCCCGGGCGGCGGCGAAGCTTGTGGCCGGTGCGACCCGGAAACCCGTGCGGCCGGCCAGGCGAGCCACCTCGGTGAGGAACCACCGGCGAAACCCGTCGGACTCGAACGCCCCGTGCCAGTGCGTGCCGTGCACCGCGCCGAGCACGGCTCCCTCCCCGGCACCGTCTTCGCCGGTCAGCAGCGGGGTCAGGGTGGGGTCGGCCTGCGAGACGTACCCGTGGTGGATTTCGTAGCCGCGGACCGGGAGGCCGTCGTGGGCGGTGCCCACCGACTGCCGGACGGTCTTGCGGGAGTCGAAGGTGATCTCGATAGGCAGCAGGCCGAGCCCTGGCACGCTGCCCCTTCGGCTCTCCACCGTGTCGTGGATGGCGCGGCCGAGCATCTGGAAGCCGCCGCAGAGGCCGAGCAACGGTTTGCCGGCCGCCACGTGCGCGGCCACCGCGTCGGCGAGGCCAGTCTCGCGCAGCCAGGCGAGGTCGGCGACGGTGGACTTGGAGCCAGGCAGGACGACCAGGTCGGCGGCGGCCAACTCGGCCGGTTCGATGGTGAGGCGTACGCGGACGCCTGGCTCGGTGGCCAGCGCCTCCACGTCGGTGGCGTTGCTGATCCGGGGTAGGCGGACGACGGCGACGTCCAACCACTCGGTGCCGTGCGGGGCCGAGGGGCGTCCGAGGACTCGGCCGTAGGCGAGGGAGTCCTCCGCGTCGAGCCACAGGTCCAGTGCCCAGGGCAGCACCCCGTACGTGGGACGACCGGTGACGTGACGCAGCATGTCCAGCCCCGGCTGGAGCAGCCCGAGGTCGCCCCGGAACTTGTTGATCACGAAGCCGGCGAGCAGCGCCTGGTCGGCAGGGTCCAGCAGTGCCACGGTGCCGAACATCGAGGCGAAGACACCGCCCCGGTCGATGTCGCCGACCACGATGGTGGGCAGGTTGGCGTGCCGGGCCAGCCCCATGTTGACGTAGTCGCCGGCCCGGAGGTTGATTTCCGCGGGGCTGCCGGCACCCTCGCAGATCACCACGTCGTACGTGTCGCGCAACTCGGCGAGCGCCGCGTACGCGGTCTCAGCGAGTCGGGGCCGCAGGTGCCGGAAGGTGCCGGCGGTGATCGTGTCGACCGCCTCGCCGAGCAACACCACCTGACTGGCCAGGTCGCTGCCCGGCTTGAGCAGCACCGGGTTGAATCGCAGGTCGGGTGCGAGCCCACAGGCTGCGGCCTGCATGGCCTGTGCCCGCCCGATCTCGCCGCCACGCCCGTCGGGACCGACGACCACGGCCGAGTTGTTCGACATGTTCTGCGCCTTGTACGGCGCCACCTTGACGCCTTGGCGGTGCAGCCAGCGGCAGATGCCGGCGGTGAGCACGCTCTTGCCGGCGTCGGAGGTTGTGCCGGCGACCAGCAGCCCGCCGCTCACCGCCCGCTCCCCCGTTCCGCCCCGACAGCCCGGCCCGTGCCGACCAGCCCAGCCCGGCCCGTGCCGACTAGCCCAGACCGGCCCGTGCCGACCAGCCCAGCCCGGCCCGTGCCGACCAGCCCAGCCCGGCCCGCGACGGCACCGAGGCAGCGGCGGCCCACGGCACCGACCAGACGGCCGAGGGTCACCGGGTACGCGGCGGCCAGCCCAACTGCGGCCAGCCCGACCGCGCCGGAGATCCGGGCGGCCCGCTTCAGGTGGCGCGCCTCCGGGCGGGGGCCGTCACCGAGGAACGGCCGCACCTCGGAGCGCCCGAAGTAGATGTTTCGGCCACCGAGGCGGACGCCGAGCGCACCGGCCATTGCCGCCTCACACTGGCCGGCGTTGGGACTCGGGTGGTCGTTGCGGTCACGCCGCCACACCTGCCAGGCCCGCTGCCGATCCCCATTGGCGACCGGCGCTACGGCGATGGTGAGCAGCCCGGTCAGCCGGGACGGCGCCAGGTTGAGCAGGTCGTCCAGCCGCGCGGCCGGCGTGCCGAACCGCGCGTAGCGCGCCGACCGGTGCCCGACCATCGCGTCGAGGGTGTTCGCCGCACGGTAGCCCAGCAGGCCAGGTAGGCCGGCGATCGCGCCCCAGACCAGCGGGGCCACGACGGCGTCGGAGGTGTTCTCCGCCACCGACTCGACGGTGGCGCGGGCCAGCTCCGACTCACCCAGCGTCGACGGGTCCCGTCCGCAGAGGTGCCCGAGGCGTCGCCGGGCAGCGGGCAGGTCACCGTCACGCAGCGTTCGCCCCATGACGGTGGCTTCGTGCCGCAGCGTCCGGCCACCCAGCACGGTCCATGTGCCGGCGGCAACGAGCACCGCCCGGGTCACCGGTCGGTGCCGGGTCGCCGCCGCGGCGGCTGCCCCGAGCAGCACCGGGCCACCCACGGCCAGCGCGGTGAATGCAGAACCCGCCGTCCGGTCCGGCCGGTAGAGGCGGCGCTCCAGCGCGCTCGCGGCCTGCCCGAAGCCGGCCACCGGGTGCCACTTGCGTGGATCACCGAGCAGCCGGTCCAGGGCGTACCCGGCAAGCAGCCCCACCGCGTTCGCCACCGGCGCTGTCCGTCGCACCCGCACCACCTCCGGCCGGCCAGCCTAGACGAGCATCCCGTAAGCCAGCCCGACCCACGGTGCTCGAGCGACCAGCGCCTCGTGGGTGGCCGCCGCCGTCACGTGGGGTGACGATGCTGGTCGCGTCGCCACCCCACCCCCGTCGTGCCGTGCTGTGTGGTTTCGTGCTGTGTGGCTTCGTGCTGTGTGGCTTCGTGCTGTGTGGCTTCGTGCTGTGTGGCTTCGTGCTGTGTGGCTTCGTGCTGTGTGGTTTCGTGCCGCCGAAGCACCGGCGACCTGCACGGGGCCTCAGACAGCTCGGTCATCGCCCGACCCGCGATGGTCGGACCGATCGGTTACGCCGGCTGCGGCACCCGGCCCCGGCTCCGCCGCCCTCGACCGGACAGCGCAGGCTCCGGCTGACCCTCGTCGGGTGCCGGCCTCGACTCGTCGTCCAGGTCATCGTCGATGGTGTCGTCCTCTTCTTCGGGTGGGAGGATCAGCTCGTCGTCCAGGCCCGGCGGAAGGTCGGCCTGCCCGTTCGGGGAGCCATCGTCGCCTGCCGGGCCGTCGACGAACGGGCTGGTGCGCAGTGCCGCGTAGTCGGGCAGCTCGAAGTCGTCGTCCAGCGGGCGGTCGTCGGGCAGCACGGGCGCGTGCCCGGCCGACACCGGCTCGGTGGGTTCGCCGTGCACCCGACTTTCGGCTTCCGCGTCCTCCACGGTGCTGGTCGTCGTGCTCGGCCGGTTGCGCAGGAACCGGGCCCGGCCTCGGGACAGGTCGTGGCCGACGGCGACCGCCTCCAGCTCGTAGAGGGTGCGGTGGTTGCCGGCGTCGTCGGTCCAGTCGCGGGTGTAGAGCCGGCCGCAGACCACCACCGGATCGCCGACCATCACCGAGGCTGCCACGCCTTCGGCGAGCTTGCGCCAGCAGTTGACGCGAACGCGAAGCGAGTTGCCGTCAACCCATCGGCCGCTTTCCCGGTTGAGCCGGCGGGCGGTCGAGGCGACCTTGAAGTTGGCCACCAGGGTGTTGCTCTGGGTGGTACGCCGCCACTCGGGCGCAGTCAGCACATTACCGACAATTGTTACGTAGGTGTCGAACATCGTCCCTCCAGGGGGATCGGGGCCTGCCAGCGCGAGTCGACTCGACACCGAGCCTGTGCGTTGAAAGCGACCATCGCCAGCGCCCAACCCCGACCTGTGGACGACGAACCGACCTGTGGACAACGCCCTGATCACGCCCTGATGTGGTACGGCGAACCACCCGGCTGAGCCTCAGCGGTTTCCGAGGCCAACCAATCTGGGTATGCACTTGATCAAGCACCACCGACAGCTCCACGTCGACGAGAGGTCAGCGCCATGATGATCACCAAAATCGGCTCCGCGATCGCTTCCGAGGCGCGGCGATGAGCGCCGTGGCGAACCCGGCCACCGTTGCCGAGTGCCTGCGGGTGGGCGCCGGGTTCTCCCAGGGCGACCGAAACTGGATCGCCGAGCAGTTCGTCACCCTCGACGCCCGGCTGGCCAGCTTCCACGCCGACGCCACCGAGCTGGAGGTGTCGGTGAAGGACCGGGAGGCTCGCGGCCAGAAGGTCACCCTGGAGTGCTGGATCGCCGGTCGGCAGAAGATCGTCACGACCTCGGCGGAGGAGGACCTGCACGCCGCGCTGAACGACGTCCGCGACGACCTGCGCCGTCGACTCAACGACGCCAAGACCCGCCAGGAGCCGCGGCACAACAAGCACCTGCGCGACATCCCGCAGCCCCAGAGCGAGCAAGACCCAACCGAAGACCAGGAGCCCGTCCCCGCCGCCGACCCCACACGGGTAAACGCAGAAACGGCATAACCCTGCCCCCGCCCCGCCCGTGCCCCGTCCCGCGATCTTGCACTTTCGGACCTCGAATCGCGGCTATTGACCGTTATGCCGCGACAGCAAGTGCAAGATCGCGGGACGGGTGGGGTGGGGCGAGAGCGAGGGCTACCGCTGGGTAGGTGGGCGGCGTAGCGTCGCGTTCGTGGAACCGGACGTGTTGGGGCCGCCGTACGAGCGGCAGACGATCGACCTGGGCACCGACGATGAGGGGCCGGTCGTCGCGACCCTGGTCCGGCGCCGGGCCGAGCGCCCCACCGGGCGGGCCGTCCTCTACGTGCACGGCTTCGTCGACTATTTCTTCCAGACCCACCTGGCCGACTTCTTCGTCGAGCGAGGCTGGGATTTCTACGCACTCGACCTGCGCAAATATGGTCGCAGCCTGCTCCCGGGCCAGACCCCGAACTTCTGCCGCGACATCAGCGACTACTTCCCCGAGTTGGATGCCGCCGCCGAGATCATCCGCTCCGACGACGGACACGACACCCTGCTGACGATGGGCCACTCCACCGGCGGCCTGATCCTCTCGCTCTGGGCGGACGCCCGCCGCGACACCGGCACCATCGACGGCCTGGTGCTCAACAGCCCGTTCTTCGACCTCAACGCCCCCTGGGCGGTGCGCCGACCCCTCGCGGCCGCCGTGTCCCGGCTGGGCCGCAGGGCGCCGCACCGCATCCTGCCGATCGGGCTGGGCACGGTGTACGGCGAGAGCATCCACACCGACCACCGCGGCGAGTGGACCTATGACCTGGCGTGGAAGCCGCTGGCCGGGTTCCCGGTCCGGGCCGGCTGGCTGAACGCGATCCGCACCGGTCAACGCCGGCTACGCGCTGGTCTGGACATTCAGGTGCCGGTGCTGCTGGCCTGCTCGACCCGCTCCTACCGGGGCACCAAATGGCACGACAACGCGACCCTGGCCGACGCCGTCCTGGACGTCGAGCACATGGTGCGGTATGCGCCCCGCCTCGGCCGCCACATCACCCTGGCCCGCTTCGACGGTGGGATGCACGACCTCGTGCTCTCCGGCCCCGCCGTACGCCGGAAGGTCTTCGACGAGGTCGGCCGCTGGGCCGAGGCGTTCCTCGCCGCAGGTCCCACCGCCCCGGCCGACTCGGTAGGTGCGGCGACGCCCGGCGGCTGACCGATGACCGCTGACCAGGCCGGACGGCGGTGCGGGTAGGGGCTCAGACGTCGCCGGGGGTCGCCGGGAGGACGGCTCGGATCCGGTCGAAAGTCGCCACCGGGTGACCGCCGACGCCGGGTAGCACCAGGCCCAGGCAGTACAGCGACACCTCCCCGGTGGTGTCAGCCTGGACGACGAAGACCGGCGCGCCGACGTACCCCGGCGGCAGCTCCGTCGTGATCCGCACGTCGTCCCCGTCCCGGACCACCCGCTCGATCGCCACCTCCAACGGGCGCGACCCGTCTTCGCGTACCCCATGGGCCAGCACGAAGGCGGAATCGGCGTCGGCGCCGAGGCGGGCGACCACCTCGGGCCCGGCGGCGATCCCGGCGGGCACCGGCTGGACCCGCCACCGCCAGCCGCCGTCGCCGGCGTACCGGTGCAGGCCCGCGGTCGGCAGCACCGCGACCCCGTCGCCCGGGAAGCGGGCCCAGCCGGGCACGACCTCGGCCGCGGAGACGGCAGCCGGCGCGACCCCGGCCGGCTCGGTGACGCTCGCCCGCAGACTCAGCTCACCACCACCCGCCGAGCCGACCAGGTCGGCCGCCGTCAGCAGCGACTCCCCCACTGGGTCGTCCCCGCCCTGAAAGAAGAACGCCGTGCCGTGAACCTGGTCATCGTCGACCGACGAGCGATACGGCAGGATGGCGCGACCGACGATCTGGCACAGCTCGTAGGCGACGTCGTTCTCGGCGTCGGGATCCAGCAGCACCAGCCAAAGGTACGGTCCGTGGTCGGGCCGGTCCGTGGGAACCCAGATGCTCGTTACGCGGTCGCCGTGAGACCCTGCTCGGCAACGTGGACGCGGGCACCCTTTTCGCCGCCGGGCAGTAGGACGGCGGTACCCTCTGGGCGCAACATGCACGCCACACGCGCCCGTAGCTCAGCGGATAGAGCAGGGGACTTCTAATCCCAAGGCCGCAGGTTCGAATCCTGCCGGGCGCACCCTCACGCAGCAGGCTTGACCTGCTGCTTCTTGCCCTTCTTGCGATCCTGCTTATTGCCTTGCTTCGATTGCTTGTCCCCACGTGAGCCCAAGGTGAGCCCGGGGGTGCGCTTAGCACCCGGACGAGAGATCAGGCGGGCAGTAGCTTCGGCCGCCTCCAACGCCAGCTCGGGCAGGACAGCCGTGTACGTGTCCGCAGTGAGCGCGTACGACGAGTGCCCGAGCATCGCCTGTACCACCTTCATCTCGGCCCCGGCCTTAAGCGCCATCGTGGCCGCGCCGTGACGGAGGTCGTGCAGGCGGATCGGCGGAAGGTCCAAGCGCTTCACGAGCCGGTCAAAGTAGTCCGACAGCCAGGTGGGCTCTACCCACTCGCCGTTGGCACGCGTGAAGAGACGGCCGCTCTCCATCCACGCCGATCCTGCTTCCTCGCGCGCCTGGCGCTGCCGCTTGTTGTGGCGCTTGATCACCTTCACGGTGCCCCCGTCGAGTGCCACCATCCGGTTACCCGCCTCGCTCTTGGGCGCGTTTTCCTCGATCTCGCCGTTGATGTCTACGAGCTGCGTGGCAACGGTCAACGCGTGGCCCTTGAGGTCCACGTCTTCCGGCCGCAGCCCGCACGCCTCACCCCGCCTCAGGCCGCGAAGGGCAACGAGGTGGAAAAGCGCGTACAGCTCATCGTCGGCGATGCCATTGAGGAACGCGCCCGTCTGTTCAGTCGTCCACACCATGACCGGCGACGGCCGCTCCCCCGTGGCTCGCCACTGCGCGACTCGTTCGTCAGTCCACACAAGCCCTTTGGGCCGATTTACCGGGTCAAGCTCGACATGAGCCGCCGGATTGAAAGTGATCAGCTCTTGCGTGATCGCGTCGTTCAGAGCAGCGCGGAGCGTCGCCCTGATATGCCGGCGCGTCGCTGGGCCGACGGGGCGACGGAAGGGCGGCATCTCAGCGATGGCAACACGCGCGGCACGGCGACGCTCACGACCCTTAAGTGTCTTCAGCTCTTCGACGGCGGCACGTCGGAGCGCGTTGGCTTCTTGAATCTCGATGTTCCGCTCAACGATCGCGTTGAACATCTCCGACAGGTGTGACACGCGCAGCCGGTCGAGACGGATCTCCCCGATACGCGGCTTGAGGTGAAGCCGGATGTCCCGCCCATAGCGGTTGATCGTGCTGGCGCGGATCTTGCGACCGGAGAGCCAGGTGTCGAGGAATTCGCCGACCGTGATGCGCAGGGTCAAAGACTGGCCGCTACGGAACTTTCGGCGCGTCTCCTCCAGGTTGGGCAGCGCCTCTCGTTTGGCCGCCACGCGCTCCAGCAGGTCGCCCATACGCTGCCGGCCCTCGTCGTCATCAATCTCGGGCAAGGCCAGCAACGCGCGGACGGCATCCAGGTCAGCTTGAGCCTCTGTGGCCGACGTGTAGCCGGACCGGCGGAAGGTCCGGCGCTGGCCACCGGCGTCCGGCGGAAGCTCCTGACGAATGCCCCAGGTGCCGTGACGGCGTTGATTGAGCTTCGGGCAGGATTGCCCGTACTGCTTGCCAGTCTTCGGGTCGCGGCAGGCGCAGCGACGGAACACTGATCCTCTCAAGATTCCCCCTTGGGAGAGATGAAGTGGTACCTATCATGGTACCACTTCATCGATCGATTGATGGAAGGTGACTTATGCGACGACGCAGGGTGGTCGAGGTCGCTCAGGGATTGCCGGCACTACCTGGCGACGAGAAGCGCGATCAGCAGATCAAGATTCGGCTCACTGCCAGCGAAGTAGAAAAGCTCGTGGGTCTCCGACCGGACCTCACCGCCGCCGGCATCGTTGCACTCCTTGTCGATGACGTGCTATCGGGCCGGACTGTTCCTGATTGGACAATCAGGTCAAGTGACCGCTCGGACACCGAGTAGTTCCAGGATCTCCGGGACGGGTACGACGTAGCTTCGCCCAACGCGGACCACCCGCACAGGAAATTGCCCACGCTTGGCGAGGGCGTACGCCTTACTCCGGCCGATGCCGAGAATCGCTCCGGCGGTCTCCACGTCCGTTGTCACGCCTAGAGCGCGAACTGCATCAATGGTCCAGGGGTTGTCAGTGGCGGTGCTCATTGCACATCTCCTTGAAGGGTGTCAACGCTCGAATGAGCGTCGTGAAGGCATCGCGGGGCTTGTGGATCGCCAGCGACGGCGACCGTGAACATCACCGGCCCGGAGACTCCACGTAGGGCTAGCGCCTGGGCAATGACTTCAGTGGAGTCGCCGTACGGGCGCTCGGCTGTGGATCCAGCTCGCGAGGCAAGCCACCCCACGACATACCTCTTGCGTCGTCGGGAATCCGACAATCAGCCAGTCTCAGCCGCACGGATGTTTTCCGTAGGACATGAGCTGGTGTATCCATGCAAGATGGACGTCGATGCTGCACAAATTGCCGCTTCTGCAATGCCCTACGTGACGGCCGCAGTAGCGGCTTACGGCGTGAACACCTTAGATAGGGTTCGCAGCGCCGCGATCGATGGGGCTTCCGACGCCACGGTCAGAATTGGCCATCAGGTTCTGAATCGGCTCCTAGGTAGAGGACAGCCCCAAGAGGCGATCGAAGGGGCCATAGTCGACGTTTGCGCAGGAGAGGAAGACAGCGACATCGCTCTCCGATTGCAGATCCGCAAAGCAATAGCGGCGGACCCCGATTTAGCTCAGGCCATCGCAGGCATTCTGCCCAAGCGCGACGATTTTCGTCAGTACAAGATCCAGAGGCAAAGTAATACCGGGTCAGGCAATATCATCAATGGGGACAACTTCGGGAGCATCAATCCGACCACGGGCGTGACACCCTGATGGTTGAATCCGACCCTCCATGGGAGCTTCCTTCGATCCAGACGAATTCGGGACCGGGCTCCATCGTCAACGGCCACAACTACGGTCGTATCGAGACTATGGACACCAAGACGAAGGCTGTCTTAGAAAAAATTTCTTCCGACGCTCCTAAACTGGGTTCGCTGCTCAAGCAGGCGCTTCGAGACGGTGTAATTTCTCCCGACACCGCAATGTCGCTTAGCATGGCCGCGCGCAACATAAATGAGGATGTAGCGGAAGCGCTCTGGGCGGCTAGTCGAAACATCAACTATGAAGTAGCCGAGATGCTTTCGACCTCGGCTCACAGCATCAACCCGCAGGTAGCGTCGAAGATCTCCCAAGCCGCCGACGACCTCGATGACATACCGCGAAGACTCGAACAGATTACCGCCGAAATGCGCGCGGTAGCCCGCCAGGTCGAAGAACTGTCGAGAATCGTTCTTGCGCACGGGAATTTCGACAGCAATGTTTCAGCCATTCTTGGAGCATCCGAGAACCTGGCCATGGCTGCTAATCAAGTCGCTCCGCAGCCAAAACCAGGGCGCTTTCTGTGGGGCTTCCTCTTCGGCGTCGTGCTCGTGGTGGCAGCTCTAGCCTTGGCCGCCTTTGGTCCCAAGGGGGCGTGACCTGCGGTTGGTAGGCATCGCAAGCCGGGCGGTGTCAGTGCCCGTCGCCTCACCGCCCGCCCTTGCGTCATGAGCAGCATCGCGGGCGGCTTGGAGGTCGTCTGCAATCGCGTCGGCGAACATAGCCTGCCCGGCCGTGTGGCCGTTGCCGGTGTAGGTCCATTGCTTGTCGGTGATGGCGTCCGGGGCGTCGGGTAGCAGCTCGTCGGCTTGGTCGCGGCGGTGTTCTTCCCGTGCGGCCCGTAGCGCTGTGTAGGTGGTGGAGTAGGCGCGGCTTTTGCTGGCGATGTGGCCCCGGTAGCCGAGTTGGTGTGCCCACCGCCGCAGGTTCAGCGCCTTGTGTTCTGGTCGACCGCCGAGGGTCCAGCAGGTGCGGATCAGGGTGCGAGCGTGGTCGGTCACGGGGAGCACGGAGATGGTGATCGCGTCGCGGATGGGTCGGTCCACGGTGATGCCGGCGACATCAGGCTTGGTGACGTACTTCGCGATGTAGGAGGCCACCGCGCGTTCGTTGAGATCGTCGTCGCTGCCGTTGCCGGGGAGGATGGGCCGGATGTCGAGCTGCGCGCCGAAACGCAGGATGGTGTCCAGGCCGGGCACGGCCAGGTGGACACGGCGGGTGGCGGTCCGGATGGTCTGCACCAGCAGCGCCAGGGTTGCCCAGGCCGGCGGCGGGGTGTCGACGGTGGGGCCGTCGAAGCGCATGACCGCGTGGAAGTGCACGGCCCCTCGCCGCTGATATTCGGCAACTTTGGCGTAGCCGACGCGAACGGTGTTGCGGGCGGCCGTGCGGGACATGCCGCGTGTGGTGGCGAGGGCTTCGTAGAGGTTGCGGTGTAGGCGTTGCCACAGGTCGCGGGTGTGGGCGTTCCACAGCACGGCGGCCGGGTAGTCGTAGCAGTCGCCGCAGATCGGGGACCCGGTGAGCGGGTCGTCCGATGGATGCCGGTCGAGGCACCACAGGGGCCGACCATGAGCGCAGACGAGACCACGGCGGCGGCGTGACGGTCGGCAGGGGTCGTCGGTGGTGTGACGGTGCACGGGGCCGAAGCTGGGCGCGGTGAACGTGACGAACACGCGCGGGTGATCGCGGACGGTGTCGGGGACGCCCTTGCCGCCGGCGAGCCCCGCGACGACGAGTTGGTAGGTGTCGCCCTGGTGCAGCCGGGCGCAGGGTTCGCAGCGGGATTGACGACGGTTCCCGCAGGCGATGGTGAGCCGCCCGTGAGGCTGCTCCGCCGAGGTGAAGGCACGCACGAGACGCCCGGTGCCAGCGTCCACGGTCAGGGTGTGACCGACGAGATGAACGGGGTGTTGGCAACCCCCGATATGACGGATGCGCGTTAGCCACGCCCGGAAGTCCGGGTGTGTGGCGGTGGCCAGTATCTCCCGGTCGGTAAACGTCAAGTCTTGAAAATCCGAGTTGGGCAAACTTCTGAACACGGGAATCCCTCTTTCATCAAATCTCAAACCTGACAGTCGCTCGAATTTGTCGGAGTTGAACTCCGACAATCGATGGCCTTACATCTCCGGCCACGGCAGTCATAGCCTCGGCTAGGCAAGACGGAGTCTTTCGATTCGGGATCCCGGACTCCCGCCTTGCCCCATCCCCCGATATCGAGGCGGACGGCGAAGGGTCAACCGGTTTGATGCCCGACGCCCTCCAGAAAGAGAAGGTCATGTCCATACGGCTAGCAAGGCTGCTACTCGCGGCAATGCTGGTGATCGTCGGCGGACTCACCGTGAGCGCCGCCCCCGCAGTTGCGGGCTCGATCCCAGTTGCCGCCGAGAAGGCGTACACCGGAGCGGTGACCACAACCGGGGCGGATCAGTGCTCTAGCCCGGTGAACGCGCGTAAGGGTGCGTGGATCTGCCCGGACACGTCGAAGGCGCGGTCCAACGCCGGAACTTGCTCGGCGCTCGGGTGCTGGTACTACGTCGCAAACTACTGGGCCGAGTTCAGCGGCGATGGCATCTACGGCTACAACGGCACCACGTTGGGCTATACCGAGTTTTTCATCGAAGTGCAGTTCAGCGGTGGTTCTTCCACGTCAAAGCCGTTCCAGTTCGAGTCAACGCGCGGCACCAAGCAGGTCCGGGCCTCAGGTGAGCGGCTGTACTTCAGCAGCGCCCACCCCGAGGGCTACCCGGTCAGCGGCGGGGCGACGTACAAGACGTGGAGCGGAGGCCCCTACGGGGCGGGAGCGCTGGTCAACGGTTTCGGGTCGGGTGGCTACACCGCCTATGAGGGCACCGTTCCCCATGCTGGCGTCGCTCACCAGTTCGACTGGACAGATCCGTCCAGCTCCTACCCGGGCCGCTGGTACACCTTCATCAAGAGCCCGAAGTTTCACCGCAACTCCGCAGGTGCCTACAACCTGGACAACCCGCCGCAGTTGGGTAGCGCCTGGTACGGCTCCGGGTGGAGCCCATCCTGACGCACCCGCAGGCGGACACTACCTGATTGACTGCCCCTAACGGTCGAGCGTCGCGTGATCGAGAAATGATCGCGCGACGCTCGATCCGCTTTTGGGTTGGAGCGTCAAGCAGTCCGGTAGCATCCGCTCATGGAGCAGTTTCGCCGCCGCACCCAAGCCTTCTACCTACCTGCCGAAGTCCGCGACCATGAGATCACGCCAGAGCAGGAAACGCCCACTCCCCGCCCCGGACACGGCACCATCTACATTTACAAGAGCCGCGACATGCAACGACAGATCGTCTGGTCGGCGAAATGGGTGGACGAGCTGCCAGACGGCCAAATGGCCGGCGTGGAAAGCATCGAAGGCAGCCGTGACGACGTTCTACGGTGGGCCAGGTCCCGTCCGGCAGCGGAGCGCGTTATTCCGTCCGAACAGGAACCATACTGGACGCCGGCACCAGACAACGACGACGACATTGATCTCTAAGCAATGCCGATCCAGCCGTTCTGGCTATTCACCTCTACTCGCGCGAGCCCGGTCGAGTGAGGCCGGGCAGGACCGGCGCCAGGTGTGCCGTGGCCGCGATGACGGCCGCCAACTCTTCCGGCGACAGGTACACCGAGCGGGCGCGGATCCACCCGGCTTCGTCGGCAGTGGTGACCGCGATGCCCTTTACCGCCGGGTCGATCTGCTGGGCGGCGTCCACCGCATCCGGGTAGAGGTCACCGAGAGTCATCTTCACGGTTTCCTCGTCGTTGACCCGCAGACAGATCCGCCCGGCGAGCTGGGCGCGTAGCGCGGTCACGCCAGGGCCGAAGTCCGAGCCGACCCGTTGCCCGGCCACGATCACATGCACCCCCAGCGCCGCGCCGAGCTGCGCCAGCCGGAGAAGGTGCGTCGTCGCGCGAAGCGCTTCGTCCTTGTCCGCGCGTGAGGCGACTAGGTACAGCTCGGCCAACTCGTCGACGACCACGATCACCGGCACCGGCCGCACAGGCTCGGGGAGTTGCCAGATGTTGCGTGCCCCGTGCTGGCGGCACAGCCGCATCCGCCGTTGCGTCTCCGCGACGAGTTCGGCCAGGATGTCCGCCGCCTCCGCCCGGTCAGTGGCCAGTGCCGACAGCCGGGGCGCATGTGGGGCCAACTCCATACCGCCCTTGCAGTCGATGCCGACCAACGCGACCGGACGCGACGCCCACCGGGCTACCGCAGCGTTGATGAGCGTCGACTTACCCGACTGCGTCGCCCCAGTGATCAGCCAGTGCGGGAACGTGGCAAGGTCGATCTCCCACCGCTGACCGTCTTCACGGTGGCCCACCTCGGCCGCCAGGTCCGCCGGCACCGCCGCAGTGACCGGCTCGGTGATCGGGTCCGAGGGATGCACGGGCACCGCGGCCGGCTTCGCTGCCGGTGCGGGAGTCCGGGCCGCCCCTTCCCTGCCAGGAGTGGTGAGCGGGTCGGCGGTGAGGATGGTCAGCCGGACCCGGCCGCGTAGCCGCGCGTCGACCCGCACCGCGTGGACCTGCCAGGCATGCGCCATCGCCTCAGCCGCGTTCACGAACGGCTCCGGGACCTGCCCAGGGTGCAGCAGGATCACCGCCGTAGCCCCGAACGAACGAGGACGGATACGGGTCAGCAGCGGCAGCACCGGCATGATCGGCCGACCCTTCACCAACAGCGGCCCGAGCTGCCCGGTGGTCGGCCGGTCGGTGCCGGTCAAGTCCGCGTTGAGACACAGATGCCGCCACGAGTGGCGCATCCGCAGCCGCAGCACCGGAAACCCGACCAGGTACCAATGCGTCCGGGGTGCCACCCGGCGCAGCAGCCGCGAGGCCACGACCAGCGCGACGACGACGGCCACCAGGACCACGGCAACGGTGATGATCGTCGGTAGCCACGCCTGGAGCCGCTCCATCATGACCCCGGGGATTCTCGGCGCGAAGTCGGGAATCCACGGGGTCACCGAGGGAGACGGCGTAGGCGTCGGCGGTGGTGCCGATGCCGGCGGCATCAGTCCGCCCCCCTTCGGATCGTCGGATGCTCGGTCGCATAGTCGGACTCATCGGCGTACGTACCGGCCAAATCCAGGCAGTGCGCCAGGACGGACGCCAACCACCGGCAGCGCGCCGCCGTCTCTCCGAGGTAGCCGGCCAACTCCGCGACGAGGCGGGGCCGCTCGGCCGGGGTCGCGGACTCGATCGCGTCGGCCAGATCAGCGACGCCGGAGGCCATGAGCCGGATCACGTCCAGCTCGCTCGCGCCGGGCCGGTCGTCACCGCAGCCGTGAATCAGGTCGGCGGCGCTCATGAGGTCGTCGCCTTACCGCCACGCTCACGCTGATGCGCAGTCGGCACCGGAGTCGGACCAGCACCGCCCTCAGTGCGAGGACGAACCGGGTAGACAGACGCGGCCTTGTAGGACAGGCCGTGCCGGCCCTCGATCTCCCACAGCGACACGTCCAACTCGGTCACGCCGACCGCGCTTCCCTCCGTCACGCCTTCCGGCTCGGCAGATGTCTGAACATCGATCACCGACGCCTTACGGGTGCCGGACCGGCGCACCGCAACCCCGGTTACCCACAGGGCATTACCTTCACGATCCTTACGGATCACGCCATCAAGGTCAGTCTTGCGTTCCGGCGCAGCCACACACAGCAGGCCGGACAAACGGGAAAGATCAACAGGAATGCTGTTCACAACAAGCTCCAAAGACAGAAAGGTTGGTTGGGTCGTGCAGGCCGTACAGGTTGTGCGGTAGTCGGGACAGGGACAGCGGAGCCGGGCCAACCGGGGCGGGCCGCGACTCCGCAACGCCGGTAGCACGAGGCACAGCCGGATCGACACGACGTCAGAGCCACGAGTGCGACGGGACACGGCAAACCTCCATTAAGGACAGACGAAGCGGTGACGCCTCCATAGGCATGGACGACGCCTAGCCCGACATGACCGGACAAGCGGACGCCGGACAGCCCGCAGCCGGCGGCCAGGGGCGGGATGGGCAAGCGGGGACCGGCGCAGACGCCGCGTACCGAGGTTCCAGGCGATCAGGGCCAGGACGACCAGGACGCAGGCGAGCATGGTCAACACCCCGGAGAGTCGAGGTGCGTACGAGTTTCCCTACTTGGTCAAGAAGTGGGATCGGCATGGCCGATCCCGCGAGAGACGGAAGGAGGGGAGATGAGCGGTAGGCGGGGTCGGGGGCTGCGGCCTTCGGCCGGTCCCCCGCCCCGCCCCAGAGAGAAACGGAGCGCACACGACACCGGAGACGACCAGCAGCCCGAAACCAGGCGTCAAACCCTCACGCCGGACCCCGACCACGGGCACGCGCCACCCCGACACCGACCGCAGTGCACGGCACGAGCAGGCCGCGACCGCACCCCGGCGGCGAACTGGCCGCAGGCCCGGACCACGATCGCCACCAGGACGCCAGCCGACACGCCCGAACCGCGACCGATCCTCACCGATGCGGCCAACATCGGCCGAAACCGCAGGCCACAGCACCGAAAGCGCCGACGACGTCCCTCCGGTCGATCCATGGCCGGGCTTTGAGGTACTGCCGCGCCGGCAAGCCGGCTTGCCCTCGAATAACGGGGCTGATCAGCGCGAACACTCCCAGGAATGAACAGGCGGGAGCCGGATGCGTAGCGGCCCATACCAGCCCGAGCCGTTTCCTTTTCCCGTGATGGTCGGGCCGTGGCGATGCCGCCGCGTTTTAGTGGCTCTACCTACAGAGAAGGGAACGGCTTCGTCGGAACCTCACAAGATCCACATTCTGAGTGCGAAGATTTTTTCGCCACGCGGTTACGCTGGGGATCAAGGCCAGGCCGGCAGCGGGGGCATCCGGTCCGGCTGTCGGTTGTGGAGTTGGGCGACGACGAGCGCTCGCAGCGGGGGGCCGCACTACGCCGTGGCACCCGAACGCGTTCTCTCGTACGCTTGTGCGACTTCCGGCGGTGTCCGCAGCACGCCGGGGGCTACACAAGGGGTCACCGTCGATCCCGGCTCATCACCGCCGACAGGCGGCCCGGCGTGTCCCACCCAGCCCGAGCGACGTGGGGAGGACACGAACCCGTGCCCGATGAACAGGTGCCCACCAGGCACACGCGCGGGATCCTCGCTGGCCCGCTGGTCTTCGACGACCCCGACCGGTGGTTACCGGAGGACCCGCGTCCCGCCCGCGATACCCCGCACGAACTGGACCTGATCCCGCTAGCCAAGATGCCCCTCGGCCTGGTCAGCTATACCGCCGCCAAGTGCACTGTTGGCGTGCCACGTGGATGGGTCGATGGCACCGACGACCCCCGACCGGCCACCCCTCGCTACGTGCTGCACCGCATCGCCCTCACCACCGTTCCCGTGCAGACCAAGGACCGGGTGTGGCGGCACATCGTGGCCTCCTACCGGGACCACGCCGGTCCGATGCGCAAACAGTGGAGCCTCTACGCCCTCGGCGTCGGCTTCGGCGGCCTCTACGACCGCGCCCGCCGCCTCACCCCAAAGGGCAGCCGCAAGTGGCGGCGCGACGGCGTGCAGATCGACCTCATGATCGAATTTCTGACCCGGATGCGGGAGACGCACACGCGCGACGGCACCCTGTCCTGGCGCTTCGACACCAACCGGCCCAACATCTACCACCGGCTTACCGGCACCGCCTACGACCGCGTGAGCGGACGCACCGAACGGCGCAGACGTCAACGCCGCCGCCGCGACGACGAAACCCTCACCGAGTACCACGCCCGCCTCGCCCGACTGGACGAGGAAGACGACAAACGCCTAGCCCAACTCGTCCTCATCGCCGACGACGCGACGATCTCCACCGTGGCCGCCGACCAGCACGGCAGCGCCGGACCGCAACCAGGCCAACCCCACGGCGACGACGCCCAAGCCGCCGAGGCGGTGTTGGCTGCACTCGTCCAACGCTCCGCCGCCGGACCCGCCAGCGCGCGTATCGACACCACCAACGCCGAACTCGTTCGCCGCACCTACATCCGCCGGGAACGGCTCAAGGACGTCGCCGCCGAACTCGGACTGTCCGCACACAACGCCTCCCAGCGGCGCAACACCGCCGTCCGGCAGATCACCCGACTCCTACGCGGACGCACCCGCCTCACGCTCACCCAGCAGCCCCGCCGCGACACCTGATCCCGGCAGAGTCCGGCGCCGCCCGCGAGTGTGCACCCAGCCACGGGCGGCCGGACGCACTACACCGACGCCGCCGGCTCCGCGTCCTTGTCCCCGCCCCACCCGTAGCGCGACGCTTCCTCCACCACCCGGCTCACCGACCCGCGCACCAGGTCACGTTCCTGCGCTGTCTCCTGAATCCAGAAGCAGTGATCCGGCAGCCCATCCACGCACACCAGGATCGGCCGCACCACCGGAGACACCCGGAACACCAGCGACCAGGCCGGCCCGTGCACCCGCAGCACTACACCACCGCGGCCGGACCCCACCCGCACCGCCGCCCGGCCGTCTCGCTCCACCACCCCGGCCGCCTCGGTGAACGCCTCCCGCGCCCCCGGCGCCTCATCCACGCTCGACGGCCACGCCGCCGACAACACCACGTTCTCGTTGCCGTACCACACACCCGGCTCCGGATCGACCAGGCCGTCAAACAACCGATCCGCCAACGCCCGCCGCGCCCACGCCGCCTCCGACAAACCCTCCGGCTCCACCACCGGCACCGCCGCCGGGAACCTCGGATCATCCACCGGCAGCATCACCATCGCCGTGTCCTCCCCGGCCGCCTGCGCCTGCCACACCTGCTCATAGACCTCATCGGCCACCGCGTCGTACTGGTCATCCGCCCACGACGCCCACTCCGCCCGCGTCCGTGGCTTCGGCAACAGCCCTCGAGTCGAACGCATCCGCTGATGCACCGCCAACCGCGCCAGCAAGCTCCGGCGACGGACGCGCGAATTGCGGTACATAAACCACAGCTTGGCATACCACCAGTAGCGCTAGCGACAGTAGCGGACACCGGACAAGCAAGATCCTCACTCACCCAACCGTTTGAGCAGCCGCAACAACCAGCCGCACGACGAGGGGCTTCGATACAGTCACGGACGACGGAACGGCGGGCACTCACTCACAGAGGCTTCTTATCCGCCCGCCGCTCCCACCAGTTGGCCGAGCGGAGCGAGCTGAGCAGGAGGCGGCACTTGCCCCGCCCGCTCGGGAGATGGTGACGGCGCGACGACCGTAACGGTGCCCGAGCAGCGGTCAGCCGTCGCCCCGTCGTCAGTCACCGTGCCGGGCCGCTGCGTTGCCTTACGGCGAATTGGAGCCCGGTGTGAGTCAAAAGTGTTCTGGTCAGCCGACCCACTTCGTCATGTCGAAGACAACCGGAGCGTAGTCGTCATTCGCGTGAACCTTCGGCTGGACCAGGAGGGTGCCCGTGCGAATGATTGACGCCAACTCTTGTGGAAGGGTCCCGCCGCTTCCTGCGCTTACGCCGCCTGACTTGTCCACGAGTGAAACGTCAAGACCGTAGGCTTCGCCAGTGGCTGCCACCTTGATGTAGATGCGGCACCGGCCATTGCCGCTCAGCATGAAGCCCGCAAAAGAATAGACATCTTCGAACCACGGGAACCCGCCTCCGTGGATGAGAATGCTAAGCATCCCGAACAGATTCTGGTCATACCATTCGAGCCGCTTTGGTTCGAATCCAGCATCCGTGGCCGCTATAATTACATTATTGTGACTGTCGCGGAGCATCGGCATGCCATCCGTCGATTGCAGTGAATCGATAGACGACGCAACCACTCTTATCCACTCCACAGCGGCATCGACATTGAGCTCACCGCCATTGCTCAAGAGCTCGAATTCGAAGCCGGTCCCGCTAGTCATTGCCGCATCGTGGCAATAGAACATCCGAGCCTGTTCATCCCCTGAGCGGACCAATCCGCGTAGCTGCGGCCCTCCTGGTGGCAATGAGCCTGGCGGAGCCATCACCAGGGGAGCGGCATGCCGAAGTAACCGCCCGAAGGTGAAGTCCGCCAGGTTCATTGCCCCTCCGCGTTTGTCGAGGTCGCCTATCCTACCGAGATTACCGGGTGCGTCTCAGGTAATCTGGTTGACCCAGGCGGGACACTTGGTGACGCCCTCACAGTAGGCGGTAATCGTTCCGATGTTTCGGCCATCCGGCGACACGTACCTACCGTCGTCCGTCCTGTTGGCCGCCTGCGTGACCATGCGGACCTTAATCTTTATCGATCCATTAGACAAGTCCGTCAACAATGCTTGGTACTCGATGTGAGCGCCCTGATCGACAATAGGCTTTGACGTGTTACGGATTACACGGAAAGGCGCGCTAGTGATTAGGTTGTGACGTGAGGCGTAGTGCGAGTAGCCGATATTCGCATCACCGAATCGAGTGGGAACATAAGTTCCTCGCTTATCCGTGTCCGCCCACAGCGCCTGATACCAAGGCGTCGAACCTCCAGGGTCACGCTGAGGCGCGAGAGCCTTACCGCTGTCGGTCGAGATAAGCTTCCCAGAGGTGGTACGAAACACCTCTGGACCAGTTGTGGGCTGGATTTCGGCGGCTGCCTCGCGACCGAACATGGAGGCGTAGTCGTCGAGGCTCAGAAAGGCTACAGTCGGTACCGTCGGCGTAGCGGCCTCTGCCGCACTCACGACTGCCGTTTGCAGCGATACCGTCATTGCGGTGACGGCAGCAGACAAAGCGAGAGTCGCACGGAAAACGGTTGCCAATTTCCAGATCCCCTGTCTCATGAATCAGCCCTTTCGAATTTGTATCGGCTGATATGCAGCCTGGCACCGGGGCTGCGTAGAGACAAGATCTTGATTTTAGTAATCACGGGCGCAAAGATGCCCACCGAAGTTCAGGTTCGCGTCGGATGTCACTGACGGAGGTTGCCGGTCGGGGTAACGGTTTGAAGCTCAATGTGCTATGACGAGCCATCACACCGATGCCAGCCACTTCGACGACGTACGCAGGTCTTTGACTAACGGCGGCGGACGGCTCCGCCAGCGGTAACACGCACCCCAGCGCAACGCGAGGCTCGGTCACGACAGCGGCCGGGCCTGGTCTGGTTGCACCGTCTCGCCCAGAGCTAGCCGTAGGCGGGGGCCGAGCCGTTCAAGGCCCTGAATCACTCGCGCGGCGTCCGGCTCCACCTGTGACAGATCCTCGAAGCCGTCGAAGGCGGCGGCGAGATGACGCATGGTCTTCTCCCCCAGCAGGCCGAGCACCACCTCACCCTGAAGTTTCGCCACGATTTGCAGGAGCGCCAGCAGCTCATCCCGCGTGAGTTCACCCATTCGCGTCACTCCCTCGTCGCCACCATGCCAGACCGCCGCTCTTGACGAACGCCACCCTTCATCGCCACCCGACGGGACCCGTGAGACCGTCCGGCGCTGTCTGCCTGTCAAACAACAGCGACCAATGGATCAGGCGCGACAAGAACCCAGCAAGGTAAGTTCATTTCGTGCTTCCGATGACTCTGCAAGAGATCACCGCCGCGATCGGCGGAGCCGTCCACGACGCTCCCGACACGGTGACAATCACCGCCCCGGTGGTGTTCGACAGCCGGCGCGTCGAGCCCGGCGGGATGTTCGTGGCGCTGCCCGGAAAGCGCGTCGACGGACACGACTACGCCGCCCAGGCCGTGCGGGCCGGCGCGGCGGCGGTGCTCGCGTCGCGGCCGGTCAGCGTTCCGGCGGTCGTCGTCGAGGACGTACCCACCGCCTACGGACGCATCGCCCGCGTGGTCGTGGACCGGCTCCCGCAGACCACGGTGATCGGTGTGACCGGCTCGGTAGGCAAGACCTCAACCAAGGACATCCTTGCTCAGGTGCTTTCCGGCTGGGGCGAGACGGTTGCTACCCGGGCGTCCAACAACAATGAGCTTGGGTTGCCGTACACGGTCACCCGCGCCACTGCCAACACCCGCTATCTCGTCTTGGAGATGGGCGCACGCGGGATCGGGCACGTGGCCTACTTGACTGGGATCGCCCCGCTCACCGTCAGCGTCGTTACCCGCGTCGGGCACGCGCACCTAGGCGAGTTCGGATCGGTGGCAAACATCGCCCAGGCCAAGGGCGAGATCGTGGAAGCGCTGCCCGCCGCACACGACGGCGGGCTGGCGGTGCTCAACGCCGACGATGAGTTGGTGGCCGCGATGGCGAGCCGCACCCGCGCCTGTGTGCTCACCTACGGCATCGAGAGCCCGGCGGACGTGCGGGCCGAGAACGTGACGTTGGACGAGTTGGGCCGGGCTGGCTTCCGGCTCATGCATGACGGCCAGGCGGCCGAGGTGCGGTTGCGGCTGTACGGGTTGCACCAGGCGTCCAACGCGCTCGCCGCCGCGACCGTCGCTCTCGGGCTGGGCCACCCGATCGAGGCAGTAGCCGAGGCCGTGTCGCAAGCCGAAGCGGTATCGCCGGGGCGGATGCAGGTCACCACTCGCGCGGACGGGGTGACGGTCATCAATGACGCCTACAACGCCGCGCCCGACGCCATGCGCGCCGCACTACGCGCCCTGCACTCGATGACCGGCGACGGTCAGCGGGCGGTCGCGGTGTTGGGCGAGATGCACGAGTTGGGCGAGCACGCCACAGAGGTGCACCGCGAGATCGGACAGCAGGTAGCCGACATCGGGGCCGGATGGCTGGTGGCAATCGGCGGTACAAACGCCGACCAGTACGCGAACGGGGCCGCCGGCAACGGCATCGCGGTGGACCGCGCAGCCAACGTGGCCGAGGCGTGGGACCTGCTCAGCGACGGCCTACGGCCGGGCGATGTCGTGTTGGTGAAGGCATCGAACAGCGCCGGGCTCCTCGCGCTCGCGGACAAGCTGATCGAGGAACCCGGCGCTGTCACCGCCCAGGCGTAGGGATCACGCGGACACCGCGACCTCGGAACGCTGGCTCAGGGCGTCCAGGATCGTCGCACCGTAGCCGGTCACATCACCGGTGCCCATCGTCAGCACCACGTCACCGCGACCAGCCATCCCCCCGACGATCCGGGCCACATGATCCGCGCCAAGCGGCAGGCAGTATTGACCGTCACGCAAGTGAGTCACGATGACTGTTGCGTCGGCCGCCGGTCGTCCCTGAAGCACGGTGCCGTGTACGTCGAGCAGCAGGACGTAGTCAGCCTTGTCCGCCAGGAGCCGGCCGATCCGCGAACTGAAGGCCAGCACCCGGGCGTGTCCGGACGGCTGGAAAACCACGATGACCCGGCCGCGAGCCAAGGTTCGCGCGGCTTCCAGGTCGGCCGCGATCTCCTTCGGGTGGTCGGCGTACGAGTCGACCACCGTCACGCCGGCCCGAGTGTCGACGTGCTCGAAGCGACGGCGAACCCCCGAGAAGGTGCATGCCGCGCCCGCTACGTCGGTGGGGTCCAGGCCCAGGGCCACCGCGCACGTCACGGCCGCAACCGCGTTCTCCAGGTGGTGCGCCGCCGGGGTCGGCAGAGTCAGCCGCACCGTCATCCCGTTCGGCATCCGGACGGTCGCCGAGACGCTCCACCCCTCGGCGTGCACGTCGAGCAGGCAGATATCGGCCGTACGGGTCCGGCCGTAGCGCAGCACCGTCAGGTCAGGTCGCTCGTCAGCGATGACCTCGGCGGCCACGTTCGCGCCCACGCAGTCGGCGTTCGCGATCAGGAACCCGTGATGAGCGATCCGGGAGCCGAACTCGACGTAGGCGCGCATCACCGCGGCGTGGTTGACGAAGTTTTCCGGGTGGTCGTCGGTGACGTTGGTGATGATGGCCATCGACGGGGTGAGGAAGTGAAACGACCGGTCCGACTCGTCCGCCTCGGCGACAAGCAGCCGGGACCCGCCGAGACGGGCGCCAGAGCCCGGCCCGGTCAGGTCTGCCCCGATCAGGTAGGTCGGGTCCTCCCCGAGGGTCCGCAGGATGTGGGCCAGGATGCCGGTCGTGGTGGACTTGCCGTGCGAGCCGGACACCGCGATGAGCCGCCGGTTGGCGCTGAGCGCGTCAAGGACCTGCGCCCGGTGCACCAGCGGGATACCAGCGGCGCGGGCCGCCTCGATCTCCGGCGCGTTCTGGGCAACGGTGGTGTAGACGACGCAGCTTGCACCCTGCACGTGGGAGGCTTCGTGCCCCGCGTGCACCCGCACGCCCGCGATGCCGAGGGCCGCGAGTGTGGCGGAGTCGTTCAGGTCGCTGCCGCTGACATGGTGGCCCAGTTCGGCCAGCAGCCGGGCCAGGCCGGACATCGCGGACCCACCGACGCCCACGAAGTGCGGGCGGGACAGGTCGATGGGGCCGGTGTAAGCCTCGATGGTCGGGTTACCAGTGATCGTGTCGGTCATGGTGCCGTGTCTCCTTTGATGTGAGAACTGACGGGTTCCGTGCCGTGAGCTGACGTGCGAGGGGGCCTGCTCCTTCCGACGGGTGCGATTCCTTGCGCGCGGTCGAGGTGTCCTCGGGTCACTGCCTCGGCCGCGCGGGTCCAATCGATATGCGTCGGCCTGTAGGGCGAGGCCGGAGACGGTGGCACGCCACCGCCGGGAAACGGGAGATAGCCAGTAGCCGGCGGCGCAGCACCAAACGCCTGTTGCTTCCGCTCTCGCTTGCGCGCTGCGCGGCACGAGGGACACGCACACGGGCGGCCGCCAGGAAAGCGGACGGACCGGTGCGGACGGTGCCTTGGTCGGATCAGATCCGCGCCGTCGTCATCCACGTCCGCTGTCACTGCTTCCGCAGGGTGGGGTGTTCACGGCGCCCCGACGGCACGAGACGATGCGCCGAAGAGTGCAGGGCCGCCGACCCGACGCGCGTTGATCAGCTCAGGGCGTGTCGCTCCCGGGTTCCGCCTGGGTAGACGCAGTGAGCGGCGGAATACTCGAACGGCGTCTTCGCGTTGCGGGCATGACCCCGACTTTCCGCAGCCGGCGCAACAACCGTTGGCGCTCAAAACCGTGTGCCGATCCAAAACCATTTGTGCCCTGTCGATCTGCCCGCCGCCGGAGTAAGTAGTCACGCGATTTCACCTCCCGAGGGGGCAGTGCGACGCCGCATGAGTAACAACCTCTCGTCCACGCGGCGCACCCTGCCCGTCACCCACCACTACGGGCGCACACCGCTCGCAGCAATGGGGATTCCGTCCAGATTTCAGCCACACAAGACCGACGCGACGCAGGGCTAATCAATTTGCCGATTCGTCGTCGTCTTGCGTACCTACAGCGAATCGCAAACCACCGCCGTTCGGTACTCTGTGACGCACGTCGAAGCGGTGAACGTGGTGAAAGATCGACTTCTATGCGGGGGTACACAGTGCCGCAAGCGGGACCCGGCAACGCCAAGCTCGCAGCCGTGATCGCGGAAGCTGGGATGTCCCATGCCGAGGTGGCACGAGCACTGGTCCGCGTCGCTCAAGAGAGCAACGCGGACGAGTTGACCGGGGTCGGCCGCTCCCACGTCTCGCACTGGATCGCCGGCTCGAAGCCCTCTGGACGAGCACCCGTGCTGCTCTGCGAAGCGTTGTCACGCAAGCTCGGACGCGTGCTGACCTTGGAGGACATCGGTCTACCGACTCCACTGCTGTCCTCAGCGGACATGCTTGGGTGGCGAGTCGATACGCTGGCCGCGCTGACCGAACTCGGGAGAGTCGACGTGGACGCTGAGCGCAGGCGTGTTCTGGGCACTGCCGCCTACTCGCTCGCTGCGCTTGCCCTGCCAGCCGACCCCTGGTGGACGCGCATGGCCAAGCTAGGCCAAGCGCGCGGCACGCCCGCCGGCAGGACAGTAGGCAGAGGCGACGTTGACGCGGTACACGACATGGTGTCGCTGTTCTCGCGCGTCGACCAGCGCCGAGGCGGCGGGCACGCCCGGTCAGCAGTGGTCCAATATCTCAGCTCCGACGTGGCGGCTTACCTACGCGGGCGCTACACAGACGAAAAGCTGCGACGCGACATGTTCACCGCGGCCAGCGAGCTTTCCTACCTTGCGGGATGGATGGCGTTTGACAATGACGAACACAACGTCGCGCAGCACTATTTCAACATCGCAGTCAAGTTAGCTGCCGAAGCCGCCAACCCGGCAATGGCGGGACACGTCCTACGCGCAATGGCACACCAGGCGATCGACCTCGGGCACCATAAGCACGCTCTCGATCTCGCCAATGCCTCGGTACACGGCGACCGCTACGAGACGGCAGCTCCACGGGAACGCGCGCTCATCGGAGTGGTCCATGCTCGCGCTCTAGCAGTGAATGGCGAGACCCAAGATTCGGCCCGCGCACTGATACGAGCAGAGGACGACCTCGCCGCCGCCACCCACGGGGACGACGAGCCCGGACGAGTCTTCTTCTTCGCTGAGGCCAGCCTCGCCCACGAGACGGCATGCGCGTTGCGTGACACCGGCGACCTGGCGGGTGCGACAAGTCATTTCCGCCGCAGTGTCAGGACACGCAAAGCGGCAGCCTTCACCCGAACCCACGCCGTCACGCTTGGTTACCTCGGGGCAGTGCAAGCCCGGCAGGGTGAGATTGAGGAAGCCTGCGCGACGTGGTCCCGCGCCCTCGACGCGATGGACGGCGTTCGCTCGGGCCGTACGCGTCAGGTAGCCGCCGAGATGCGCGCCATCCTCTCCCCCTACCAAAACCGCAGGATCCGAGGGGTCCAGGAGATCGATGCACGCGCCAAGAGCTACCTCTCTACTTCTGCCTAGAAGAAGTCACACAGACCGGGAGGGCCGAATGGCAGCCGAAGAATTCACCGTGGAGTCCATTGCTCGCGTCGTAGGGGGAAGAACCGAGCCAACAGACGACTACTGGGGCGGAACCAGAGCTGTCATTCGAGTCGATGAAGAACGCTTCACGCCAGAAGCCACCAAAGGACTTGAGGAGTTCTCCCATCTTGAGGTCGTGTTTCGCTTCCATCTCACCGATCCCACTGACCTGAACCTCGGTGCACGTCGCCCCAGAGACAACCCCGAGTGGCCGGAAGTCGGCATCTTTGGCCATCGCAACATGCGTCGGATCAACTGGCTGGGCGTAAGTCGGTGCCGGCTGATCAATGTCGACGGGCTGGACCTGCATGTCGAGGACCTGGACGCGGTGGACGGCACTCCGGTCCTGGACATCAAGCCGTGGTTCTCAGAGTTCGGGCCACGAGGCTCGGTGCAACAAGCTAGGTGGAGCACCGAAATGCTAAAAGGCTATTTCGCCGCACAAGACGATCAATCGGCCTGACGGGCGGCGCGTGCCGGCACCCTGTCGCATCCATCGCTTAACGTGATCGCCATGACTGAGAATCTCTGGGACGCGACCGACTTTCCGGTACTGCGGGCCGCCGTCGAGATCTGCAACGAGGGCCGAGGCAGCGCGGCGGTCGGGGCCATCATCACGCGCACAGGTTTCGACCAGGAGACCGTGATGGCCTCGCTCCGCCGTCTCGACACCGAGCAGCCACCGTTCTTTAGCAGGATGGAAAAGATGTTCGGCGGCGGCGTCTCGCATGTGTTCGAGCCGACAGGGCACGCGCAACGGACGATCCAGGCATGGCCGAGGGCTGAGGACAAACTGGAAGAGCTAATTAAGACGCTTAGTGCCATAGCAGAGCGAGAAAACGACCCTGAAAAGGCAGGCCGCCTTGCCAGGGTCCGAGATTACCTGGCGGCCGGGGGTCGAGATTTGGCTATCAATGTGATCAGCGGGCTGATTACCGGAGATTGACCAGGCTGGTGAACGCTGAATGCTGGAGCGGATCGTTTCGTGAGAAGAAGTGAGCAATACAGGCAGATGGCGCAGGACGTCGCAAATTTTCGCGACGTGGACATTTCTGTTTTTGCCCATATGCGGCCAATCCACGAGTACATGATGAGCACGGTGATAGCCTATCGGCTCCTCGCTTCTGCGCAACAGGCCGCACAGATCCCTCACTTCTGAATCCATCAACGCTTTTAGGCTTGGTACGCGGCAGGTTTCGACATAGCTAGGGGTCATCATGAGCAACGGCGATCCAGACTGGGTGGCACGCGGAACGGCGCTCCTTAGTCTTCTGGTTGCCCTAGTCGGCCTTGGCTGGCAGTGGTACAGCTGGCGTCGCAACGGACCCCATCTTTACATTCGGGCTGCCTCCGAGGCGGCAGGGCCGTTGACCATCGCAGTTTTCAACAGAGGCCGCGCCGATGTGGAGATTGGTCTCATTTCCGTACAATGGAAAACGGATCAAGTTCGGCCCTGGGGACCCTTTGTTTACAGGCCGAAGGCGACCCACGGCCTCTCCGTTGACATTCTTCCATTCACGATCAAAGCCGGGCACAGCGCTGCTTTTCAATTTAAGCGTAAAGAGCTGCCAGAGAGCTTTATCGACTGCGTCTGGAGCCTCAGATTTGCCTACGCCGTCGTCTATACGCCGGTACGTATATTCAAAGGGCGCGTCGAGATCAGCGCGGAACCTATAGAAGCTGTATTCAAACTGCACCAGCGTTCCAAAGCTTCCGACGATCTGAACTTGCAACGGGGTGGAACCTCTGTGAACCCCGTTGGTGATGGCTCTGCAACCGAAGGACCGTCAATCGGTTCTTAGAAGGCTGCTCGCGGCCGAGCGACGAGGCTGGGGGATGCGGCGCGAGCATCACGTGCAGGCCCCCGCCTGCCGGTAACGCCGGCCCGAGGGGTCGCAGTGGCTCCGGGGTCAAGGGCCGCCCGCAGGGCCGTCGCTTCGCGACGCGAAGCACCCTTGAGGTCGGAGGGGCAACCCCGCATCCTTCATGCCGCATCACCACTCCGGCCTGCAGTGACTCGCTCCACGGCGCTGCGGTACGACGGCCGCCGCGCCGGCTGCCAAGCGTGGGTGAGCGGATCCGGCCTCACCCCCACCGCGCCGATGGCAACATAGGTTCATGCAGCGCTCCCGATCCTCGACGTACCTCTCATGGCGGAGGTTTGCTCACCACCGCGGACCTTTCCGCACTGCTCAATTCAACGCTGGTGGTTGGGCCGCCGTCGCCGGTCTATGCGCTGCCGGGGCAGGGGTCGGTCTGGTCGTGGCACCCATCAGCGGCGCCAGCACGTGGATCGCCACGCCGGCCTGCGCCGCAGCCGTGATGGCTAGCGTGGTCGCAGCAGACCGGCGCACGTGGGCAGCAATGCGGACCACCTATACCTGGACCGATGATGTTGAAGCCGTTCAGCACATGGCGCACCTACTAACGGATGCGGGCATCGCCGTCGCCGTCGAGCTGGACCGCTTCGGCCGACCGCGATTGGGATACTGCAACCGAGACGCACGCCATGTCCGCCGCGCTTTCCGCGGCGCGGGTCTCCCACTCCCGCGGAACCACTGACTCACCCACCGTCCCGCGACACTTCACCCGCTCTCAGTAACCAAGGCGCGACGCAAGATCGTCTAGCCGGACGTGTCACCCATGTCCCGAGACCGATCTGTCACGGACGTCCTGAGACCAGACAGTGCCTCGGCCCCCATGCCTGGCCTCCCAGGTCAAGTGCCAGAGAGGCTGATCGCTGAGGGTGAGCCCATTGTGAGCCCGGACACCTCCGGATCCGGCATCACGAACCGATATGGATCAACATACGAAGGGGTGTCTACCTGGACAGATAGACACCCCTAGCAACTTACGATGACGTGCTAACCCGTACAGGATTCAACTTCTAATCCCAGGGCCGCAGGTTCGAATCCTGCCGGGCGCACAGGTACTTCCTCAATGTCTCCCGGACCCCTGCTACAGCGGTGGTCGGAGCCCCGGTGGCGCAGGGATCCGTGCTGGGCGGCAGGTGGATGGCCGTGACCGGGCAGCTGGGTGATCGTAATTACGCCAGCGCTGCGATCAGCGCAATCAGCGGTGCGGTGCCTTGGATCAGGGCGCCGCGCGCCATCCGGCGGTCGGCCAGCAGCAGTACACCGGCGGCGGCAAGCATGCATGCGCAGCTGAACAGCACCAGCGTGCGGCCGACGACCTGATTGCCAGCATCGACGGAGACCACTCCGCCAATGGCACCGACAGCGAGGAACAGGTTGTACCAACCCTGGTTGAACGCCCACAGCCGTACGGCGTCCACATCGGCAGTTCGTGTCAGGAACCGCTGGTGGACCTTGGGTCGGCGAAACAGTACCGACTCCATTCCGAAGATGAAGACGTGGATGAGTCCGGCCAGTACAGCAAATACCTGCGCGATCGCGTTCACGTACGCAGTATGAGGTCTCCTCGTGGCCCTCCGTGACGCGGGTAAGTGCTTCTTGATCGCACTACGATGCCAGGACCGGTGCAGGCCGCCGCCCTCTGCCGGAGGCCATTCGTACCGCCAAGTCAGCCACATAGCTGCTTCGCAGCCTCGTCCACGGCGGCCCGCTCGACCTCTGGCAGAACGTGGGCGTAGCGCGGGCTCGTCGCCGCCTGGCTGGGCTGGGCTGGGCTGACGGCACCGGATTCCGATGAGGGTGCCGCCGGCCAAGGTCCTCGTGCAGTCCGGACGCCCCTGCGGCTACGTGCACGTCTTCCTGACTGGCAACCTTGCCGACCCGACTCACCCGCGCTGGTGCGACCGGGACGACTGCCAGCGCAGGGGTCAGCACCGCTCCCAAGCTAGCCACCTAGACACCAACAGGCCGGAGGCGTACGTCGTTGACGTGAGCTTGGTGCAAGCCCTACACCCTGCCGCTGGGCCGGTAGTGAATCTGACCAGCATGGAGGGTAACGCCGCGACCTGCCTGGTCCTGTCGCTCAGACAGACGAGGGTGTTGCGGTACCGGCTGGCCAACCTGCTCGACGCGGCCAGGCCGGCCCGCAACAACGGTGGTCGGTGGTCGTAGCCCCTACCTACACGGCATTCGAGGCCGCCCACCTTGCCTTGGCGTTACCTCAGCAGCCTGTGCAGGCTGGTTGCGACCACAAGCCCCGTCAGCACGAGGGCGACGACACCCGCAGCAGCACCCGCAGCAACGCCAGCCTGGGCGGCTACGGTCAGGAAGCTGACGCAACCAGACAGCAGGCCGACAACCAGCGATATCGCAAGAATTACCAGGTCGCGAACGGTGAGAAGGGCCGCACGACCCTCGTCGTCGCCGGGAGGTGTGGTGGAAGTATCGGACACGGTTGCTCCAGATGACGCGCTGATCTGCCTCGGACAGGAAGACCCCGCCTGCTGCAGCCCTCCGCGGTTACCGCCGCAGTGAGGACCCAGGCGGGATCTCAATGTGAAAACGAGGGCATCTCTGGATGCGTAGCGGATTTTTTGATCACAGTTCGGCTAAGCCGGCCCTTAACCGACCTTCAGCCCGAACCCGTTGCTTCTGCAACTTCCACGTCGTTGAACGTGCATAGAGGAGCGACGCTCGACAGCCTGGTCGCCGCCTCGGGCAGGAACGACCCCTTGTTACCGCAAGGGGTCGTTTGCATAAAGGCAGCTAACGATGCGCCTCAGGGTGGACGCTCTGGCGACTGCTCGACGAGAAGGCCTCGCCCTGCATCGACATGGTGGCCGCTGTCCAATGCTTCACGGCGAGGCCCGGAGGGTGTACTCAGCCCTGTTGGTAGCTCTCGTTGCGTCGGAGGGCCTCTGCGAGTTGGTCCTCAAGAATGATGATCCGGCAGGCCGCTGCCATGTCGGTGCCCTGGTCGCACATCTCCCGGGCTCGCGCGGCAAGGCGTAGCTGATAGCGGGAGTAGCGGCGGTGCCCGCCACCGGAGCGCTGCGGGTCGATCAGCTTCGCGTCGCCGAGCCGGCGCAGAAAGTCCTGCGAGCAGCCGAGGATCTCGGCGGCGCGGCCCATCGTGTAGGCGGGGTAGTCCTCGTCGTCGAGCATGTCGCCGGATTGGGTCATCGAACCTCCATCACGAGGGCCCCGGTGCTCGAAAGCACCGGGGCCCAAGGGTTGTGGGTCAGGAACACCATCTACCGACAGAACGTCGGCTTCTCTTGTCCGCACCGGCCGTCATTGACGGCATCGGGTGCGAGGATCGCATATGCGTGACCGGAGACCACCTCTCGTTCGATGGAAACTGCGGTGTCCGCGTCTAGCCCACCAATGCGGCTGACAGCGGGCGATCCAACGGTGTAGGCCCTCCCTTGCCTCTGATTTCCTCTGCCGTACTTCGTGCTGCCCGTCGGTGTCCGAGCCCCACGCGACTTCCTGGCCCTAACACGTACGACGAACTTCGGGTGCAGCCCTGAACCAGCCTCGGCCCCACCCGCTGCCACTCCGGCAAGTTTCTGCCGCCAAACCTTCGCCCTCGTGCGGGGCGGCCACGTCAGCGTCTTTGTTTGCTCCGTTTTCGACCCCAGGAACGTTAGCCGGAGACGGAGAAGAAATCTAGCGCTTCGCCCATAGATTTTCTCTGAGGACGTACGACGTCAGGAGGCGTACGCCTCGAGTTCCACCACCCGCGAGTAGCCGGCGGTCTCGTTGCTGGTCAGCGTGACGATCCGGAACGCGGTCGCGGTCACCGGTGTGAAGGTCGAGCTGACCTGACCGGCGACGTTGCCGCGCACCTGGGCAACGGTCTGCCAGTCCTCGCCGACCCGCACCTGGACGTCCCAGTCGCGCAGGCCGTACTTCGCGGCCGGGTACTTGGTGGAGTCGAGCGTGTAGACCTCGACCCGGCCGATCTTCTCGGGCTGGTCGAACGTCACCTGGAGCCAGTCGGGGAAGGCGCCCTTGTTCGCGTCGTTCCAGCCGGTCGTGGTCGCCCAGTGGTTCGAGTCGCGGTCGCCGTCCACCGCACCGCACGCCGGGTACGTGGGCAGGTTCTCCGAGGATGCCGTGACCGGCACGTACCTGGCGAGGTTGCCGGTGGTGTCGACAGGTCCCGGTGCGACCTGCACCGGCACCGACAGCCGACGCTCACCGGACCGGACGGTGATCGTGTATCGGCCGGGGGCGGTGCCCCGGGGTGCGGTGACCGTGATCGGCACCTTGAGTGTGTAGCCGGCGGGCAGGTAGCTGGAGACCAGGTTCCTGGACAGCGTCAGCGGCGCCTTCACCTCGAGGAACGCGTCGGCGTAGACGTCCGCGCGTCCGGTGTTGCCGAACTGGAGCTGGAAACCCTGGTTCGCGCAGGGAATCGGGTTGACCTCGACGAGGCTGACGTCGGAGGCGAGGCTCAGCCGGGTCGGGTCGGGTCGGCCGGCGACCGCGGGGGCCGTGCCGCCGATCGCCACCAGGGCGATGACGGCACCGGCGACGGCGGCCTTTCGGCCACGGGACAGGTTGGCGAGCCGGCGCCAGAGAGTACGTGTCATGGCTTTACCTCTCATGCCGGGTTCAGGCCGGGGTTGCCGGCCTCGACGGTGAACGAACTGATGGTCTGGACGGGCGCGCCGTTACGGTCGACGTACGGCACCGCCCGGTAGTCGGCCCGCAGCTCACGTTCGGTGAGCCGGACCCTGAGGTAGCCGCGCCGCTCGTTGACGAGCTTCAGGTGCGGGTTGCTGTCGATGAACTTCTGCCCGTTCGCGGAGACCTCGGTGCCGTTGCCGCCGCTGCTGATCGACGTCCCCACCAACTCGACGCCGTACGTCTGCGAGGCCGGGTCAGCGAAGTCGCGTTTCATGTCCAGCGCGTACGCGGCGTGCACGTCGCCGGTGAGCACGACCGGGTTGCGTCCCCGCAGCATGGCGAGCCCGTCGAGGGTGACCTTCTGCTCGGCGGCGTAGCCGTCCCAGGCGTCCATGTTGTATAGGTCGCCGGCCGTCGGGTCCTGGTCCATCCGGCTCATGATCACCTGGTTGGCGAGCAGGTTCCAGGTCGCGTGGGAGGTGCGTACGCCGTCCAGCAGCCAGCGTTGCTGCTGTGCTCCGGCGAGGGCACGGGCTGGGTCGCGCCGCTCCTCGGAGTCGACCTTCCAGCCGTCGGCCGATGCCTGGTCGGCGCGGTACTGGCGGGTGTCGAGCACGTTCAGCTCGGCCAGCCGCCCGAAGGTGAACCGGCGGTAGAGCATGTAGTTGGGTCCCTGCGGGGCCGGTGAGCGCAGCGGCATGTGCTCCCAGTAGGCCCGGTAGGCGCTGGCCCTGCGGACCAGGAAGTCCTCGACCGGGGCGTTGGTCCTGGAGGTCAGGCCCGCGTAGTTGTCCTGCACCTCGTGGTCGTCCCAGGTGGGAATCCACGGTGCCGCCTGGTGCGCTGCGCGCAGGTCGGGGTCGGACTTGTAGAGCGCGTACTGGAGGCGGTAACGGTCGAGCGTGTCGGCCTCGGTGCGGAACTGGCTCGGCACCGGCTCGGCGAGATTGCGCAGCCCGCCGGAGGCGGAGATGCCGTACTCGTAGATGTAGTCACCGAGGAACACCACCGCGTCGACGTCCTCGGCGGCGATGTGCTGGTGGGCCGTGAAGTAGCCGTCCGTGTAGGCCTGGCAGGAGGCGACGGCGAAGGTGAGGTGGTCGACCCGCTGGCCGGGTGCCGGGGTGGTCCGGGTACGACCGACCGGGCTGATGTACCGGTCGACCTTGAAGCGGTACCAGTACTGCCGGCTCGGCTGTAGGCCGCGCACGTCGACGTGCACGCTGTAGCTGTACTCGGGTCGCGCGGTCGCGCGTCCGGAGCGAACGATCCGCCGGAACCGCTCGTCGGTGGCTACCTGCCACTCCACCTCGACCGCGTGGTACGGCATGCCGCCCAACGGCTCGTACGGTCGGGGCGCCAACCGGGTCCAGATCACCACTGCCTCAGGCAGCGGGTCGCCGGAGGCGATGCCAAGGGTGAACGGGTCGTCGTGGAGCTTGTCGGTGGCGGCTGCGGCGCTCGACCCACCGGGCAGGTTGGTGGCGAAGGCGAGCGCCGTGGCGGCACCGGTGACGGTCAGGAACCGCCGCCGCGCCAGACGTGCGGCCGGTCTGGGGTCTTCCACTGGGATCACGCGCAGGGTTCCTCTCGAAGGGACACGATTTGTCCTGCAGTCGTTGATCATTAAGTGGTAGCCAGATGACGGGCGGATGGCGGCCCGTTGAGCACGGTGTGGACCGAGGCCGACATCCACTCACCAGGGCGAGGCAGCGCAGAGCCACACTGCCGTCGAGGTGATTTTGAACTCCGCCTGTGGGAGTTGGGTCAGGCGCGCAGCCGGTCAGCCGGCTCAGACGGGTCCCAGCAGCGCGGCCAGAGCGTCGTCGCCCTGGCCGAGCTGAGCCCCGCCGGTCGGTGGGACGACCAGGAAACGTCGGCAGCCGTCGAGTTCGACGTAGCGGTCGGAACCTGCGCCGTCCAGTGGGCGCAACACCGCGAAGCGGGAGGCCGGGGTGGCACAGTCGGCCACCGCTCGGCGGTTGGCCAACGCACGGAGCACGCCCGCCTGCCGCTCGGCTGGGAGCGGTCCGCCGTACACGAAATCACCCGCCGGTTTGCCGCCGCCCTGCTCGGACGCGGGCACCTGGTAGACGCAGAGGCGCATCGGCCCGGCGGCCGGAGACGTGGCCGGTCCGGGCGGCGCGGGGCGCCTGTTCGTGGTTTCCACCCACACCATGTCCGCCCACCGTTGCGCGCATCCCGCGGCCTCGGCCGCCGGGGATTCGACCTGCCCGACGGTACGGGCGTCCACCGTGGTCCACCGCGACCCGTCCAGTGCGGCCATGACCTCCGGGCGCGGTTTGCCGCAGGAGGTCGTCGGCAGGTACGGGCGCAGCCAGCGCCCCCGGTGATCGAGCAGGGCCAGCCAGGGCGGGACGAGCATGTCGAGTGTGCAGAGGTTCTCGCCGTGCGCCTGTTGGTTCGGCAGGCGCAGCGCGGCGAGCAGCGGTGCGATCTCCTCGGCGCGTCGCTCCGTGGCGACCTGCTCCCGGCCTCCGTTGGGGCCCGGCCGGATCTGCCGCCCGCAGATCACTGCGGCGACCGGGCTGAACGCGGGGTCGATGCGCCCGATCCTCGGCTCGGGCGCGGCGGGTGTCGGCGTCTGCGTGTGCGGCACCGACAACACCGCGCCGGCCTGTGGTGCCGCCTTGGCGCAGGAGGTCCACGTCTCGACGATCTCGGCCGGGCCGGGCTCGTCCGCCCCGCCCGGCCCGATGGTCGTGCCACCGCAGCCACTCAGCGCTGCGCCGAGCAGCGCCACCGCCAATACCGTTCGACCCGAGCGCATCCGGCTCACCACCTCTCCACCCGAAGATGGGACGGACGGCGAGCACTCCCGGTTCCGGCGCGGCAACCGGAACGACGACGGATGGGCCGCGTGCCGCGGGCGACCAGCGCCGACGCCGCCGGGTAGGCCCGAAGCGCCCGCCGGCAGAATGGCCGAATGGCACATCTGGGACTTGTCGCACTGCTGGTCAGGGAGTACGACGAGGCGATCGACTTCTACGTCGGCGGCCTCGGTTTCGAGTTGCTGGAGGACACCCCCCGACCGGATGGTTCACGCTGGGTGGTCATCCGCCCAGCGGGTGCCCGGGAGACGGCGTTGCTGCTGGCCCGGGCGAGCACCCCGGAGCAGCGTGCCCGGGTCGGCGACCAGACCGGCGGTCGGGTCGGGTTCTTCCTCTACACCGAGGATTTCGCCCGGGACCACGCCCGGATGGTGGCGGCCGGGGTGCGTTTCCTGGAGGAGCCGCGGCACGAGGCGTACGGCTCGGTCGCGGTCTTCGCCGACCTCTACGGCAATCGGTGGGATCTGCTCCAACCTGCGGCCTAACGTGACGATTTTGCGACACATCGCGCAGAACGGGTGATCACCGGCGACCTAGCGTGTTATTCTCCAACGTCGATCTATGCCGCGCGGACCCGGACCGGGTCGTTGTCGGAAGGACACTTCCCGATGCCGGCCGTTGCCACCCCAGCCGTGCCGCCGCCCACCCTGGACAATCCGGCTGGCGGCGCGTTAGGCCTCATCTTCACCACGTTGCCGGCGTTGCTGCGGCTGACCTGCGGCGTGGTCGGCGGGGCGGTGGCCCTGTCGGTGCAGGCACCGCCGGTCGAGCCAGCCGTGTTGCTGCCCGGTGTGGCGGCGTTGACCGGCTGGTCGCTCTGGTACGCGTACCAGGCGTGGCGTCATGGCATCAACTCGGCCCTGGTCGCCGGTGACGTCGCGGTCACCGCGGTGGCCTGCCTGCTCATCCCCGTGTTGGTGGCACCCGGGGTGCTGCCCGGCGAGGGCAGTTGGATCGCCGTGCTGGCCAGCACCACGGTGATCAACGCGCAGGCCACCGCCCCGACGCGCTGGTCGATCCCGGCCGGGCTGCTCGTCATCGCCGCGTACGTGACGGGCGCCCAAGCTGCCGGCAATTCCACCGAGGCTCGGGCGCACGCGGCCACGCTGCTGGTGCAGACCGCCTGCACGGCGATGATGGCGACGGTGATGCGCCGCCGGATCGGCCGCGCGGACCGCTCGTTCGTCGAGCATCAGCGGCTGACCCGAGAGGCGTTGGTCGCGCGGGCCGCCCGTGACGCCGAACGCCAGCAGAACCGCGACCTGCACGACACGGTCCTCGGCACGCTCACCATGGTGGGGCTCGGCGCGGTGGCCGGGCCTTCGGCCGCATTCCGCGAGCGAAGTGCAACCGACCTGCGTACCCTCGTCGCGCTCACCAACGTCGGCCCGGTGGCCGGCGACGGCCCGGTGCCGCTGGGCGGGCGGTTACGGGCGGTGACAGGCCGGCTGCCTGAGCTTTCGGCGCACCTGGACCTGGCTCCGTGCGCGGTCCCCGCTGGGGTGGCCGACGCGATCAGTGAGAGCACCTACGCCGCGCTGTCCAATGTGGTACGCCACGCACCGGGCGCGCGGGTCACTCTGCGGCTGAGCCGGGACGCGATCGGCGTCGTGGTCGAGGTCGCCGACGACGGCCCCGGCTTCGACCCGGCAACCGTCCCACCCCACCGGTACGGGTTGCGCGAGTCGATTCGTGGCCGGATGGCGGCGGTCGGTGGGCGGGCCGACGTGCAATCGGCAGCCGGCGCTGGCACCCGGATCCGCCTGGAGTGGCCCGGTGTCGGCTGACCTGGGCGCCCCGGCGCACCCGATCAGCGGCCCGGAGGCACCGGAGGGGACCCGCGTGCCCGCCCCCCGGGAGCCGGTGTCCACGGCGGGGCTCACCGCACCTGCTGCCGTGGCGCACGCGTCCGACCGAGGTGCCCGGATCGCCGCAGTAGCCATCGCACTGGCCTGGCACGTCGCGATCGGGCTGCCGGCGGTGCTGGCCGCCCGCGCGGAGCTCGCCGCGCCGGCGGTGGTGCTCGGCGCCTGGATACTGGTCGCGGTGGCCGGCGCGGTGGCCGGAGTGCGGTTGCTGCTCGGCTCGCCGCTGCCGCCGTGGCCGCTGGCCGGCCTGCTGCTCGCCGTCGACGTGGCCGTCTTCGTCGCGGTCGGCGAACGGCAGTTGTTCACCGCCGCCAACTGGGTGTGGGGCACACTCGGTTGGTTCTTCGTGCTGGCGCTGTGGGGCCGGCGGGTCGTGGGGCTGATCGCGCTGCTGAGCACGCACGCGATGATCGCGCTACTCGCCGTGCTCGGGCATGGCCCCGACTCGGCCGACATGGCCCGCTACGTGATGTACGTCTACGGCACGTTCTCGCTTCCGGTGGCGGTGTTCGTGGGTAGCGCGACGATCGTGAGCCTGGCCCGGGAGCGGGCCGCCGTCTCGGCCGCCGGCCATGCGATGGCCGCCGAGCGGGATGCCGCCGAGCGTGCCCTCCGGGAACGCCGGGACCGGCTCACTCTGGTCAGCTCGGCTGCCGGGCGGGTGCTCGGGGAGCTGGCCGCCGGCCAGGCCGACCCGAACGACCCGGAGGTGCAGCGCCGGTGCATGCTGGCCGCTGCCCGGCTGCGTCGACTGATCGCCGAGTCCGACGACGTGCCCGACCCACTGCTGCACGAGTTGCGGGCAGCCGCCGACCTGGCCGAACGCAACGGTCTGCCGATCGACCTGGTCACCGTCGGCACCCCGCCGCCGCTGCCGGTGGAGATCCGACGCCGGCTGGCCGACCCGCTCAACGGCATCCTCGCCGACGCCCGGGGCTGGGCCCGACTGACCGTGGTCTCCGGCCCGAACGAGGTGGTGGTCAGCCTCGTCACGCCGGACCGGGAGGGGCCGGAGGCCACCGGCCCGCCAGCCGGGAAGCGCGACGACGGGCAGGTAGAGCACCTCTACGAACGGGACGGAAGCATCAGATGGGCGCAGACCCAGTGGCGGCGGTAACCGGCGACCGGCCGATTGGGGTCGCGATCGTCGACGACCACCCGGTGGTGGTCGACGGTGTTCGCGCCTGGCTCGCCACCGAGCCACGGCTGACCGTACTGGCCACCGGGGACGACCCGGACGAGGTGCTGCGAGCGGCCCCCGACGCCGACGTCGTCCTGCTCGACCTGCGGTTGCACGGGCGGATGGCGCTGGACAAGTTGGCCGAGCTGAGCGCCGCCGGGCGGCGGGTGGTGGTCTACTCGGAGCACACCGACCCGCAGACCATGCTCGCCGCACTGGACGCCGGGGCGGTGGCGTTCCTGGCCAAGCACGAAGGCCGGGAGCACTGCGTGGCGACCGTGCTGGCCGCCGCGAGCGACCGCCCGTACGTGCCGCCCGCGCTGGCCGGGGCGATGGTCGGCGACCCACGGCCGGACCGGCCGATGCTCTCCGACAAGGAGCGTGAGGCGCTGCTGCTCTGGTTCCAGTCGATGTCCAAGGCGTCGGTGGCCCGCCGGATGCAGATCAGCGAGCACACGGTGAAGCAGTACGTCGACCGTGCGCGGATCAAGTACACCCGGGCGGGGCGGCCAGCCGCCACAAAGGCGGCATTACTCGCCCGCGCGATCGAGGACGGCCTCGTACGCCCGGAGGAGATCGGCATCTACCGGTCACAGGCGACGCACGACCGGCCGACCCCCTAACGGGCGTCATGACAGCCGCTTCCCGATCCGCCAGGCTTCACACCACAGCCAGCTGACCGGGAGGTCGTGACGATGCACGCCGACGCGTCCCCCTTCTTCATCGCTCCCCACCGATTCGATGCCCCCGACGACGATGTGGGGCCGGCCCTGGATCGCCGCTACAACCTGCGTCCGTTGCACGGCGAGCGGGTGCTCGGGCGGCATCGGCTGCTGGTCGCGGGTTACCTGCTCGGGCCGACGGAGGCGTGGCGCGGCTGGTGGTTGCCCGGGCCGGTCTCGGTGACCGTCACCGACCAGCGGATCTGCTGGGTGGGCAGCGGCTCGCAAATCTCTCTGGTCGTCGACGACAGGCCCCGGGTCCGGCCGCCCGCCCGCCTCAACGGTTTGATGAGCGGGCAGATCCGCTGGCAGTGGCCGTCCCGGTTGGAGCTGCCGGCAACCGAGCAGGACGCCCCGGCGCAGTTGCTGATCGTCTGCGACGCCTTGCGCACCATTCAGCAGCCCGCGTTGGCCCTGGGCGGGCCTCCCGGTGAGGTCGCGGCGCTGGGTCGGCAGGTGCGCCAGGCGGTGGCCATGTTCCGGCTCACCCACCCTCAGCTGGTCGACCTCTCGGCGCAGGAACGCGACGTACTGCTGCTGCGAGCCGGCCCCAGCCTGCTCGCCGGGGACACCCGGGTCACGCTGCCCGGCTCGCTGCCGGTGGAGTTCCACTCCCGGGACGACTACTACCGCTCGGGGCCGGAGCCGACCCCGTGGAGCGGGCTCGCAGGCGGCGCAGCATCCGGGCATCGGTGAAGCCGACGGTCCGGGCGGCGGCTTCAGACACCATCGTGCCCGGTGCGGAACGATCCGGCCAACTCGGCGTCAGGCGCTGGGGAGGCGGTGCTCGTCGGACGCGTCCAGAGCGGCGGCCTCCTCCGGCGTGGGCGCGCTGCCGCCCAGGTGCGCGGGCAGCCACCAGGTGTCGTCCGGGCCGGCCGGCGCGTCCGGGTACTCCCGCTGGGCCCGGTCGACGAGCGCGCTGAGCCGGGTGTTCAGCTCGGCGTCGAGCAGATTCGGGTCCGGGAAATCCGCCGGGTTGATCGGCTCACCGATCAGGACGGTGATCGGCGTGTGCCGGCGGGTGAGCGTGCGCGGGCGGCCCTTGGTCCAGAGCCGCTGGGTGCCCCACAGCGCGACCGGCAACACCGGCACCTTCGCCGAGCGGGCCATCCGGATGGTGCCGCTCTTGAGTTCCTTGACGGTGAACGACTGGCTGATCGTCGCCTCGGGGAAGACGCCGACGACCTCGCCGCGCTTGAGCGCGGCCACGGCGGCGCGGAACGAGGCCGCGCCGGCCTGCCGGTCCACCGGGATGTGCCGCATCCCCCGCATCAGCGGCCCGGAGATCTTGTGCGTGAAGACCGACTGCTTGGCCATGAAGCGGACCAGCCGGCCCGACGCGTTCGCGCCCAGCCCAGCGAAGATGAAGTCGAGGTAGCTGACGTGGTTGCTGGCCAGCACCGCCCCGCCGGTGCGGGGAACGTGGTGGGCGCCCTCGATGTTGATCTTCAGGTCCAGAAGACGGAACAGCGTCTTGGCGGTGGCGATAACGGGCGGGTACACAAGCTCCGGCATCCGCAGAATCTACCCCGCCCGGCTGGAGCTCGGCTGGGTGGCGACCGGCGGTGGCGCGGGCTGCGCACCACCGCCGGTTTCGCGGTCGATTCGGTCAGTCGGCGAGGTTGTCCAGGTCCAGTCGACCCCGGGCGAAGGCGTCCATCCGACCCCAGCGACCCGGGATGTCCAGCACCTCGATGCGACCCATCCCGACCGGTAGCCGTGGCTCGACCGCCAGGTGACCCTCGTGCGGCTCCAGACCCAGCATGGTGCGAAGCAGCAGCAACGGCGTACCGGTCGACCAGGCCTGCGGGCTGCACGCCGTCGGATACTCCACCGGGAACTTGGTGAGCTCGCGCGGATAGCCGCCGAACGCCTCCGGCAACCGGCCGTCGAAGTACGTGGCCGCGTCCAGGATGCCGCTGGCGATGGTTGCGGCCTCCTCGGGGAAACCGTAGCGGCGCAGACCCCAGGCGATGAACGAGTTGTCGAACGGCCAGATCGTGCCGTTGTGGTAGCCGATCGGGTTGTACCGGGCCTCCCCCTCGGCGAGCGTCCGCACACCCCAGCCGGAGAAGAGCCGAGGCCCCACCAGGTGCCGGGCGATCTTCTCCGCCCGCTCGGGTTCGACGATCCCACTCCACAGCAGGTGGCCGATGTTGGAGCTGAGGATGTCGCACTGGCGGCCGTCCGGATCCAGGGCCAGGGCATAGAACTCGCCGTCGGCCACCCACCAGTCCCGGTTGAACCGCTCCTTCAGTTCTGCCGCCTCCCGCTCCAACTGGTCGGCGAACTCCGGGTCGCCCCAGAACTCACGGGCCATCCGGGCCGCGCGGACCTTCGCGTCGTACGCGTACCCCTGCACCTCGCAGGTTGCCCGCGGGAACGGCGGCAGCGTTCCGTCGGAGTAGGAGATCGAGTCCCAGGAGTCCTTCCAACACTGGTTTTCCAGACCGGTGTCGGTATTGCGCCGCTCGTACCAGATGTAGCCGTTGCCGATCAGGTCGGCGTAGTTGTCGATCCACCTCAGGGCCGCGCGCGACTCCTGCTCCAACTCCTTGACCAGCGCGACGTCCCCGGTCCACCGCTCGTACTCGTCGAGCAGCACGACGAACAGCGGCGTCGCGTCCACCGAGCCGTAGTACGGCGAGTGCGGTTGCTCCTCGAAGGCCGCCGTTTCGCCGTACCGCATCTCGTGCAGGATCCGCCCCGGGTCCTCGTCCCGGAAGTCGTCGAACCGACTGCCCTGCAGTGACGCGAGGATGCGCAGCGTCGTCTTCGACAACTGCGGGGTGAACGGCAGCGTCTGCAGGCAGGTGAGGATGCTGTCCCGACCGAACATGGTCATGAACCAGGGCAGACCGGCCGCCGGCAGGGTTGCGCCGCCCAGCGACAGGGGCGAGAAGCGCAGCGCCGCCAGGTCGATCAGGCTGCGCCGGTAGGTGCTGGCCACCCGGCCGTGCTGACTGTTGACCTTGGGCGCGTCCGCGATCCATTGCTCCAGGTCGTGCTGGAGGGCAAGCCGCTCGTTGCCGTGCACCCGCAGTCCGAAGCGCAGATCCCGACCGCCGGGCCCGACCGCCTGCGTCTGGACGTCGATCGCGGTTTCCCACTGCTCGTTGGGTTCCAGGTGGACGGTGTACGCGAAACCCTTGTTGTCGTACCGGGCCGCCATCGACGATGAGATGACCGTCTCCCGCTGGAAGTTGCCCCGGCGATAGCCCAACCGCAGGCGGTCCGGCTCGACCTCGGTGTAGATCTCGCCCTTCTTGTTGAGGATCTCGTCCTTGACCTGGAACAGGTCGGCGAAGTCCGACGCCGCGTCCATCCGGATTTCCAGATCGACCGGCTTCTCGTCATGGTTGAGAATCGTGAGTTGCTCCCGGAAGCTGCCGCCCACCGCGCGCTCTCGGATGATCGACAACTTCGCGTCCACGTAGTGCGTCGCCATCCCCGGGACGAGGAAGAACCGCGACTCGAAGTACTGCAAGTCGTCGTAGGAGAGCGAGTTGAGCCGCTCACCGTTGATGGTCAGCACCCAGGTCGACAGAAAACGGGTGTCGATGGAGAAGAGCCCCGTCGGCTCGCTCGGAGTCGCCTCGATGTCGCCGGTGTCCTCGCAGACGACGAACGTGTTGCCGTCCAGGATCCGGACCGTGTTGCTCTGCCCCATCAGTACACCTCCCCCGCGAAGCGCCGACGAGGCCCCCGGGCGTCCGGGGAACTCGGGAAGATCCGCTCGACCTGCACCACCAGCCGGGCGTCACCGGTCACCGTCATGTCCCCGCGCAACAGCGCAGCCAGGCCGTGCTCCCGGCCCGAGGCGATGTCGTCGAAGAGAAGAGGGCTCGCGCCGATCACCGTGTCGGCCTCCCGGTCCTCCTGACTCACGTTCAGCTGACCGCGGTCGATCCTCAGCAGCCAGTGCCGGGTCTGCGCCCCCTCGTGCAGGTCGATACGCAGTGTCCCGGAGGTCTTCGCCAGCAGGGGTTCGTACCCCCGCCGGTCCAGATCCTCGAAGAACCTCGTGGTCGCGTCCACCATCGGGTCCACTCCTCCCAGTTGCCGGGCCCGGGATCCCACTACCGCGCTCGCGTCGCGCGGACGGCCGGCGTTGCACGTCCCCGCACGGGTCCCCGCCGCTCCCCCGGTCAACCTCGCCCGGATCGGGTGAGTGGCGACCTGGCCCGGACACCGCAGCGCCGGCTCTCCCGCATCGGGGAGAGCCGGCGCGCCTACGGCGGACGGTCAGTTGTTCGGGTCGTCGGCGCTGATGTCCGCCAGCACCGACTGCGGTTCGCGCTCAACCGCGAGGTCACCCATCGACACCAGGCCGACAAGGCGCCCGTCGTCGATCACCGGGAGCCGGCGTACGGCGTACGTACGCATCAGGTCCGCGGCGGCCACCACGTCGTCGTACTGACTCACCGTGATCACGTCGCGGGTGGTGATCTGGCTCAGCCGGGTCGAGCCCGGATCCATGTTCTCCGCGACACCTCGGACCGTGATATCCCGGTCCGTGACGATGCCGACCACGCTGTCGCCGTCGGTCACCACCACATCACCAATCGCGCTGTCACGCATTTCCTGCGCGGCTGCGATGAGCGTCTCGTTGCCGTCCATCGTCACCAACCGGGTCGTCATGAACTCTCCGACCGTTGTCATGGTGCTCCCCTCTCGGTGTCGGCACGGCCTGTCTACCCGCCGCTCCGGAGGGGGTAACGCCGACCACCGGTGGCTATCCGTGGGGGTGCCGCAGGCGCCGCAGCTCGTACAGGCCACTGCTGGTCAGGGAGTAGAAGATCGGCAGGACCAGGAAGATCGCCAGGGCGAACAGCGGGTTGACCAGGTATCCGACGAGAATCGCCAGCGCGTACCCCAGGACACCGGCTGCGGCCCGCGCCCGTTCGGTGGGGAAGAACCCGCCCGGCACGGTCTCGTCCAGCAGATCGTGATTTCGGGCCAGATAGTGGTACAGCCCCAGCCAGGTCGCCGAAAGCAGCCCGCCGACCAGGCCATAGAGGAGCACGCCGGCCCGCTGGTCTGCCTGGTCACCCTCCCGCATGGCCCGCGAGAGGACCGAGGTGGCGAACGGCAACAGCGCGGTGCTGAACAGCACCGCGAGGTTGTACCACTGGAGGCCCTTGCCGCTGCTGGTGACCCGGTTGAAGGCGGACCGGTGGTTCAGCCAGGTGACCGCCACGAACACGTACGACGTGACGTAGGCGAGGTACGCCGGCCACTGCTCGACAAGTGCGTGCAGCAGCCGACCGCGTTCGACCTGAGGTGGCTGGAGGTCGAGCACCAGCAGCGTGATGATGATGGCGAAGACACCGTCGCTGAACGACAGCAGGCGGGAGGTTTCCCGTCGCAGCGCCGGGCCGCCGGGTGGAGCCTCGTCGCTGGTCCTGTCGACGCCCATCCACCCCTCCCCCGACGTTCGTTCCGTGACGGCACGGGAGGGCGGTATACCCGTCGGCGGGCGCGACACCCGCCTGCGGGCACAGCGCCCCGGCTGAGCTGCCTACCGCGGCGGATGACGACGGGCGAGGGCGAGCGGGTCAGCCCCGGGGCGGTATGCCGTAGATCCGCTCCACGTGCAGACGCAGCACCAGCCGCCCCTCGTCGACCATGGCCTGGCGGTACTCGTCCCAGTCGGGGTGTTCGCCACTCACCGCCCGGTAGAGGACCACGAGCTCCTCGACGGTCTCGTCACCGGGTTCGGCAGCCGGTGTGGTCAGCTCGGCGCGACCCTCGACCACCGCGTACGCCCAGCCGTCATCGCTGGCGACGTGGAAGCTGGCCCGCGGGTCGCGGCGCAGGTTGGCCGTCTTGGCCCGGCCGTCGGTGACCGACACGCGGATCAGACCCGCGTCCGGATCGAAGGAGTAGACCACGGTGGAGAGCTGTGGCCGCCCGTCACGCTTGATGGTCGCGAGGACGCCCATCGAACGCTTGGCCACCAGATCCGTCAACGCCTGCTGGGTACGGTCATCCGGCACGTTTTCCTCCAGGTGGGACGGTCAGCGACGCTCGGCAGCAACCAGCTCGGCGAGTTGCACCGCGTTCAGCGCGGCACCCTTGCGCAGGTTGTCGTTGGAGCAGAACAGGGCCAACCCGTACTCCACGGTCTCGTCGGCGCGGATCCGTCCGACGTAGGTCGGGTCCTGCCCGGCGGCCTGCAACGGCGTCGGCACGGCGGTCAGTGCCACTCCGGGCGCGTCGGCCAGCAGCTCGTGGGCGTGTTGCGGGGTGATCGGTCGGGCGAACCGGGCGTTGATCTGCAGCGAGTGGCCGGTGAAGACCGGCACCCGGACGCAGGTGGCGGAGACCAACAGGTCGGGGATCTCCAGGATCTTGCGGCTCTCGTTGCGGAGCTTCTGTTCCTCGTCGGTCTCGAACGAGCCGTCGTCGACGATCGAACCGGCCAACGGGAGGACGTTGAAGGCAACAGGCTCGGCGAACGAGCGCGGCGCGGGGAACTCCACGGCCGACCCGTCGAAGGCCAGCCCGGCGGCGTGCTCGGCGACCTTGCGCACCTGCTCGTCCAGCTCGGCGACGCCGGCCAGCCCCGCACCGGAGACCGCCTGGTACGTCGAGACGACCAGGCCGACCAGGCCAGCCTCGGCGTGCAGCGGGCGCAGCACCGGCATCGCGGCCATCGTGGTGCAGTTGGGGTTGGCGATGATGCCCTTCGGGCGGTCGAGGGCCGCGTGCGGGTTGACCTCGGCGACCACCAGCGGCACCTGCGGGTCCATCCGGAACGCGGAAGAGTTGTCGATCACCACGGCGCCGGATTCGGCGACCCGGGGGGCCAGCTCCCGTGAGGTGCCCTTACCGGCCGAGAAGAGCACGATGTCCAGGCCGGAATAGTCCGCGGTCGCGGCGTCCTCGACGGTCACCTCGCCGTCGCGCCACGGGAGCGTGCGCCCGGCGGACCGCGCCGAGGCGAACAACCGCACCTGCTCCGCCGGGAACTCCCGCTCCGCCAGCACCTGCCGCATCACGCCACCGACCTGGCCGGTGGCCCCCACAATGCCGATCCTCATGCCCGCGAGGCTACCCAGCCCACCCCCACGAACGGCAGCCCTTTCCCATCCCCCGGGTCCCGCATCACACCCCCACCCCCACCCCCACCCCCACCCCCACCGGATGCGGTGATCAAGAGAAATGCGTCAGAACTCGCGCCCCGATTGACGCAAACCTCTTGATCAACAGCCGGGTGGGGTGGGGTGGGGTTAGGGGATTAGGTCTCCTAGGGCGGCTGCGTTTAGTTCGTCGCGGAGTATTGCGGCATCGCCCTCGATTACCAGGGTCAGCGCGTTCGGGTGCAGGTGGGTGGCCGCTGCCGCGGAGACCTGGTCCACGTCGGCGGCGAGCAGCGACTCACGCAACCGAGCGTGGTAGTCGTCCGGTAGGTCGTGCACCACCAGCGTGGTCAGCGCGGAAGCGATCGCCCGAGGGCTCTGCAACTCGACCGAGAGCTGCCCGGCCCGCCAGGACCGGGCCACCTCCAGCTCGTCCTCGGTCACCCCGCCGGCCTGGGTACGGGTGATCTCACCCACCGCCTCGATCAGGGCCGGCACGGTGACCGCGGTCTGCACGGCCGAGTTGACCGCGAACCGGCCGAACCGCCGGGACGAGGCGAAATCACCCCGAACGCCGTAGGTGTAGCCGTGCACCTCGCGGAGCAGGTGGTTGAGCCGGGAGGTGAACGCCCCGCCGAGCACCGTGCCGGCGAGCGTCATCGGTACGTGATCGGGGTGCGCCCGGTGTGGCGACGGGTGGCCCAGCCGCAGCGTGGACTGCACCGAGCCGGGCCGGTCCACAAGGATGATCCGCCGGTCGGCGTGCAGCGGCACCTCGATCGGGCCGCCGCGCTCGGCCGGGCCGCCACCGGTGCCGGCGAACGCCGCGGCGGCCAGGGCGTCCAGGTCGATCCGGTCCAGGTCGCCGGCGACGATCAGGGTGCCGGGGCGCAGGAACCACTCGGAGTGGAAGACCGTCACGTCCTCCACGTCCAACCCGGCGACCGACTCCGGGTCGCCGTACATCGGGCGCCCCCAGCGGTTCTGGGCACCGAACAGGTCCGCGCGCAACGCGGCGTCGGCACGAGGACCCGGGTTGGCCCAGTCCATCCGCAGCGCGGTCGCCTCGTCGTCGCGGACCCGGCGCACGTCGGCCGGGTCCAGCCTGGGCGTCCGGACCGCCTCGGCGAGCAGTTCCACGGCCGCGCTGAGCCGGTCCACCGGGATCACCACGCTGGCCTGGAACGAGTCCCAGTCCAACCCGGTCATCAACGCGGTGCCGAGCCCTTCGACGGCGAGCGCGTACGCGGCGGCGTCCCGCTGCGCGGTCCCCTCCTCCAACGCCTTGGCCAGCACGCCGGACAGGCCCTCCTTGCCGAGCGGCTCCCGACCCGCGCCCACGTCGAGCAGCAGCAGAGCCACGGCGAGGTTCTGCCCCGGCAGATGCGCGGCGACGACCTGACCGCCGGCCACGGCGCGGCGAACCACCGGCGGGAACCGGTACGGGCGGGCGGCGCCCGGGCCGGGACGGTCGGCGATCAGCGTCATGAGGTCTCCTCGGGCAGGTAGGACAGGATCACCCGGTCGGTGGCGAGCACCTCGGCGGCAGCCTCGGCGATCTGCTCGGCGGTGACCGCGAGCAGGGCCGGCAACTGGTCCGCGACGCGGGCCGGGTCGCCGAACTGCGTGGTGTACCGGCCGAGCAGGTCCGCGCGGCCGTCCACGGTGGACAGCTGACGCCACCACCCGGTGCTGAGCAACGCCTTGGCCCGATCCAACTCCGCTGCGGTGACCGGCACGGTGGCCAACTCGTCGACGACCTCGGCCAGCCCTTCGGCCAGCCGCTCGGCGCTCACGCCGGGGCGGGCGGTGGCGGTGGCGATCAGCGGTGCTGGGGCGTGCGCGAGGTCCACCCCGTACGCCCCGACCAGGTCCGGCTGTGCGATCCGTTCACCGTCGGCGAGCCGCTGGTAGAGCCGGCTGCCCCGACCGCTGCCGAGGACGGCGGCGAGGACGGTGATCACGTTGTAGCCCGGGGTGCCGAACGGGTAGCTGCGGTGAGCGATGTACACCCGCGGTGCCGGCACGTCGGCGCTGACCGACTCGACGGCCGTCTGCCCGGTCGCCGGGACGCTGCGGCCGTCCGGTGCCGCAGGGATGTCCTCGCGCGGGGGCAGCGCGCCGAAGTACTTGTCGGCCAGCGCGAACACGTCGGAGGCGGTGGCGTCGCCGACAACGGTGAGCACCGCGTTGTTGGGTGCGTAGTAGGTCTGGTGGAACGCCTGGAAGGTGCCGAGGGCGGCGGCGTTCAGGTCGGCCATCGAGCCGATCGTCGCGTGATGGTACGGGTGCCCCGGCGGGTAGAGCAGGGGCAACATGCGCAGCCAGGCGTCCCCGTACGGAACGTTCTCGTAGCGTTGCCGGCGCTCGTTCTTGACCACGTCCCGTTGGTTGTCGAGCGTCTCCTGCGTGAGCGCGGGGACCAGGCCACCCATCCGGTCGGCCTCCAACCAGAGCGCCAGCTCCAGATGCTCGGCTGGGACGGTCTCGAAGTAGTTGGTCCGGTCCGGATTGGTGGTGGCGTTCAACGAGCCACCGGAGCCCTGGATCAGCTTCATGTGCTCGGTCTTCGCCACGTTCACCGAGCCCTCGAACATCAGATGCTCGAAGAGGTGGGCGAAGCCGGTCTGCCCGGCCGGCTCGTGCCGGGAGCCGACGTCGTACCAGAGGTTGACGGCAACGGCCGGCGCGGTGCGGTCTTCACTCACCACCACGCGCAGGCCGTTGTCCAGTCGGGACGTCTCGATGGGCCAGGGGTAACCGCTGTCGGGCATGACCCGACGCTATCTGATCTCGCGGGCGGAAAGGTGACGTGCGGTCGGTCGGCGAGCCGACCCGCAGGGCCCCGATGCCGCCGGGCGCGCGGGGTGACCGGTCAGTCCGGCGGCTCCACCGCTGCCACGGTCTGATCCGAGGTACGGCGTTCCAGCACCGTGTCCGGGGCCGCGTTCTGGTCCGCCTCGCGGATGTCCGACTCGGTGAGAATGGCCTCCGCCTGCGCCTCCGGGTCGTCACTGCCCACCGCGGCCTCCTCGGGCAGGAGGTGCGCGCGGGACTCCACCCGGTGCTGATCGCTCTGCTCGTCTGTCATGGCACCCCTGTTACCCCGACCGCGCCTCCGGCACGCGGTGTCGTCGTGCGCATCTTGGGACGACTGCCGGGCAACCCCGTCCGGTCGGGTACGCTGGTCCCGTGACGCGTTCCTATCGATGGTTTAGACAGCCGGCTCGCAGGCCGGTGACTTCACCATGAACTGACGTCACCACGGACCGAGCCGGCTGGGCAGGAGCTGTCGTTCCTGCCCTTTTGCGTACGAGCAGCCGGCTCGTCCCGGGCACCGGCCCCGGGCACGATCGGCGGAAGGATGCCCACCGTGACGACCCCGGAGACCGATCGGGTCAGCGATCAGCGGATCGACCGTGTCGTGCCGCTGACCACGCCCGCCCTGCTGCACCACGAGTTGCCCCTGGACGCCCCGCTCGCCTCGGCCGTGCTGACCGGCCGCCGCGCGGTGGGTCGCGTGCTGGACCGCGAGGACGACCGCCTGCTGGTGGTGGTCGGCCCCTGCTCGGTCCATGATCCGGCCGCCGCACTCGACTACGCCCAGCGTCTGCGCTCCGCTGCGGACCGGTTGTCCGACGACCTGCTGATCGTCATGCGGGTCTACTTCGAGAAGCCACGCTCCACGGTCGGCTGGAAGGGTCTGATCAACGACCCGGGCCTGGATGGCAGCGGGGACGTCAACACCGGCCTGCGGCTGGCCCGGGCGCTGCTGATCGACGTGCTGCGTGTCGGCCTGCCGGTGGGTTGTGAGTTCCTCGACCCGATCACACCGCAGTACATCGCGGACACGGTGGCCTGGGGCGCGATCGGTGCCCGTACCGTGGAGAGCCAGGTGCACCGCCAGCTCGCCTCCGGCCTGTCCATGCCGATCGGCATGAAGAACCGCCCGGACGGCAGCATCGGCACCGCCGTGGACGCGATCCGCGCCGCAGGGGTGCCGCACGTCTTCCCCGGCATCGACTTCTCCGGCACGCCGGCGATCATGCACACCCGGGGCAACACGGACGGCCACCTGGTGCTGCGCGGCGGGGGCGGTCGGCCCAACTACGACGCCGAGTCGGTCGCCGGCGCGCTCGACCTGCTCCGTGCGGCCGGGTTGCCGGAGCGGCTGGTGATCGACGCCAGCCACGCCAACAGCGGCAAGGACCACCGCAACCAGCCGCTGGTCGCCGCCGACGTGGCCGCCCAACTGGCCGCCGGCCAGCGGGGGATCACCGGCGTGATGCTGGAGTCGTTCCTGCTGCCCGGTCGGCAGGAGCTCGACCCGACCCGGAAGCTGGAGTACGGCCGGTCGGTCACCGACGCCTGCCTCGGTTGGGACGACACCGCCGAGGTGCTCGAGCACCTGGCCTCCGCAGTGAAGGCCCGCCGGGCCACCCTGCCAACGACGGTGTGACGACCGACACCGCAGTGTGCGGAACACGGACGTGGGTCGACCCGTTGACTCGGGTGTCGGTGTGTCCAGTGTCCCCGGGCCTCACCCAAATAGCCTTCGCGGAATACCGTTCGGCTGGAGCCGCGTAGTGCCACTCGCCGAGAGGCGACCTGCACACCGACACCAGCGCCGCCCCCGGCCCACAAGGCCGGGGGCGGCGCTGTTTGTTCGCAGACGCGAACCCAGCCTGACCCGGTCGGCGCGCCGAGGCAGCCGGCCACGGCCACTGTCGCGATCCCCTTTGCTCTGCTTCAACCCAGGCAACAGGAACGGCCGAAAACTGTTGCCTCGGTGGAAGCAGAGCAAAGGCAGGCAGCAGGGTCACCCGGCCCGGAAGCCGCAGGCGCGCAGGCGCGCGGACCGCTCGCGTGACGTTTGACCGATTCTCGCCCGGGTAGCTGATCGGCGTGACCGACGACGCATCCGGGGCCGGCGAGCCGGACACCCGGGCCCTCGACGACCTGCTCGACGACATCTACCGGGCGCAGGAGCGGGTCACCCAGGCCGAGATCTACCGCCAGGCGGTGGCCGCCGAGCTGCCGCCGGACCTGCTCGCCCGCATCGACGCGCTGCCTGAGGGCGAGTACGCGGTGGACGAGGCAAGTGACCTGCTGGGCGGCTCCATCGCGTGAGCGACCGCTGAAGGGACACCGACATGACGAACCACGAGGACCACGACGAGAAGGTGCCCGCGCTGGGTCAACCGCCGAAGGGCAGGGACACCACGCCCGAGCCGGACTTCGCCAACGAACACGACCGGACCGCCGTGGATCGGGACATCGTCACCGGGGCGGACGAGGACGAGCGGGAACCGGAGTCGCCGCACGGTTGGTCCGGCATGCAGCGCTGATGCGTACGTGGCAGCGGGGGCCGGCGGATGCCGACCCCCGCTGTCGCTCGTTCCTCAGTCGTCGTGCCCGCCCTCGGCGGCCTGCTGCGCCGTCGCGTACGCCATCTGCAGGAAGTCGGACGCGGCGACCGCCGTCAGCGCGGTGGCCACCAGCCGGGTCAGCCGGGGCGCGAGCACCAGGCCACCGGTCAGCCCGGTGGCCACCCAGACCGCCAGGCAGAACGGGCAGCTCAGCAACTCGCCGATGGCGTGCCGGGTGGGGCTGCCCGAGTCACGGACCTGCTCCATCACCTCACCGCTGCCGATCGGACGGTCATAGCGGGTGAACGGCGCCCGCAGGGGGCTGGTCACCGCGTCCTTGGACAGCAGCCGGCTCAGCTTGTGCGTGGCGATGGAGAGCAGCACCACGTCGGACGGGGCGGGACGCTCCGGCACCGGCCGACCGGTCGCCCTGACCAGACCGGCGAGCGCCCCGGTCACCCCGGCATAGACCCCCATGGCGACCAGGTAGCCGCCGAGCGGCCGGTGTTCGTGCGGCGCGTACGCCCGACGCAGCCGCGCCGCCTTCTGTCGCAGGCCAGTGTCGCTCACCCGGTCTCCTCGCATCTTGTGGTGGGGCGGGAGCGGCGTCCCGCGCGGCCGACTCAGCCGGCCGACTCAGCCGGCCTGGAGGTTGTCGGCGACCTCGCGGGCCAGGTTGGTGAGCGCTTCGTCGGCCAACTGGTCCGGGCCCGGCCCGCCCGATCCGTCAGCCAGGTCGAGCTGGATCCGGGTGCCGCCGGAATCGGCTGGCTCGACCCGGATCTCGGCGGACCAGTCATCGGCACCGCCATCACCCCATCGAGCACGCAACTCCTCGCCGCTGATCTCTGCGGCGGGGCTGCCGTCGCCGCGCAGCGGCTCCGGCAGCCAGGCCGAGGCTCGGTCGGGGTCGGTGGCCGTGTTGAAGACGACCTCGGGTGGCGCGGACATGCCGCGCACGGCGCGCGCCGGCATCAGGAGTCCCGCAGGCGGCTGGGGTCGACCTCCCGGCCCGGGTGGCGAGCCAGGTACTCGGTCTCCAGCTCCGCGGTGCGCCGCAGGTGGTTGGCGAGCGCGGAGTCCGCCGCGTGCCGCAGGGTGTCCAGGCGGGTGCGGTGCAGGCTGTGCATCTCGCGGATCAGATCCTCGTCGGTCAACTCCGTCGGGTCGATGCCGAGCACGTCGCCGTCGAGATCCGTAGCGCCCGCCGGGTCGGCGAGGGGATCGCCGCCCCACTCCGGCACCCGCTGCTCCGGGCTCATATCCGTGCTCCCGCTGGACGCAAAGCCGTCCTCGCGTACCGATCCGGTCATCATCGCCCCCCTTGATCTCGTTTGGGCTGGCGTCTAGACGATTGCCCAGGCGCGGTGACGCCAAACCATCCCGGCCGTGCGACAGCTACGACACGGTGTCGGAGACCGGCACCGCCCCCGGTACCCTCGATGCCATGAGGCGGCTCTGGACCCCGACGTGGATCGCACGTCACGTGGCCATGGTCGTGTTGGCCGTGGGCTTCCTCGGGCTGGGTTGGTGGCAGGTCAGCCGGGCCGCCGCGGGCAACAGCCTGAGCTGGGGGTACGCGGTCGAGTGGCCGATCTTCGCCGGCTTCGTGGTCTACGTCTGGTGGCGCGAGGTGAAGCTGGCCCGCCGCGGCGCGGACGAGGCCGACGCGCCGCCGGCGGATCCGGCCGACGCGCCGGCGCCGGCGGTCACCGCAGGGTCCCGACCGGCGGTACGCCGACCGGTGCGGGTGTCCCGGGTGCCGGTCGACGGCGACGCCGTCGAGGACACGGACCTGGCCGCCTACAACCACTACCTGTCATGGTTGAGCGCCAATCCGGGCGCCCGGCCCGGTGACTATCCCGGCTGAGCCGGGCTCGGAAGGACGGACGAAGGTGGGCGCTGCCCTTACCCGGTACCGCGTGATCGCCTGGATCGTGGGCGTGGTGCTGATCCTGCTGGTCGTGATCGGCATGCCGTTGAAGTACGTGTTCGACAACGCGGTCGTGGTGGAGACGGTGGGGCCGGCGCACGGCTTCCTCTACATGATCTACCTGGTGGCCGCATTCGACCTGAGCCGCCGAGTCGACTGGCCGCTGAAGCGGATGCTGCTGGTGATGTTGGCTGGCACCGTGCCGTTCGTCTCGTTCTTCGCCGAGCGCCGGGTCAGCCGCTGGCTGGCCGCGCCGCAGGAGGAAAGGGCTCCGGAGCCGGTCGCCCGCTGAGCGGCAGGTGGGCCGACGCCAACTCGGTGCCGGCCCGCCTCGTCGAGGTCAGCGGCTGGGCCGCCAGGGGTCGGCCGACGCGAGCGGGTCGACCCAGCCTCCGTACCGGTTGACTTCCCGGGCCCGTAGCAGCGCCCGGGTGACCTGGCCGAACTGCCGCTCGTCGTCGGAACTGAACAACAGCACCTCCGCTCCCCGGTGCCACCCCCACAACTCGTGCGGCGGTGGGCGCCAGCGATCGCCGACCAGGGCCAGCACGGCAGGGAGCAGCAACACCGCGCCGAGGATGAGGTACGCCCCGGCGGTCAGGTGCTGCAACCCGCCGGTGAAGCCGAGTAACAGCCCGACGCCGCCGAGCATGCTGGCGGTGATGACGACGGCCCGGACGGCGATCCGGTCGTGCGGGCCTCGGGTGGTACGCAGATGGGTCAGGTCGGCGATCCGGTAACTGGTTCGGCCGACGGTGAACCGGTCGACGGTCACGATGATGCCGGGCCGTGCGTACAGCAGGGTCGACCGGGCGCCCGGCACCGTTCGCGGCGGTCGCACACTTGCGCCTTCACGATTCACGGTTCCTCCCGCGGGGGACGGTTGACCGGGTTGACCCGCTGTGACAGATGTCGCTATCTGCCGACGGGATTCCCGGCTCCGGCCTTCATTGTGTTGCGGCACCGCCAGCCGGCCTGGGCTTTACGAACTCTCGGCAGCTCCCCCAACCGTGGACATCGCCGAGAAACAGCATCCATTTCGGCTTTTATCGGTTATGGAGTGCAGGAAACCGGCGGCATGCGTCCGGAACGACGAAAGCCACATATCCATCATTCGCTCATGAAACGGTGCCTGCGTCAGCCGCAGCAGGTGTCATCAGCGCCACCCAACGCAGGGGCACGACCCGCCACACCCCCAACTTTCACCCCTGCTTCAACTGCGAGCGACATCCGTCCCGGGTTAGGTTGGGCGAGCCGGTCCGGCCCAGTGCCGTCCGCCCGGATGACCCCGGCCGGTGTCGCCGAGGGCGTCAGCAGCCCCGGCGGCCGTGGGAGAGGGGCCTTCCGCTCTTGTCATCCCTGAGAAACCTGCTGCGCACCGTGGCGCTGGCCAGCATGTCGGCCGCGCTGATCGCCCCGACGGCGGTGGCCCGGGCCGAGCCGTCGCCGGCCGACCTGACCCGCCGGATCGAGACGTCCTCCACCGAGTTGGAACGGGTCGTCGAGTCGTACAACAAGCTGCGTGAGGAGATCAAGACCAACGAGGCCGCGGTGGCCCGACTACAGGCGCGCATCGGCCCACTGGAACAGCAGGCCGAGCAGAGCCGGGCCGATGTGGCCGAGTTGGCCACCACCGCGTACAAGAGCGGCGCTCTGCGGACCGCGGACGCCCTGCTGCATTCCGGCGGCGGTGCCGCACTACTGGACCGACTCGGCACGCTCGACCAGCTGACCCGCCAACGGCAGGAGCGCATCTCCGGCTTCACGGCCGACCAGCGACGGCTCCTCGACGAGAAGGCCGGCCTGGACGCCACACTGACCCGGCAGGCCGCGCAGGCCCGTCAGCTCGCGGCAGGCAAGAAGCAGATCGAACAGGACCTGGCCACGCTGTACGAGCTACGCCAGCAGGCGTACGGGGCGGCCACCGAGCGACCCGAGCCGAAGGCCGCAGCGGCCGAGGCCAAGAACGTGCCCGCCGTGGCCGGTGCTGCCGGCACCGCCGTGCGCTACGCGTTCGGCGCCGTGGGCAAGCCGTACGTCTGGGCAGCCGACGGGCCGAACGGCTACGACTGTTCCGGGCTGACCTCGGCGGCCTGGCGGGCGGCCGGGAAGTCCCTGCCGCACAACACCCGGATGCAGTGGAGTGCGGTGACCCACATCGGCCGGGACGATCTGAGCCCGGGTGACCTGGTCTTCTACAGCGGGCTGGGGCACGTCGCCCTCTACGTGGGCGGCGGCCAGGTGATCGACGCGCCGAGCGCCGGCCGCAATGTGCTCAAGCGGGGCATGAACATGATGCCCATCCAGGGTTACGGTCGGGTTCGCTAGCTACGACCGACAACGGCGAACGGCCGGCGTCCCCCTATCGGACGCCGGCCGTTCGCCGTCATTACTACCAGGTCAGGCTGCCTGCAGCCCCTCGGCCCGGGCCAGCTCACGCAGCCGGCCGAGGGCCTGGATCTCCAACTGCCGGATCCGCTCGCGGGACAGCGAGAACCGCGATGCGACCTCGGTGAGCGAGTGCTCCCGACCGTCCTCCAGCCCGTACCGGGCCCGCATGATGCCGGCGGACCGGTCGTCGAGGTGGTTGAGCAGCCCTTCGATGCGCTGCCGCTCCAGGCCGCTGAGGACGATGTCCTCCGGCGACGGCGCGTCACTGTCGGCGACCAGGTCGCCGAGGCTGGTGTCGCCGTCGTCGCCGACCGGCGTGTCCAGCGACACGGTGTCCTGCGACCAGCGGCGCAGCTCGTTGACGCGCTCGACGGTGACGCCGAGGGATGCCGCGATCTGCTCCGGCTCCGGGTCGGCGCCCAGCTCACGAGTCAACTGCCGGGCCACGTTGCGCATCCGGTTGACGTCCTCCACCAGGTGCACCGGAAGACGGACGGTGCGCTCCTGCTGGGCGATCGCCCGGCTGATCGCCTGGCGGATCCACCAGGTGGCGTAGGTGGAGAACTTGTAACCGCGCTCATAGTCGAATTTCTCAACCGCCCGGACCAGGCCGGTGTTGCCCTCCTGGATCAGATCCAGCATGGGCATGCCCGACCGCACGTAGCGGCGGGCGATCGACACGACCAGTCGGAGGTTGGCGCGGATGAAGAGGTCCTTCGCGCGATCCCCCTCGACGACCAGCCACTCCAGATCAGCCCGGTCCCGGTCGACACCGCCGGCGACAGCCTCCTCACCGAGCAGGTGCTCGGCGTAGAGGCCGGCCTCGATAGCCTTGGAGAGTTCGACCTCCCGGGCGGCGTCCAGCAGTGGCGTCCGGGAGATCTCGTGCAGGTAGACGCCGACCAGGTCGCGCTCCTCGGCCACCTGATCGGTGCGCATGCCGATGTTCTTGTCCACGTTGCCCACGGTCCCCTCGCTCGCGCCGGTTGCCCGGTTCCTTGCCATTCCCCACGTCCGTCAACCCCTGGTAACTTCTGCTGTGCCCACCGGTGCTGACACCTACACAACAGATGAGACGTGCCGGGGATTCCATGTCGTGAGTCGAAAGTGTCACGAATGCCTGAGTAGTAGCTGAGAGCACGGTCCATGTTTGCTGTCAGCACCCCGTCGGGTGGCTCGCCGCTGGGCACCGCGTACGGGTTACCGCACCATGGCAACACCGCCCGCCGCGGGGGCACAGCGACCCGGGTCACCACCACGCTGCGATCCTGGTCACTGCCAGATACGCACCGGTGGACCGGTTGGTTCATCCACGGGGGTGTGATTACCCCCCGGCCAGATGAACAATCCGACGCCCCAGTCGCTTCCCGGAGCGCGTGAAGCTAGCTGGCGAGCAGGGCGAGGGCCCCGCGTACCTGGTCGGCGGAGCGTGCCAGCGCAGCCCGGGCGGCGTCGACCTCGGCACCGGAGACCAGGGAGACGAGCGCCGTCTTCAGGTCACCGTCAGCCTCGGTGAGGGCTCGCCGGCAAACCTCCTCCGAGCAGCCGGTGGCCTCGACCAGAATCGAGATCATTCGTCCACGGAGCTTCGCGTTGGTGGCCACCATATCGATCATGAGGTTCGAGTAGACCCGCCCCAGGCGCACCATGACGGCGGTCGAGAACGTGTTGAGCACCAACTTCTGCGCCGTGCCCGCCTTCATCCGGGTCGACCCGGTGACCACCTCGGGTCCGGTGTCCACCCCGATGAACACGTCCACCGACCGGGCGGCCTCAGCCTCCGGATTAGCGCAGAGCAGCACCGTCGAAGCGCCCTTGGCACGGGCCGCGGCGAGCGCCCCGAGGACGTACGGGGTGCGTCCGCTGGCCGCCAGACCGACCACCAGGTCACCGGCGCGCACACAACTGGCCGCCTCGACCGCGCCGCCCCGGTCGTCGTCCTCGGCATCCTCCACGGCCCGCCACATGGCGTCCGGGCCGCCGGCGAGGTGAGCGCAGAACCAGTGCCGGGGCGAGTTGAAGGTGGGGGCGAGTTCGGCCGCGTCGAGCACACCCAGCCGGCCGGAGGTGCCAGCCCCGAAGTAGTGCACCCGGTGACCGCCGCGCAGTGCCGCGACCGCCAGGTCGACGGTGGTGGCGATCTCGTCGAGCACTGCGGCGACCGCCGCCGGCACCCGCCGGTCAGCCTCGTTGATCACGGTGAGCACGTCCCGGGTCGACATCAGGTCGAGGTCGACGCTGAGCGGGTTGCGGCGTTCGGTGGGTGCGCCCACCCGGACCGTCGGGCGGGCGGGCGGTGCTGGCAGGTCCTCGTCCGGCTCCACCGCGCCGGCCGTCATGCCCGCCTCCGGTTGGCACCCACCCGGTGCGACTGGACCGCCTCGGCTGTCGCCTCAAGGGCCTTGCGGGCCCGGGCCCGGTTGCGCGCGGCCACCCCGACGAAGAGGCAGTCGACCACGGTGAGCTGGGCCAGCCGACTGGCCGTCGCGCCGGAGCGGTAGGTGGTCTCCCGGGCCGCCGTGGTCAACACGAAGTCCGCAACCTCGGTGATCGGCGAGCGCGGGAAGTTTGTCAGCGCCACGGTGACGGCACCGCGTGTGCGGGCCTGCTCAAGCACCTCGATCACGTCGGAGGTTGTGCCGGTGTGCGAGATGCCGAACGCCACGTCTCCCCGGCCGAGGAGCGCGGCCGAGGTCAGCGCGGTGTGCACGTCCGGGAAGTAGAAGGCGATCCGGCCGATGCGGTGCAGCTTCTGCTGGAAGTCGGACGCGACGAAGCCACTGGCACCGGCGCCGTAGATGTCGATCCGACCGGCGCCGCTGATCGCCTCGACCACCTGCTCACAGGCGGCGGGGTCGAGCTGTTCGGCAGTCTCCTCGACCGCGCGGGCGTCGTTGAACGCGATGGTGGCGATGATCTGGGCGAGGTCGGCACCGGGCGGGATGTCTCCGCCGACCACCCGGGCGTCCGGCGGCTCGATCCGGCGCGCGGCCTCGGCGGCGAGCCGGATGCGCAGTTGGGGATAACCATCCATGCCCACCGAACGGCAGAACCGGATGACTGTCGCCTCGGACGTCTCCGCGGCGGTCGCGAGGTCGGTGATGGTCCGCCGGGCGGCGGCTGCCGGGTCGGACACGACCAACCGGGCAACCCGCTGCTCGGCGGGCGACAGCGACGGCAACAGCCCGCTGATGTGGACGATCAGCCCACCGGGCTCCTGACTCGCAGAAATCTTCGGACTCTTCGCCACGGGTGAAACTTACTTTCACCAAGCGTGAGCGTCAACTATGACAGGCCGGGTAGGAACGCAGTCGCCGGCCGGAATCACCGGTCCCGCACAGCCTGCCACTCCCGCAGTACCGCCGCCTCATCCGCCGGGTCGAGTCCACCCTGCCGCACGTCGGCCGGGTGTGCTCCCATCCAGGACGCCGTCGCCCGAACGGTGTCGGGGAGCGGACGGACCGCCAACCCGGCGTCCCGCGCCGGCCCGGCGTCCCGGTCCAGCAGGCCGGCGGACTCCGGCAGCCGCACCCAGAGCGGCAGCGCCCGCTCCCCCGACCACTCGCGTACGTCGTGGGCCAGCAGGAACTCCTGGTCGACCCAGGTGACGACCGGATCGGCGACACCCAGCCCGGCGGCGACCCCGTTCAGCAGATCGGCCCGGGACATCGCCGGCCCGACACCGTCGTACGTGCCGCCGAGGCGGGTGTCGGCGGCGTGCAGCAACCAGCCGGCCAGATCGGCCACGTCCACGAACTGCACCCGGTCGCTCGGCCTGCCGGGTGCGAGCACCTCCCCACCGGCCGACAGCCGACGCACCCAGTACGGGAAGCGGTCGCTCGGGTCCTCGGCGCCGACGATCAGCCCCGCCCGGCAGATGAACGAACGATCCACGCCCATCCGCTCCCGGACCAGCCGCTCGATGCTCACCTTGCACTCGCCGTACCAGCGGTGGTCCGGGCCGACCGGACCGTCCACGTCCGCCGGGGCGGCCGGCAGCACCGGTGCGTCCGCTGCGGTCTGGCCCGGGGTGGTGTTGTCGGCGTACACCGAGATCGTCGACACGAAGCACCAGTGTCCGACGTGGTCGGCAAGCGCGGCGAGCGCGTGCCTGGCGTGACTGATCTGGCGGGTCACATCGATCACGGCGTCGAAGCTCTCCCCGGCGAGCCGCACCAACGCCTCGGGATCGTCGCGGTCGACCGGCACGAACCGGACTCCGGCCGGCACGACTCCGGACACTCCTCGGGCCGCGCAGGTCACGTCGTGACCCTGGTCGACGGCGAGTTGGGCCACCGCCCGGCCGAGGAACCGGGTGCCACCGAGAATGAGGATTCGCATCCAGTGATCCTGCGTTGCCGACGGGTGTTTCAGCCAGCCGATCTGCTCTCGGCAGAGCGCCGGCAGCAGGCCGCCGAGAGGCGTCGGACGCAGGAGGCACTAGCGTGATGCGCATGGCGGAGCGCAGCGTGTTGGTGACCGGAGGTGCCGGCGGGCTCGGCGGGGCGGTCGTCGCCGCGTTCGCCGAGGCGGGCTGGCGGGTGGTCGTACCGGAGCGGCAGGCCCGGCCCGACTCGGACCCGGCGGCGGCGGACGGGCTGGTCCGGCTTGTCGCGGACCTGAGCGATCCGGCGGGCGCTGCTCGTGCGGTCGAGGCCGCAGCCGGGGAACCGGCGGCGCCGCTGCGGGCGGTGGTCAACATGGTCGGCGGGTATGCCAGCGGCGGTCTGGTGCACGAGACTCCGGTCGAGGACTTCGAGCGGATGCTCACCGTCAACCTACGGCCGACCTATCTGGTCACCCAGGCCGCGTTGCCGCACCTGGTGGCGGCCGGCGGCGGCGCGGTGGTCTGCGTCTCGGCCCGCGCGGCCCTCGCCCCGTTCCCCGGCGCAGCCGGCTATGTGACGGCCAAGGCTGCGGTGCTGGCCTTCGCCAACGCGGTGGCGGTGGAGTACCGGTCCCGCAGCGTGCGCTGCAACACCGTGCTGCCCAGCGTCATCGACACCCCGGCGAACCGGGCCGCCCAACCGGACGCCGACCACTCCCGCTGGGTGGCCCCAGACGAGATCGCGCCGGTGATCCGATTCCTCGCATCGGCCGAGTCGGCGCCGACCAGCGGCGCCACCGTCCCGGTCTACGGGCGGGCCTGAGCCGCCAACGGGCCACCATCACCCTTTGGCTCCCCCGGGGACGGGGGCAGCCAGGTCTCCAGGTGCGCCTGGATCTGCTCGGTCACCTCCTGGGCCGGGCGGTCCGCGTCCACCAGCACGAAGCTCGGGTATTCGGGCAGGGCCCGGTAGGCGGTGTCCGCCGCGGTCAGCCAACCCATCGTCTCGTGGTCGGTGCCGCGCTCCTCGATGCGCCGGTACGCCTCCGCCGGGTCGACGGCGAGCAGGAAGGTCACCTCCGGTGTCGGGAACAGCCGGTAGCCGGCCCGTGCGAGCCGCTCCCAGCGCTGCCCGCCGTTGGCCCGGATGCTCGCGTACTGGCAGGCCGAGTAGCGGTCCATCACCGCCGTCCGGCCGGTGAGCAGGCAGCTGAGCAGGGCTACGGCGATGGCGAGCCACCGCAGCACGGACTCCACCGCCAGCACGCCGTCGCGCCCGACGAGCCGTTGCGCGTCCGGACGCCCGAGCCGCTGGGCGAGGCGACCGAGCCAACGACGCCCGCTGGCGTTGCGGCGGTATTTCGCGGGGCGGCCGGCGGCCGTCAGCGCGTCGGCCAGCCGGTGTGCCTGAGTGGTCTTGCCCGAACCGTCGATGCCGATCAGGGCGACGGTGCGTAACCGGGCCCTGCCGCGTCGCATCCCCGATGATCTGGCCACCCTCCACAGGTTATCCGACCCATGCACCTACTCCGCGAGGTTTGTGCTGTTTCATCCCTGTTGAAACCCAAGCGCGACGCGGGCAGGTGTGGCCGACCGGAATGCCGGGTACCGGAGTCTGAAATCCAACCGCCGGTCCACCAACATGACGACGGGAGAACCAGATGGTTGAGCGCGGGGACGAGAGTCTGGTGCACACCCTCAAGAAGGTCGCCGCCGTGCTCAAGCAGTCCGAGATCCCGTTCGCCCTGGGCGGCAGCTTCGCCGTGTACGCCCACGGCGGCCACTCCAGCGAGCACGACGTCGACTTCCTGATCCGTGAGGCCGACGTGGAACAGTCGCTCGAGGCCCTGGTGGCCGCCGGCTTCGTCGCCGAGCGTCCACCGGAGGACTGGCTGGTGAAGGTCTTCGACGACGGCCGGATGGTGGACCTCATCCATCGGCCGATCGAGACGCCGGTGACCGAGGAGACGTTCGCCGACACGGTCATCCGACCGGTCGACGCGATCCACATGCCGGTCCTGTCCGCCACCCAGCTGATGGTGCACAAACTGCTCAGCTTTTCCCAGCACTACTGCGACTTCGCCCGTGGCCTGCCACTGGCCCGGTCGCTGCGGGAGCAGATCGACTGGGAAAGGGTACGCAAGGAGACGCAGCACTCGCCGTACGCGGAGGCGTTCCTGGTGCTGCTGGACCGGCTGGAGGTGGTGCCTGCCGCCGGCACCCAGCCAGGAGAGGGGACATCGTGACCCACGATCGCGACATCGGCGCCGGGCCACCGGACGAGTACGTCGAAGCGGAGATCCAGAGGCTGCTCGCCGAGGATCCCGCCGTCGCCGAACAGGGGATCACCGTGGTCCGACGGGAACGCGCCCTCGTGCTCTACGGCGAGGTGGAGAGCCCGCACCGGCGTGCGGAAATCCTGCGCCGGGTGTCCGAGCGTTTTCCTGACGTGCCGATCGCCAGCGACATCGGGGTGATCCGCGCACAGGCGCCCACGGAGATCGAGCAACTGCCCTGAGGGAGGTTCCATGGTGATCCGGATCGCCGCCGTGGGCGACGTGCATCTGGACGAGGACGTGGTCGGCCGTTTCCGACCGGCGTTGGAGGAGTTGCCGGAGTGCGCCGACGTGCTACTGCTGGCCGGAGACCTGACCCGGCACGGCACCGAGGCTGAGGCGCGCTGTGTGGCAGAAGAGTTCGGTGGGTTGGCCGTGCCGGTCGTGACCGTGCTGGGCAACCACGATCACCAGTGCGACCAGGTGCCGCAGGTGGTCAAGGTGCTTGAGGACGCGGGCATCACCGTGCTGGAGGGTAATGGCGTGGTGTTGGACTGCGCGGGCGGCCGGCTCGGCATCGCCGGCGTCAAGGGCTTCGGCGGTGGATTCGCCGGGCGGTGCGCGAGCGACTTCGGCGAGCCGGAGATGAAGGCGTTCGTGCGGACCACCACCGACAGCGCGGACCGCCTCGGTGCGGCGCTGCGCTCACTGGACTGCGACATGCTGGTCGCGCTCACCCACTACGCACCGGTGCCGGACACGCTGGCCGGCGAACCGTTGGAGATCTACCCGTTCCTCGGGTCGTACCAGTTGGGGCAGGCGATCGACTCCGCACCCACGGCGCTGGCCCTGCACGGGCACGCGCATGCCGGCACCGAGCGCGGCACGACCCCCGGTGGGGTACGCGTACGCAACGTCGCGCACCCGGTGATCAAGCAGGCGTACAGCGTCTTCCACGTTGGCGATCAACTTGATACCGACCAGGTTTCCCCGATCGGCCAGTCGGGTATTCAAAGGTCATGGAGCTGATTCTTTGGATTCTCGCAGTCGTACTCGTGGTCGCCGGCATCCTCGCGCTGTTCCGCCGGCAGATCCTGTGGGGCATCGTCCTCATCGTCGTCGGGCTGTTGGTCGGCCCGGGTGGTGTCAGCATCTTCAATTAGCGTTCGCACCTTTAACACCGGGACCCGCCGGGGTCGCCGCGACCGGAGCTTCGTCCTCCCGACAGAAGCACCGGTCGCAGCGGCCCCGGCGCTTTTTCGCGGGCGCTCCCGCCCCCTGACCCCGACCTCGGTCCGACCGCAGATGCCCCGTTGAGCCCCTGTAGAGCTGCCCCAGATCTGGGGCGGCGGGCCAGGGGCACGACCTCGACGGGCGCGACGGCCGCGCCTGGCGCGGTCCGTTGATGGGGCAGCTCTACAGGACCACGCTGGTGGCGGTGGGGCCGGTACGGGTGCCCGACACCCCGCCGTCGACGGTTTGAGCCGACGCCGGGTGGAAATTATCTCGACCATGGAGAGAGCTCAGGGGGCGCCCAAGACCTCCGGCCGACGGCGGTGGTGGGCCCTCGCGGGCTTTGCCGCGTTCGTCTTCGTCGCGGCGGCGATCGGCGGGCTGGGGGTTCAGGGCACCACCGACGAGTACGCGAGCCTGCGGCAGCCCGATTGGGCACCGCCCTCGTGGCTCTTCGGCCCGGCCTGGACGCTGCTCTACGCGCTGATCGCGGTGGCCGGCTGGCTGGCGTGGCGCCGGGTCGGCTTCTCTTCAGCCCTCTGGGCGTGGACCGCCCAGCTGGTGCTCAACGCGATCTGGACCCCGCTGTTCTTCGGCGCGGGGCAGTACGGCCTGGCGTTCGCCGAGATCGTGCTGATGTGGCTGGCGATCGGGCTCACCGTGGCGCTCTTCGCCCGGGTGTCCCGAGTCGCGGCCACGCTGTTGCTGCCCTACTGGGCCTGGGTCACCTTCGCCGCCGCGCTGAACCTGTCGATCTGGCGGCTCAACTCCTAGACCCGTCACCAGCAGGCTCATTCACCGCTTACGCATGCAACTCCCCCATGTCGAAAACCTTCGATGGGTTGCCCCGAGCCTGACAGATATCGTCAATCTTCGAAAGGGCCGAAGATTCGGCCCGGGAGCGCGCCCACGAGGCGACCCGAAGGTTTCTGGATTGTTACTCGCTCGTGTCTGACAGGGGCTGGACCGGATCGGATGCAAGCGCTTACATGTGTGCACGCCCAATCGGACCGGCGACGGGTCACCAGCACGACCGCGCCGGCTAGGAAGGAGGACCGCATGGCGGTCTTTGCCAGACCACGCCAGGCCTTCGTGATCGCCGGTGTACTCGGGCTGGCGCTCAGCGCCACCGCTTGCGGTACCGGCGACGACAAGAAGAGCAACAACGCGGGTTCCGCCGAGTGCGCCGCGTACGACAAGTACGAGGGCCACGACGGCAAGAAGGTCTCCATCTACGCGTCCATCCGCGACGCCGAGGCCGACCTGCTCGAGCGCTCGTGGAAGACGTTCGAGGACTGCACTGGCATCGAGATCGACTACGAGGGCAACGCCGAGTTCGAGGCGCAGCTCCCGGTCCGGGTCGACGGCGGCAACGCGCCCGACCTGGCCTTCGTGCCCCAGCCGGGTCTGGTCAAGCGGTTCGCCGACGCCGGCAAGCTGAAGTCCCTCGGTGCCGACACCAAGACGATGGCCGAGCAGAACCTGCCGGCCGACTGGCTGAAGTACGGCACCGTCAACGGCACCCTCTACGGTGTGCCGCTCGGCGCCAACGTGAAGTCCTTCGTCTGGTACTCGCCGAAGCTCTTCAAGGAGAAGGGCTGGACGGTCCCGACCAGCTGGGACGACATGATCAAGCTCAGCGACACCATCGCCGCGAGCGGCATCAAGCCGTGGTGCGCCGGCATCGAGTCCGGTGACGCCACCGGCTGGCCGGCCACCGACTGGATCGAGGACGTGATCCTGCGTACGCAGGGCCCCGAGGTCTACGACCAGTGGACCACCCACGCCATCCCGTTCAACGACCCGCGGATCGTCGACGCGGTCAACCGGGCCGGCACGATCCTGAAGAACGAGAAGTACATGAACGGCGGCTTCGGCGGCGTGAAGAGCATCGGCACCACCGCCTTCGGTGAGGCCGGCCTGCCCGTCACCACCGGCAAGTGCGCCATGCACCGGCAGGCGTCCTTCTACGCCAACCAGTTCCCCGAGGGCACCAAGGTGTCCGAGGACGGCGACGCGTTCGCGTTCTACTTCCCGGCCATCGACACGGCCAAGGGCAAGCCGGTGCTCGGCGCGGGCGAGTTCGTCGTCGGGTACGCCGACCGCCCCGAGGTGCAGGCGGTGCAGACCTACCTCGCCTCCAGCGAGTACGTCAACAGCCGCGCGAAGCTCGGCAACTGGGTCACGGCGAACAACAAGCTGGACATCGCCAACGTCGCCAGCCCGATCGACAAGCTCTCCGTCCAGATCCTCCAGGACAAGAGCGGCGTCTTCCGCTTTGACGGATCCGACCTGATGCCGGCTGCCGTCGGCGCGGGAACGTTCTGGAAGGGCATGGTCGAGTGGATCAACGGCAAGGACACCGCGTCGGTGCTTCAGGGCATCGAGAGCAGCTGGAAGTGATCTGAGCGGTGGGCCGGTCCGCACCCGCGGGCCGGCCCACCGGCTGATCTGGACCTGGGAGGGTCGATGGAGTTCGACTTCGCTGAGGAACAGCCGAAGTTCCTCATGCTGATGTACGGGCTGATCGCTTTCGTCGCGGTGGTGGGCGGTCTGCTCCTGCTGCTCGACGTGGTGCCGGCCTGGTTCGCTCGGCGGCGGGAGGCGCAACTGGTCGCCGCGTCGGCCAGCGGTGCCCCGCTCCCCCGCCGACGCAAGCGGGGGGAGGGCCTCTTCGCGCTCTTCTTCCTGCTGCCGACGCTGCTACTGCTCACGGTCGGGTTGGTCGTTCCGGCCATCCGCACCACGCTGCTGTCCTTCATGGACGCGGGCAGCACCAACTGGGTGGGGTTGCGAAACTATGGCTGGATGTTCTCCGACGACTCGATCGTCCGAGTCCTGATCAACACCCTGGTCTGGGTCGTTCTGGTCCCGCTGGTGGCGACCGGGTTCGGCCTCATCTACGCCGTACTCGTGGACAAGGCCCGGTTCGAGGCGGTGGCCAAGTCACTGATCTTCCTGCCGATGGCCATCTCCTTCGTCGGCGCGAGCATCATCTGGAAGTTCGTCTACGCCTACCGCGGTGATGGCGACCAGATCGGCCTGCTCAACCAGTTCGTCGTCAGCCTGGGCGGTGAGCCGAAGCAGTGGCTGCTGGAATCACCCCTGAACACGCTGCTGCTGATCGTCATCATGGTCTGGATCCAGGCCGGTTTCGCCATGGTGGTGCTCTCCGCCGCGATCAAGTCGATCCCCGGCGACATCGTCGAAGCCGCCCGGCTCGACGGCGTCAGCCCATGGCAGATGTTCTGGCAGATCACCATGCCGAGCATTCGGCCGGCGCTGATCGTCGTGGCGGTGACACTCACGATCGCCACGCTCAAGGTCTTCGACATCGTCCGGACCGCGACCAACGGCAACTACGACACCAGCGTGATCGCCAGCGAGATGTACAACCAAGCCTTCCGGTACGGCCAGAACGGTCAGGGCTCCGCGCTCGCGGTCTTCCTCTTCATCCTGGTCATCCCGGTCGTGATCTACCAGATCCGCAACCTCCGTCAGCAGCGGGAGGGCTGAGATGACGACCGCAACGCCGACCGTCGCCGCCGGCACCCAGAAGACCGACGCACCGTTGACCACCGCCGGGCGGGTTCGCCGACGGTTGAACAGCCGTACCGCGACGCTCGTCTCGATCGTCATCGCGGTGGTCTGGACCATCCCGACCTTCGGCCTGCTCATCTCGTCTCTCCGCCCCGAGGACGAGATCAAGACGACCGGCTGGTGGACGGCGTTCACCAACCCGCAGTTCACGCTGGAGAACTACCAGCAGGTCCTGTTCGGACGATCGTCGTCCTCCGGGCAACTCGCCAGCTACTTCATCAACTCGCTGGCGATCACCCTCCCGTCGGTGCTCTTCCCGCTCGCCTTCGCGGCCCTCGCCGCGTACGCGCTGGCGTGGATCAACTTCCGAGGCCGGGACTGGCTCTACATCGCGATCTTCGCGTTGCAGATCGTGCCGCTGCAGATGGCCCTGGTGCCGCTGCTGAAGTTCTTCTCCACCGGCGTCACCCTCGGCGGTGTCACCCTGATGCCGGCCTGGGACCTGGTCGACGAGCAGAAGTTCGCCCAGGTGTGGTTCGCGCACACCTGTTTCGCACTCCCGTTCGCCGTCTTCCTGCTGCACAACTTCATCTCGCAGCTGCCCGGGGACCTGATGGAGGCGGCCCGGGTCGACGGGGCCACCCACCCGAAGATCTTCCGCACCATCGTGCTGCCGCTGATCGCCCCGGCCCTGGCCGCCTTCGGCATCTTCCAGTTCCTGTGGGTCTGGAACGACCTGCTGGTCGCACTGATCTTCGCCGGCGGCGGCAACGAGACCGCCCCGCTCACCGTCCGGCTCGCCGAGATGGCCGGCACCCGGGGCAACGAGTGGCAGCGGCTCACCGCTGGCGCGTTCGTCTCCATCGTCGTACCGCTCATTGTCTTCCTGTCCCTGCAGCGCTTCTTCGTGCGAGGTCTGCTCGCCGGCAGCGTCAAGGGCTGACCCGCTCGTCCATCGTCGCCCGTCCCCTCGGGCGGCGGTGGACGTGCCGGGCACCGAGCGGGGGAACCGTGACGAGGATCGATGATGTGGCCCGGTTGGCCGGGGTGTCCACGGCCACCGTCTCGCGGGCCCTGCGAGGGCTGCCGACGGTCTCGGCCGCCACCCGGCGCCGGGTGCTCGCCGCCGCCGAGCAACTCGACTACGAGGTCTCACCGAGCGCGTCCCGGCTCGCCGGTGGCCGGACCGGCACGGTCGCGGTGGTGGTCCCCCGGATCACTCGTTGGTTCTTCAGCACCGTCGTCGAGGCGGTCGAGGAATATCTCCACCAGTCCGGCTACGACCTGCTGCTCTACAACCTGGGCGGCCGGGAGCAGGTCCGCCAGCGGGTTCTGCGTACGGCCAACCTGCACAAGCGGGTGGACGCCATCATGCTCGTCGCCACACCCCTGCGGCCAGCCGACCTGACCGCGCTGGCCACTCTGGAACTGCCCGGAGTGACCATCAGCTCGGGGAGCAGGGTGCCCAACTGGCCGTGCGTACGGATCGACGACGTGGCGGCCGCCCGGGCCGCCACCCGGCACCTGCTCGACCTCGGCCATCACCGGATCGCGCACATCTCCGGCGACGGGGACGACGAGTTGGCCTTCACCACCCACCTCGACCGACGCAGCGGCTACCAGGCGGAGTTGCGCTCTGCCGGCCTGCGGCCCGACCCGAGCCTGGATGTCGAGTCCACGTTCACGATCGACGGCGGCAACCGGGCCGCTGCGGAGTTGCTGACCCGCGAAGAGCCGCCAACCGCGATCGTCGCTGCCTGTGACGAGATGGCGATGGGTGCGATGACCGCGGTGCGCGACGCCGGGCTGCGGGTGCCGCAGGACGTCAGCGTGATCGGCATCGACGACCATGACCTGGCCAGTGTGCTCGGGCTCAGCACCATCGCCCAGCCCGCCGCCGAGCAGGGCCGGATGGCCGCCCGGATGCTGCTCGATCCGCTCGGAGGCCGCCCACTGGGAGCCACCGTGCGGCAGCGGAGAGCCGGCTGCGACACGCCGGTGATACTGCCCACTCGGCTGGTGGTTCGGGACTCGACCGCACCACCCCGGGCACACTGAACTCCACCACCCACAGCTCGACACGGGAGACGACCCTGAACACCGATCCGACGCAGCAGACCCCCGCCGGTCACCCGGTCACCGGCTGGTGGACCGAAGCGACCATCTACCAGATCTACCCCCGCTCGTTCGCCGACTCGGACGGCGACGGGATCGGTGACCTGCCCGGCATCACCGCCCGCCTCGACCACCTGGTCGAGTTGGGCGTGGACGCGGTGTGGCTGTCGCCGTTCTACCCGTCACCGCAGGCCGACGCCGGCTACGACGTGGCCGACTACCGCGACATCGAGCCGCTGTTCGGCACCCTCGCCGACGCGGACAAGCTGATCGCCGACGCGCACTCCCGCAACCTGCGGGTGATCGTCGACCTGGTTCCGAACCACACCTCCTCGGCGCACCGCTGGTTCCAGGCGGCCCTTTCGGCCGCACCGGGCAGCCCGGAACGGTCGCGGTACATCTTCCGCGACGGCCTCGGCCCGGCCGGCGACCAGCCGCCGAACGACTGGCAGAGCGTCTTCGGCGGCCCCGCCTGGACCCGGACGGTGGACCCGGACGGGCAACCCGGCCAGTGGTACCTGCACCTGTTCGACACGGCGCAGCCGGACCTCAACTGGGACAACCCTGAGGTGCACGCCGAGTTCCTGGACGTGCTGCGGTTCTGGCTGGACCGCGGGGTGGACGGCTTCCGGGTCGACGTGGCGCACGGCCTGATCAAGCAGGCCGACCTGGCCGACTGGCAGGAGCCACAGGAAATCCTCTCCGGCAACGAGGTCGACAAGCCGCGCCCGCCGATGTGGGACCAGGACGGCGTGCACGAGATCTACCGACAGTGGCGGCAGGTTCTGGACAGCTACCCCGGCGAGCGGGTGCTGGTCGCCGAGGCATGGGTGGAGCCGGCCGAGCGGCTGGCCCGCTACGTCCGCCCGGACGAGATGCACCAGGCCTTCAACTTCGAGTACCTGTTGGCCTCGTGGACCGCACCGGCCCAGTACGCGGTGATCACCCGTTCACTGGAAGCGACCGACTCGGTCGGCGCGCCGACCACCTGGGTGCTGTCCAACCACGACGTGGTGCGGCACGCCTCCCGGCTCGGCCTGCCGATCGGCACCGTACGACCCAACGGCATCGGCATCGGTGACCCGCAGCCGGACGCCGCTCTCGGCCTGCGCCGGGCCCGGGCGGCCACCCTGCTGATGCTCGCCCTGCCCGGCTCGGCGTACCTCTACCAGGGCGAGGAGCTGGGGCTACCCGAACACACCACACTGCCCGACGAGGCCCGGCAGGACCCGACCTGGGCGCGCAGCGGGCACACCCAGCGCGGCCGGGACGGCTGCCGGGTGCCGATCCCGTGGGAGGCCGACGCCCCGTCCTACGGCTTCGGGCCGACCGACGCGAGCTGGCTGCCGCAGCCGTCGCTCTGGGCGGAGTACGCGCTGGACCGCCAGCGCGACGTGCCCGGCTCGACGTACGAGCTGTACCGCACTGCGCTGCGGCTGCGCCGCGCCCACGGGCTGGGTCGTGGCACCCTGGAGTGGGTGCCCTCCAACGATGAGGTGCTGACCTTCCGCAACGCGGAGCTGACCGTGCTGACCAACTTCGGGGACGCCCCGGTGCCGGTGCCGGCCGGTGCCGAGGTGCTCGCCACCAGCGCACCCCTGGACGACGACGGCGCGGTCCCGACCGACGTGACCGTCTGGCTGCGCTCCGTCTAATCCGAGCCCGAGGGGGGCCAAGATCCACGCAACATCAGGGATGTTGGCCCCTCACGCTCGCCCCAGGCAGCACTTTCCCTGATGTTGCGTGGATCAAGGCGCGCGTGAGGTCGGGGCGGGCGGCGGGGGCGGCAGGGTGCGGCAGGGTGCGGCGGTTCGGGTCAGAGGCGGTCGGCGCGGGCGTGTAGCAGGTCGTGCACGTTGTCGATGTCCGCTGGCGAGGTCCGCGACGCGAGCCAGTACATGACGCCGGTGGGTATGAAGAAGAGCTGGAACGCAGCCAGGCCGACCGCGAAGTTCAGCGGCGGCGGGAATGCCGCCCGCAGCCCCTGGAAAGCCACCCCGACCAGTCCGTTGCCGGCGGCGCGACCGATCCCGTTGACCAGGTTACCCAGGCTGTAGACGGTGCCCCGGTGCTCCGGCGGGTTCACGTCGGCGATCAGTGCGAACCAGTTCGGCGAGTTGGCCGAGGTCAACGCGAGCGCCACGATCGCGGTGAGCAGGCTCAGCCCTACCGAGGGCTCGGTGAACACACTGGCCAGCACTGCGCCGACCACCGCGCCGCCGCTGGCGTCCTCCGGCACGTCGATGGTCACCGGCACGAAGAACAGCACCAGGTAGAACGGCAGCGCGGCGAGGATGCCGACTGCGGCGACCAGTGCCCGCCCTCTCGGCGTACGCCGTTGCACCGCGTCGCCGATCAGCCCACCCACGATGGAGAGCACCCCGCCGAGCTGGAACAGCGTGGCGAAGACGCTGCCCACCACCACAGCGGTCGACGCCGAGTAGCCCTGAGCCTCGGCCCGTTCGGCGAAGAGCACCGGCAGCCACACCAGCGAGCCGAACGCGGCCTGGGCGGTCAAACCCTGCAGGATCAGCCACCGGTTGGTCCGTCGGGCCAAAATGCGCGGCACGTCGGCGCGGCTGATCCGATAGTCGTACTCGGCACCGGCGTCCAGCCTGTCGGCGAGCTCCGGCTCGCTCTGACCACGCCGGATGTCGTAGGTGAACAGGTAGGCCAGGGTGGCGACCAGGCCGACGCCGGTCAGGACCAGGAACGGCCGCCGCCAGTCGGTTGCCCCGAGCAGCCCACCGACAAGCGTGCCCGCCAGGGTGCCGACCCCCTGGGAGAGGCCCCAGAAGCTCATCACCAGCCCTCGCCGGGTCGGTGAGATCAGGTCGGTGACCACCGAGAAGCCCACCGAGCCGACCGCGCCGAGACCGACCGCCGCGACCAGCTGTGCGGCGAGGAACGTCAGGTAATTGCCGGCGAGTGCGCTGCCGCCGGTGCCCACCGCCCAGACCAGCGTGCCCACCATGAGCAGCGGCTTGCGGTTGGTCCGGTCACCGACGTACGCCCAGCCGACCGCAGCGACCGCGCTGACCAGGAAGCTGACGGCGGTGACGAAGCCGAGCAGCCGCCCCGACACGTCGAACGCGTCGGAGATCGGGCCGTACAGCGGCGGGACCAGCCCGATCGCCACGTTATCCAGGGAGGCGAGCAGCACGAACACCACGACGCTGTACAACCGGTGCGCCGGGCCACCGCCCCGGCCGTGCACGCGCTGGCCGAGATGCGCTCTGCCCCGGCCGTGCCCGCCACTGGTCACCGTCATGACGGGCAGCCAACCAGACTCCGCCACGGAGGTCGTCACGCGGGTGGGTGCCGGGCCACGTCCACCGGCACCCACCCGCGTCGATCCCGAGCCTCAGCGGCGGTCGAGGACCAGCCCACGAGCTGCGGCGTACTGGTCGCGCACGGCGGGGACGGGCTCGGCCGCGTACTCCTCGGTGCCCTCGACCGCCCAGACCGGCGGCGTGGGACCGCCCAGGGCGACCCAGGCGGCCTGCCGGGCGGCGCCGTCGGCGACGTACTCCCCCGCTGGCGGCACGACGACCGGACAGCCGAAGACCTGCGGGGCGATCCGACGCACCGCAGCCGACCGGGCTCCGCCGCCGACCAGGATGACCCGGCGGACGGTGGCACCCTGCGCGGTCAGTGCGTCCAGGCCGTCGGCGAGCGCGCAGAGCATGCCCTCCACGGCGGCCCGCGCCAGGTGCGCGGGGGTCGACGTGCGCAGGGTCAGCCCGTGCACCGCGCCGGTGGCGAGCGGCCGGTTTGGCGTCCGCTCACCCTCCAGGTAGGGCACCATGACAAGCCCGTCCGCTCCGGCTGGCGCGGAGAGCGCCAGCTCGGCCAGCTCGTCCAGGCTGACGCCCAGCATCGCGGCGGCGGCGTCCAGCACACGGGCCGCGTTTAGCGTGCAGACCAGCGGCAGGAACCGACCGGATGCGTCGGCGAAGCCCGCCACGGCACCACTCTCGTCGGCGGCCGGCACGTCGGCAACGCTGAACACGGTGCCGGAGGTGCCGATCGAAACGACCACGTCACCCGGGCCGGCACCGACGCCGAGCGCGGCAGCGGCGTTGTCCCCGGTGCCCGCGCCGAGCAGCGCGCCGCCCGGCCCTCCCAGCTCGTCGGCCAGTTTCCCCGCCGACTCCCCTGGACCGAGCACCTCGGGCACCACCAACTGCCGGCCAAAGCCCCGCTCCAGCAGGTCCAGTCGGTAGTCGCCGGTGGCCGGCGACCAGTAACCGGTGCCACTGGCATCACCCCGGTCGGTACGCAGCGCGCCCAACCCCGGTGCGCCGGCCAGCCGCCACGTCAGCCAGTCGTGCGGCAGGCAGACTGCGGCAACCCGGGCTGCCAGCTCCGGCTCGTGCGTGGCCAGCCACCGCAGCTTCGTGATGGTGAAGCTGGCGACCGGCACACTGCCGGCGGCCTCGGCCCAGAACCGACGCCCAGCCGCGCCGCCGCCGGCCTCCTCAACGAGATCGGCGGCGGCGTCGGCGGATCGGGTGTCGTTCCACAACAGTGCCGGGCGGACCACCCGGCCGTCCTCGTCGAGACACACCATGCCGTGCTGCTGGCCGGCGACGGAGATCGCCGCCACGTCGGCCAACCCGCCGGCCTGGTCGACGGCGCTTCGCAGCGCCTGCCACCAGGCTTCCGGGTCAACCTCGGTGCCGTCCGGGTGCGATGCCCGGCCCTGCCGGAGCAGGGCACCGGTTTCCGCGTCCCGGATGACCACCTTGCAGGACTGGGTGGACGAGTCAACGCCTGCGACCAGCGGCATGGCGGGCCTCAGCGAGCGCCGAGCAGGTGCTCGACGGCGAGTTGGTTGAGCCGGACGAAGCCGAAGCCCCGGGCGGCGACGGCGTCGACGTCGACATCCTCGAAGGCGGACCGGTCGGCCAGGAACTCCTCGTAGCCCTCACCCGCGTCGAGCGTCGGCGTGTTCAGGTCGCCGACCTTGCTGGCGGCGAGCGCCTCGACCACCTCGGGGTCGGCGCGGAAAGCCGCAGCCCGCTCCTTGAGCAGCAGGTACGTGCTCATGTTGGCCGCCGCCGAGGCCCAGACACCGTCCATGTCCTCGGTCCGGGACGGCTTGTAGTCGAAGTGCCGGGGGCCGTCGTAGGTCGGCCCGCCGTTGGGGCCGCCGTTCTCCAGGAGGTCCACCAGGGCGAACGCGTTCATCAGGTCACCGTGACCGAAGACCAGGTCCTGGTCGTACTTGATGCCGCGCTGGCCGTTGAGGTCCAGGTGGAACAGCTTGCCCTGCCAGAGCGCCTGGGCGATGCCGTGGGCGTAGTTGAGCCCGGCCATCTGCTCGTGGCCGACCTCCGGGTTGAGGCCGACCAGCTCCGGGTGGGCCAGCTGGGAGATGAAACCGAGCGCGTGCCCGATGGTCGGCAGCAGGATGTCGCCGCGCGGCTCGTTGGGCTTGGGCTCCAGGGCGAACCGCAGGCCGTAGCCCTTGTCGATGGAGTACTGGGTGAGCAGGTCCACCGCCTCGCGGTAGCGGTCCAGCGCGGCACGGACGTCCTTGGCGACGTCGTACTCGGAGCCCTCGCGGCCGCCCCACATCACGAACGTGCTGGCACCCAGCTCGGCGGCCAGGTCGACCTGGCGCAGCACCTTGCGCAGCGCGTACCGGCGGACGTCGCGGTCGTTGCTGGTGAAGCCGCCGTCCTTGAAGATGGGGTGGGTGAAGAGGTTGGTGGTGACCATCGGCACCACCAGGCCGGTCTCGTCGAGGGCCTTGCGGAACCGGGCGATGTGCTGGTCGCGGGTGGCGGCGTCGGCCCCGAACGGGATCAGGTCGTCGTCGTGGAAGGTGATGCCGTACGCGCCCAGCTCGGCGAGCCGGTGCACTGCCTCGACCGCGTCGAGCTCGGGACGGGTCGCGTCACCGAACGGGTCGCGGGCCTGCCAGCCGACGGTCCAGAGCCCGAAGGAGAACTTGTCGGCGGGAGTGGGACGGGGTGCCATGAGCGACCTCCGGGGTGGTGTTGTCCGCTATTTGTTCAGCCATTGAATTATTTGCCCGCCGTATGGCACTGTCAAGGGGTGAGCCTCACCCACGCCCCGGCCGGCGCCGTCCGTCAGGGCAGTCTGCGCGAGCTCAACCTCGCCCTGGTGCTCGGCCGGATCGCCGCGGCCGACCGACCTCCGTCCCGGGCTGACCTCGCGACCGCGACCGGCCTGACCAGAGCCACGGTCTCCGCGGTGGTCGAGGACCTGCTCGCCGGCCGGTTGGTCAGCGAGTCCGACCCGGCACCCCGCGCCGGTGCCGGCCGCCCGGCACGGGGGCTGGTCCTGGCCGACCAGGGGCCGGCCGGGCTCGGCCTGGAGGTCAACGTCGACTACCTGACGGTCTGCGTGGTGGACCTCGCCGGCCAGGTCCGGCACCGCACGGTGCACCGCGCCGACCTGCGACCGGTGGCCCCCGCAGACGCCCTCGCCCAGCTGGTCGAGATGGCCGGGGCGGCCCGCGACGACGCTGCCGAGCAGGGCCTCACCCTGGTCGGGGCCGCGCTCGCGGTGCCCGGCCTGGTGGATGACGCCGGGATGGTCCGGCTCGCGCCGAACCTCGGCTGGCGCGACGTGCCGGTGCCCGCGCTGCTCGCCGAGCATCCTCCGCTGATCGCGCAGGTGCCCGGCGTCCCGGCACTGATGGTGGACAACGAGGCCAACTTCGCCGCACTTGGCGAACTGCACTCTCGGCCGCCCGGCCCGTCCAGCTTCCTGCACATCTCCGGAGAAGTGGGCATCGGTGCCGGCATCGTGCTGGATGGGGCCCTGTTTCGCGGCGTCCGCGGTTGGAGCGGCGAGATCGGGCACCTCCCGGTCCACCCCGAAGGCCGTCCGTGCCGCTGCGGCGGGCAGGGCTGCCTGGAGCAGTACGCCGGCCAGGAGGCGATCGTGGCCGCTGCCGGGCTGGCCCAGGCGGAGCTTCCCGCAGACACCGCGACGGCAAGACTGGCCGAGTTGGCCGAGGCCGGCGACGCGGACGCGTTGCGGGCGCTGCACGACGCTGGGACGGCGCTCGGTGTCGCGGTGGCCAGCGTCGTCAACCTGCTCGATTTGGACACCGTGGTGCTCGGTGGCGGTTACGCAGCGCTGGCACCCTGGCTGTGCCCGCCGGTGCTGGCCGAGATCGCCGGCCGGGTGCTCACCGCCGCCTGGTCGCCGGTCACGGTCCGGCCGTCGACGCTCGGCGCGGAGGCCGCCGCGGTGGGTGCTGCCGGTTCGGTGGCCCGCCGGATCGTCGCCCAGCCCGCCGGCTGGCTGGCCCGATCCGGCTGATCGACGACCCGCGCTCGCTGCGTCGGTGCCGGTGTGATCACACGACCGGGCCGGAGTGTCGGCCCGAACGCTCCGATCAGGCGGTCCGTGCCACCGGCGGGTCGCCAGCCGGCCACTCCCGGGTGGTGCCGATCGATCGTTCCGGGCCGCCCCACACTGTGCGGGTCTGCCGGTCTGAATCGAGCGGCCAGTCCTCCGAACGCCCAGTGGGCCGGTCCGGGTCGTCCGGCCGGTCCCCCTCGTGCCCCGTCGACTCGCCCGTCGCCGGCGCGCTCTGTGCCTGCTGTCGGCGAGCGATCTCGTCGAATTCCCGCATTCCGCTCAGCAACGCGTCGCGGCCCTCCGGGCTCATCGCGGCCAGCACGGTGGCGAGCTGCGCCTGACGGTCGGCCCGCAGCTCAGCGAGGAGTCGGCGGGCCTCCGGGGTGAGGTGCAGCGAGATCTCCCGCCGGTCGAAGCGGCCCGGCTCGCGCTCCAGCATGCCGGCGGCGACCAACCGGTCGCAGAGGCGGCTGGCGGAGCTGAGCAGCATGTCGAGCCGGGTGGCGAGCCGACGCAGGTTGATCCCGTCGTGCTGCTCCACCACCATTACCGCCCGTAGCTGAGCACCGGAAACGCGGTTGGCGGTCCCCTCTCGGGCGGATTCCCAGATGCCCAACAGGGCAGCGGCCGCCTGATCCAGCACGGCAGCCATACTCGTCTCGGGGTCCGTCGGACCGTTCAGTTCGGTCATGGTGGCCCGAGACTACTCCGAACCCACTGGTCGGCGAGCTTTGAGCAAGGGAGTGACGATGAGCGAACCGGTCAATCAGGCACGACGTGCCCTGAACGAGACACCAGCCGACCGGCTCGTCGGCGGTGTCGGGGATGTGCTCGTCCGGTCGTACGGAATCAACGACGTCGAGCTGTACCAGGTCGACTACCGGCTCTCGGAGCTCCTGCCGCTCACCGAGGGTGATCCGATCACGAGCCCCGGGCACCCTGCCTGGCGCGCCTTCGACCACCAGTCGCCGATACTCGCCGACGGCACCGCCTGGTTCCCGGTCACCATGCGTGGCGAGCGGCGAGGCGTGCTGTGCCTGTCGCCCGTGCCGGACGACCGGGAGGTCCTCGTCGCGTTGGCCGAGATCGCCACCGCGCTTGCCCACGAGTTGGCGGCGGTCTCCGCCGGCACCGACGTCTACCGGGCCGCACGGCGCGCCCAGCGCCTCACTCTGGCCGCGGAGATGCAGTGGGACCTGCTCCCCGGCCGCAGCCGGATCCGACCCTCGTTCAGCCTGGCCGGGCAGTTGGAGCCGGCGTACGCGGTACGCGGCGGCAGCTTCGACTGGTCCGACGACGGGCAGCGACTCTGGCTGTCCACCATCAACGGCACCGGTGAGGGTGTCGCCGCCTCCCTGCTCACCTCGTTGGCCACCCACGCGCTGCGCAACGCCCGCCGGGCCGGGCTGAGCCTGGCCGACCAGACCGCCCTTGCCGACCAGGCCCTCTACGACCTGTACCGGGGCGAGCAGCACCTCCCCGCGTTGCTGATGGAGCTGGACCTGCGTTCCGGGGTGATGACCGTGGTCGACGCCGGCTCACCCCGGCTGGTCCTGCTGCGCGGCGGGGACGTCATCGAGCAGCCCCTGGAGGCGCAGTTCCCGCTCGGCATGTTCGAGGCAACCGACTACCACGAGCAGAAGTTCCCCCTGGAGCGCGGCGACCGGATCTTCGTCGTCAGTGACGGGGTGTTGGAGGCCACCGGGCAGCACACGCGCTACGGCGAAACGGCACTGGACCGGTTCCTGCGGCGAACCGGACCGATGGCGCCACTGGACGCCGTCCGGTCCCTGATCGGTGATCTGCGTGCATTCGTGGCCGGCGACCTGGTCAACGACGCGGTGGTCGTCTGCCTGGACTGGACCGGCCCACAACCGTGACCGGCAGTGGTCGGTAGTCAGTAGGCTCCGCGGCCGTTCAGGACCGCACCGAAGGTTTTCCAGAGGATGGAGAGGTCGGCGGCGAGGGACCAGTTTTCCACGTAGTAGAGATCGAGCCGGATGCCGTCCTCCCAACTCAGGTCGGAGCGGCCACTGACCTGCCACAGGCCGGTCATGCCAGGCTTGACCAGCAGCCGCCGGGCCACGTCGCCGTCGTAGCGGGCCACTTCCGAGGGCAGCGGCGGGCGGGGCCCGACCAGGCTCATCTGACCCAACAGCACGTTGACCAGCTGCGGCAGCTCGTCCAGCGACCACTTGCGCAGCAGCCGGCCGACGCGAGTGACCCGGGGGTCCTGGCGCATCTTGAACATCAGACCGTCGGTCTCGTTGCGCACGGTCAGCTCGGCGAGCAGCGCGTCGGCGTTTACCACCATGGTGCGGAACTTGAACACGCCGAACTCCTCACCGCCCCGGCCGACGCGGACCTGTCGGAACAGCACCGGGCCCCGGCTGTCCAGTTTGATGGCCAGGGCGATCAACGCGATCAGCGGCAGCAGCAGCGCCAGCGCCAGCGACGAGGCGGACCTGTCCACGAGCCCTTTCACCAGCTTGCGCGCGCCGCGGAACTCGGGTGCCTCGACGTGGATCAGCGGCAGGCCGGCAACCGGGCGGGTGTGGATCCGTGGGCCGGCAACGTCGGTCAGCGCGGGTGCCACGACCAGGTCGACGCCGGTCCCCTCCAACTGCCAGCCGAGACGACGCAGCCGGGTCGCGGTCAGCTCGCCGGAGGCGGTCACCGCGACAGTGTCCGCGCCGATCGCGGTGGCGGCCTCCGGGATGCCCCGGAACGACCCCACCACCGGAACGTCGCCCAGCCGCTGCGCCACCGGCGCGAGCAGCGCGTCCGGGATGCACGCGCCAACGACCTGGTAACCGGCGTACGGCTCGCGGCGCAGCGTCTGCACCAACTCCAACACGTGAGCGTTGTCGCCGACCACCAGCACCCGGCGGGACCAGCCGCCACCCAGCCGCCGGGCTCGATGCAGGCGCTTGCGGGCGGCGAACCGCACCATCTCCAGCCCGACGGTGCCCACCGCGAAGGAGACGCCCAGGAAGCCCCGGGACACGCCGAGGTCGGCGACGTAGCCGATGATGGCTACCGCACCGGCCAGGCGCAGGCTTGCGGAGCTGACCCGCCGGTACTCGTCCGCCCCATAGCCGATCACCCGGTCGTTGTAACAGCCGAGCGCCTTGAGCGAGATCAGCCAGGCCAGCGCCAACGCGGGGGCCATCAGCACGTACGGGATCTCCGAGGCGGTCGGCTCGCCGTCACCGAAGCGGGCGACGTATCCGATCAGCAGCGCGATGATGAGAATGGTGGTGTCCAGCACCACCAGAACCCGAACGTATGATCGTTCGTCGGCGCGCTCCACCAGCCCGGCACGGCGGCCGGTCGGCTCCGTCGACGTGGCGGGGGTCAACAGTGTCGCCGCGGTCACCGGCCCTCCCACTCTTTACAGGATGGCCCCGGTCAACGGGTCGGACCGGAGGCGGACCGACTATGCCGGCACAGTCGACATCCTGCCCCGACAACCATGGCAGCCGATTGCTTCGGACGTATTGCCGTCAGTTTTTCTTCGACCTGGCCGCCAAAAAGGGCCTGCCGTACCGGATCGCCGGTACGGCAGGCCCTTGACGTCTGAGCGTCGACTCAGCGAGGTGCTGGCGGACGCCGTGCGATGGCACTGAGGAAGATGCTGCCGATCTCGCTCGGGTCCTTGGTGACGAAGACGTCGCCACCGGTCGCCTTCGTGATCGACTCCAGCTCGGCCTTGCTGACGCCCTCGCCGATGCCGATCATGATGACCTGGACCGGCCGATCCGGGTCGGCGATCTGCTTGAGCTTGGCGAGCAACTGCTGCTGGTTGAGGCCGCTGTCGTCCTCGTTCTCACCATCGGTGAACAGCACAATCGAGTTGACCCGGCCGGGTTGCCAATCCTCCTGCACCGCCTGGTACGCGGCCAGCACGGTGTCGTAGAGGCCGGTGTCGCCACTGGAGGGCGTGACGGTGTCGAGCGCCGCCTCCAGTTGGGCCCGTTGGCCGGAGAGCGGCCCGATGCCGACCAGCTGTTTGTAGTCGAGGTTGCCGACCAGCTTGGTGGAGAAGGTCCACAGGCCGATCGACCAGGAGTCGTCGAAGAGGCCGAGGCCACGGCGGGCCGCTTCCACGGTGACCTCCTCCCGGCTGCGATTGTTGGCGCTGGGAACCTTTTCCTTCATCGAGCCGGAGACGTCAACGACGGCCAGCATCCGACCGGGCTGGGTGGCGATCGACCAGCTGGAGACGACCCGCTGGATGGCAGCCGGGTCGAGGCCACCCGCGGCGGCGCCGCCGGTCGCCGGTGCGGTCGGTGCGCCACCCGACGGGCTCGGGGCACCCTGCGGCGCCTTGAAGCCGTCGCCCCAGTTGCCGTCCGGTGCACGCAGCGACTGCGCAGCGAGCCGGTCGCGGAAGGTGGGGCCGGTGAGCAGCTCGAACAGCACCCGGGCCGCCGACGCCTTGCTCGGCTCGATGCCGGGCAGCACCGCGTACGGGTAATCCAACGGCATCGGTGCCGGCTCCATGTAGAGCGCGGCGAGCGGCACCGGCGGTTCCTTGCTGTTGTACGCGATCACGTCTTCTTCGGACAGCGCCGCCGCGCCGAGACCGCTGGCGATGGACGTCGCGTCCTTGGAGGTCGGGAAGCGGGCCAGCAGGTCGTTGCGCAGCGAGGAACGCCCGGTGGCCAGTGCCCGGAGCGCACCAACGGTGTTGCGCTGGGTGTTGCCGCCGGCGGCGCTGGCTGCCGAGGTCAACGAGAGCAGGCCGGACAGCCCGGCCGCGTCACGGGTCGGCTCGACGATCCCGGTGCGCAGAGGCGCGCTCGGGTTGTTGACCTGATTGAGCAGGCCGGTCCAGGTGAACTTCTTGTCCGGCCAGCCCAAGCGGGTGGCGGTCGGCTCGGGCATCGCGACGACGATGGGGCTACGCGCGATGGACGCGCCGTTGGTCGGAGCGAACGCGGTGGCGTCCTTCTTCAACCGCAGCAGCCAGGTCGAGGAGTCGGGCACCCAGACGTCGGGGCTGACGGCGGTGCCACTGGCCTGCCCCACGCCAGCCAGGACAGCGCCGTGCTTGGCCGCCACCACGGCGGCCACGTCGACCGGGTCGGACGCGGAAACGTCGACCCGGATGCAGGTGGGGCCTACCGCAGCGCCGTCCTTGACCCACTGGGACGCGGCCGCGTCGACCGCGGGCGCAAGCTCGGCGGCGACCGCAACATCGAGCCGGATCTCCCCGGAGCAGCTGGGCTGGATCAACTCCCGATAGCCGAACCACACACCGGTCGTGACGACGAGCACCGTCGCCGTCGCGGCGGCGGCTACTAGGTGGAGTTTCGAACGCATGCGATGGCGGCCAGCTGACACGGTGACCATCTTGCGTACAAGGTGCCACCTCTGCCACATCCATTCGGCCGAAAGTTACGCAGGAGAAACAGTTGATCACTATTTGGCAACGCGGAGTGATACAGCAGCCTCATGGTGTTGCGAATTCAGCGCTGTCCTCGCGTCTCGACTCCGGGGTTCACGCCAGCACACACGTCGGGCTCGGCACCGGCACCGGCTCTCCGACCGCCTCGGGGACGCCCGTGTCTGCGTCGCGCCGGAAGACCCGCACCATGTCCGCCCGCTCATCGGCGACGTAGATGTGCTCCCCGATGAGCGCGAAGTGCCGTGGCCACCCGCCATCGGTGTCCACTTCGGCCACCAGTTCGGGCAGCTCCCCGGCCAGGGTGAAGACCGCCAGGGTCCCCACCCCACGGTTGGCGACATAGAGGAACCGGCCGTCCGGGCCGACCGCGACCTCCGAGGGCTGGACATGACCGGATCGCTCGCTCGCCTCGACCCGACCGCGCTGGTGCAACGCGCCGTCGTCGGTCAGCTCGTACGCGGTGACCGAGGCGTCCAACTCGCCGACGAGGTAACAGCGCCGTCCGTCCGGGTGGCGGGCCAGGTGCCGGGGCCCGGTGCCGGGCGTCGTGCGGATCCGCGGCGCACGGGGCACCAGTCGCCCGGTCGCGTCGTCCAGGTCGTACCGGTAGACCGAGTCGGTGCCGAGGTCCACCGCGAAGAGCGGCCCCCGACCCACTCCCGGGTTGACCATGTGGGCGTGCGCCTGGTCCTGCCGCTCCGGGTCAGGGCCGTGCCCCTCGTGCACCACCAGGTCGGTGCGCTCTCCGGGCACTCCCTGCTGGTCGAGCGGGAAGACCGCGACGCTGCCGCTGCCGTAGTTGGCCGCCACCAGGTGGCCGCCGTCAGGCAGCACCGCCAGGTGGCAGGGCTCCGCACCGCCGGTCGATCGTCGACCGAGCGGATCCAGCTCGCCGTCCGGCCCGACCCGCCAGGCGCTGATCTCCCCGTCCGTCAGCTCGTTGACCGCGTAGAGCACCGGCTGGGTGGGGTGCCGCGCCAGGAAGGAGGGGGACGGAGTGACCGCCACCGTGCCGAGCGGGGTCAGCGCCCCGGTCGTCGGGTCCCGACGCGCGGCGACGATGCCGCTGCCCCGCCCACCACTCTGCGCGGTGTAACCCCCGATGTGGACGACCTCACCCTGACCACTCACGTCCAACTCCTCCGCCGGCATCCTCCGCTGATCCAACCAGAGGCTGCCCGCATTGCCGGCCCGTTAACCGGCTTTGCGCCCGGGATGTCAGGCCGCCGGCACCGCCTCCCCGCGCTGCCGGGCAACGTGCTCGACCAAGGAGATCAGCACCATCTTTCCGGACTGCCGGTCCCGGGCGTCACAGAGCACCATCGGCACGTCCGGGTCGAGGTCGAGCGCCCGGCGTACGGTCTCCAGGTTGAAACGGCGGGAGTCGTCGAAGCAGTTCACGCCCACCACGAACGGGATGCCACGCTGCTCGAAATAGTCGATGGAGGGGAAACAGTCGGCCAGCCGACGGGTGTCGGCGAGCACCACCGCGCCGAGTGCGCCGAAGGCCAACTCGTCCCAGAGGAACCAGAACCGATCCTGACCCGGGGTGCCGAACAGGTAGACCTGCAGGTCGTCGTTGATGGTGATCCGGCCGAAGTCCATCGCCACCGTGGTGGTCGACTTCCCCTCCACCCCGGAGATGTCGTCGGTGTCGATCCCAGCGCCGGTCAACACCTCCTCGGTCTGCAACGGACGGACCTCGCTCAGGGCGCTCACCAACGTCGTCTTGCCAGCCCCGAAGCCTCCCGCGATGAGGATTTTCAGTGCCAGCGGGATCGTGGTGCTGGTGCTCACCTGGTCATAGCGCACGGAGTCCACTGACCACCGCCTTGAGGATGTCGTCGTCGGGAAGGATGCCGGCGGCCGGCGGCTCGTGCACCGCGACCAGGCCCTCAGCCAGGAGATCACCGAGCAGCACCCGGACCACACCGACCGCGAGGTCCAGCTCGGCCGCCAACTCGGCCACCGACACCGGCCGGAGGGCCAACGCGACCAGCCGTCGGTGCTCCGGGAGCAGGTGCGGATGGCTCGCCGCGTCGACGTCCGAACCGGCCAGCACGAACGCGACCAGGTTGAAACCGTCGACGGCGGAGCGTACCCGGCCTCCGGTGAGGGTGTACGGGCGCACTACCGGGCCGGCGTCGCCGTCCAGCCACTCGTGCTGCGGCCCGGGCGGCTCAGTCCGCAGCACCGGGTCCCACCGACTGCCGGGCCGGCGCGGCAAGGCTCTCCCCCACCCGGATGACCAGCATCGCCATCTCGTACGCGACCAACCCGATGTCCGCGTCCGCGTCGCTCACCACCGCCAGGCAGGCACCCTGTCCGGCGGCGGTGACGAAGAGGTACGCCGCCTCCATTTCCACCACGGTCTGCCGGACCGGGCCGCCGTCCACGTGCCGACTGGCGCCCCGCGCCAGGCTGGAGAAGCCGGCGGCGAGCGCACAGAGGTGCTCTGCGTCGGAGCGCTCCAACTCGGCCGAGCAGCCGAGCAGCAGGCCGTCCGCGGACAGCACCACGGCCTCCCGGGCGGCCGGCACCCGTTGCACCAGCTCGTCGAGCAACCAGTCGAGGCCGGCGCTCTGCTTCGTCGAATGCCGCACTAGGCGTCCCTCTCAGTTGCGGTCGGGGTTTTCGGGGGTCGTCGCCGGGTTGGTAGGGGCCGCCGGGACCGCCGGATCGGTTTGCGCCGCAGGTGCGGCCGGTTTCGCCGGAGCGGCCGGTGCCGCGGGGACCGTTGGGACGGTCGGACCAGTTTGCCCGGCCGGAGCCGTTGGCACGATGACGGTGGCGCGTCCGCGAGCCGTGCCGGCCTGCAGAGCGGCCATCACCCGACGCACCTCCTCAGGAGATCGGGGCGTCGGGGTGTCGCCGACGGTCGACCGGGGCTGAGCTGCGGGGGCGTGGCGTCGCACCCGGCGGGGCAGGCCGTCCAACTCGTCGGCCGGCTCCTCGAAGGACGCCGCATCGCTGAGTTCGATGACCGGCGACGTGCCCGAGGTCCCTGCGCCGCTGGGCGGGGCAGGCGGTGCTGCGACGGCGGGCGGGGCTGTGGGCGGGCGGGTGCGGGGGCGGGGCACGGTGCCCCGGCGAGCCGTCCGGGCCAACCGCCGGCCCGGGTCGGCCGACGCGGCAGGCAGCGTGGCAGGGTCGGGGCCGGCCGGCGGCTCGGCGGTGACCAGGTCGGTGGGGATCAGCACCACGGCGGTCACCCCGCCCTCCCCGGAGGGGCGCAACCGCACCCGTACGCCGTGCCGGGCCGCCAGCCGGGCCACCACGAACAGGCCGAGTCGGGCGCTCTGGACCGGATCGAACTCGGGCGAGCTGGCCAGCCGGGTGTTGGCCGCCTCCAGCGCCGCGTCGGACATGCCCAGCCCCTGATCGGTGATCTCAAGGGCGTACCCGTTGGCCACCTGCGCGCCGGTGACGGTGACCCGGGTGTCCGGCGGGGAGAAGGCGGTGGCGTTCTCGACCAGCTCGGCGAGCAGGTGGATGACATCGCCGACTGCCCGGCCCAGCACGCCGGCCGGCTGGGCGGCAGTGATGTCCACCCGGTCGTACGCCTCGACCTCGGAGATCGCCCCGCGGATCAGGTCGACCATCGCGACCGGGTTTCGCCAACCGCGGCCGGGCGCGGAGCCGGCGAGGATGACCAGGTCCTCGGCGTGCCGGCGGAGCCGGGTTGCCAGGTGGTCGACCTGGAAAAGCTCGGCCAGTTCGTCCGGGTCCTCGGCTCGCCGCTCCATCCGGTCCAGCAGGTGTAGCTGACGGTGCACCAGGCTCTGACTCCGTCGGGCGATGTTGAGGAAGACCTCGTTGAGCCCGCGACGCAGGGTGACCTCGTCCACCGCGGCCTGGACGGCGGTGCGTTGCACCTCGCTGAAGGCACGCCCGACCTCGCCGATCTCGTCGTTGCCGTACTCCAGCGGGGGTGCTTCGCGGGCGACGTCGACCTGTTCGCCGCGACGCAGCCGGGTCACCACGTCCGGCAGGCGGTGTTCGGCCAGCTCAAGCGCGGCGGTGCGGACGCCGCTGAGCCGCCGGACGAGTGTGCGGCCGACCCGCAGCGCCACCAGCACCGAGACCACCACGGCGACGAGCCCGAGCACGCCGGCGGCGGCCAGCCGCACCAGGATGCGGACCGCCATCGGCACTGACCGGTCGGTGAGTCCGTCGGCCTCGGCCAGCTCGAATTCGCGTAACTGCTGTTGCACCGCGTCATGGCTGGCCTGCCAGGCCGCCGCGTCGACCGGCGGCCGGCCGGTCCGGTTGGCCGCGACCAGCGCGTCCTGCATCGTGCGCAGCCGGGTGAACGCTTCGCCCTCGGTCAACCGTTGGTACGCGACTCGGCCGGCCTCGGGCAGGTCGGCCACGGCGCTCTCGGTGAGCCACCGTTGGTTGCCGATGGCCTGCACGAGCTGGGTGTGCTCCCCCTCGGCGAACCGGCCGGAGGTGAGCGCTCCGGCCAGCAGCGCGTCGCTCTGGCCGAGCAGTTCCCGGGAGCGGCCCAACGTGGTGAGCGCCAGTGCCTGCCGGTTGAGGTCCGGGTCGGCCAGGGTCGCCATGCCGGCGAACGCTTGGAAGGCCGCGGAGACCATGCCGCTGTACAGGCCGATCGCGCCGGCCCGGTCCACCTTGCGGTCGTCGATGAATTCCCGGCCGGCCGGCAGTGCCGCCAGGGCGGTGACCAGGTGGTCGACCCGGGTTTCCAGCAGGTCGTCCGCGGCGTCGCGCAGGGCTTCCCCGTCGACCCGGCGGCGCAGCTCGGTGACCGCCCGATCGGTGCGCTCGCGTTGCTCGGTCAGGGCGGGCAGCTCGGCGGTGCCCGCGAGCTGCACCACCGAGAGCCGACGTTCGCGTTGCAACTCGGTGACCACGACCTCGCCGGGGCGACCCAGGTCGTACAGCAGGGTGCGGCCGGAGAGCAGGTTCAGGGCGGGGCCGAAGGTCAGCGTGGTCGCGAAGATCCACAGCGCCAGGAGCGCGGTCACCGGCGCGACGACCAACGCGGTCAGCTTCGAGCGGATCGGCCAGTCGCGGGTTTTCATCAGACCTCGCCCGTACAGGGGTGGCAGGAGGGGCGCCGGCACCGCCGGGCAACGCGCCGGCCGGCTGGGCGCCCGGCGTAACGCCGGGCACCGGCGCGGGCGCCTTGGGCAGGATACGTAATCAAGGGCGGTTGCACTACCGCCTGTCGCGCCGACATCGACGCTCCGAGATGTGCCGTGAACGCTCCGCTGGCGGGCCGGTGGGCATTCGCCGTGCGGCGGGACGGATCCGATGTTTCTGGAATGAGTCCAGTTTTAGCCGGCGGCAAGGAAAGTACCCCGGATCGGGATTGGCGATCAGTGCGCGGAGGGAATACCAGGTAACGAAGGAGGAGCCCATGTCGCCCACGCAGGTAATCGTCATCGTGCTCGTCGTGCTCGTGATCGTCGCGGTGCTGGCCGTGGCCGCCCGGTCGCTCAGCCGCCGTCGCGCGCTGCGCAACCGGTTCGGGCCGGAGTACGACCGGATGGTGGCGGAGCAGGACAGCCGGTCCGCCGCGGAGCGCGAACTGCGCGACCGGGAACGCCGGCACGCCGAGCTCACGCTCACCCCGCTCAGCCCGGAGTCCCGGGCCCGTTACAGCGCCGCCTGGGAGGAACTCCAGGTCCGCTTCATCGACTCGCCCGGCGAGACGGTGGGCGACGCCGACGTTCTGGTCACCCGGCTCATCGAGGAGCAGGGCTACCCGACCGGGGACTTCTCCGACCAGCTCGCCCACCTCTCCGTCGAGCACGCCCGCACGCTGACCAACTACCGCGACGCGCACGACATCCACCTGCGCAACTCCCGGGGCGAGGCCAGCACCGAGGAGCTGCGGCAGGCGGTCGTGCACTACCGGGCGCTCTTCGCCGACCTGCTCGGCGAGGAGCCGGTCGACCACCGTACGCCCGAACAGCGCCACCACCCGGACCACGACGCCACGAGCCGCTGAGGAGGCCACCGATGCGCCAGGAAGAGCAGCAGGTGAGCAACGACCATCCGGAGGCCGTCCGGTCCGCGCCCGTCCCGGTAACGCCCGCCGGCGACCGGACCGGCCGCTCGGACCTTCCTGAGGATGCCCTGGAGGACCGAGGCACCTTCGACGACCAGACCATCGCAGAAGAGCGGACCAACAACACCGAACGGGATGCCGGGTACGACCCGGCCGACGACGAGCGCGCCGACGACTCCGACCCGCGCCATCGGCGGGACGACCGGTCCACCGACGAGGGCGGTTTCAACGAGCCAGGCCCACTCCCGACAGCGTTCGGCGCTACCACGGTGGGCGACGCGGTGGCCGCCTCCGCGCTGGCCAGCCCGCGCCCGCAGGATCAGCCGGACCCCAGGGCCGAGCGGACGGCCCGGCCGGGCGACGGTGCCGAGGACGGCGAGCGCGAAGGTCTGCGGGCCGACCCCACGGCCGAGTTGCACCGTCGGGATGCCGCCCCCGGGACCGACCCGGACGCGGAGGCCGCGGGCGCGACCGGTTACGGCAGCGCGACACCGGAGATGGTCGATCCGGACGCGGACGGCGAGCCGGTCACCGCCGAGGGCGACGGCACGTCGCTGGGAGCCGCCGGAACGTCACGCCCCGCCGGGTCAACTGTCGCGGCCGAGCCGGCCACGCTGCTGGATGCGGACACGGCGCAGGGTTTCCGGGACCGCTGGCGGGACGTGCAGTTGCGCTTCGTCGACGATCCGAATGCCGCCGCCGGCGAGGCGCAGTCGCTGGTGGAGGAGGCGATCCAGGCGCTCGCCTCGGCGTTGGCCGCGCAGAAGAACACGCTGGGCGGGTGGCAGGACGCCGGCTCGACGGACACCGAGCAACTGCGCGTGGCGGTACGCCGGTACCGGGACTTCCTGGACCGCGTACTGGGTCGCTGAGCGACGCACCCCGAGGGCGCCCCGGCCAGTCGGCCGGGGCGTTCCTGCGCTGGGAGATCAGTGGCCCCTGAGCGACGCGACCCCCGACCGACGCGCTGCTGGGCTGCGAGCGATCAACCGAACCCGCCATACCGTCCGAATCCACCCGAAACAGCCCAACCCGCATCGAGGCGTGAAACCGTCCGCACAGGGGTAATAGGGCGCGCGTCAAACCAGTGCGGACGTCGGGACGAGGGGTGACGGAGATGGACGGCGGCGGTCTTCGGCTCAACATGAACGGCCTGGACTATCTGATTCTTGCGCTGTACTTCGTCACGGTCCTCGGGGTCGGCATCGCCGCGCGCCGGGCGATCCGGACCAGCGTCGACTTCTTCCTCTCCGGCCGATCCCTGCCGGCCTGGGTGACCGGTCTCGCCTTCGTCTCGGCGAACCTGGGCGCGTTGGAGATCATCGGCATGGCCGCGAACGGTGCCCAGTACGGCGTCATGACGGTCCACTACTACTGGATCGGCGCGGTGCCGGCGATGGTCTTCCTGGGCATCGTGATGATGCCCTTCTACTACGGCTCGAAGGTCCGCAGCGTGCCGGAGTACCTGCGGTTGCGGTTCAACCGCCCAACCCACCTGCTGAACGCGCTCAGCTTCGCCGTCGCCCAGGTGCTCATCGCCGGCGTCAACCTCTATGCGCTGGCCCTGGTGATGCAGGCGCTGCTCGGCTGGCCGCTCTGGACCGCGGTCGTGGTCGGCGCGGCGATCGTGCTGGCGTACATCACCATCGGTGGTCTGTCCGGGGCGATCTACAACGAGGTGCTCCAGTTCTTCGTCATCCTGGCCGGCCTCATCCCGGTCACCGTGATCGGCCTGGTCAAGGTCGGCGGGGTGAACGGCCTGATGGACGCGGTACGCGACTCCAAACTCGGCGAGGCGGGCCTGCACGCCTGGCAGGACACGGGCAGCACCGCCAACCCGCTGGGCGCGCAGTGGATCGGCATCGTCTTCGGCCTCGGTTTCGTGCTCTCCTTCGGCTACTGGACGACGAACTTCGCCGAGGTGCAGCGGGCGCTGTCGGCGAAGAACATGAGCGCCGCCCGGCGTACGCCGATCATCGCCGCGTACCCGAAGCTGTTCATTCCCCTGGTCACGGTCATTCCCGGCCTGGTCGCCCTGGTCACGGTGAAAGGTCTGGGCGCCCAGAGCGGCGACCTGCAGTACAACAACGCGATCCCGCTGCTCATGCGCGACCTGCTCCCCAACGGCGTGCTCGGGGTGGCGGTCACCGGTCTGCTCGCCTCGTTCATGGCCGGTATGGCAGCCAACGTGAGCGGCTTCAACACCGTCTTCACCTACGACATCTGGCAGGCATACATCCGACCCGGCCGGCCGGACGATTACTACCTCCGGATCGGCCGGTGGGCGACGGTCGCGGCCGTGGTGGTCGGGATCGGCACCGCGTTCATCGCGGCCGGGTTCAGCAACATCATGAACTACATCCAGGCGCTCTTCTCGCTCTTCAACGCGCCGCTGTTCGCCACGTTCATCATCGGCATGTTCTGGAAGCGGATGAGCGCCCTGGCCGGCTTCTGGTCGCTGCTGTTGGGCACCCTGGCGTCGCTGGCGACGTACCTGCTCTACAAGGGCGGTGTGATCGGCTTCAACTCCGACCTGGAGGAGAGCTTCTGGGGTGCCGGCATCGCGTTCGTCACGGTGGCGATCGTCGCCGCGATCCTGACCCCTCTCACCGCTCCCAAGCGCGACGAGGAGCTGCGCGGGCTGGTCTACGGCATGGGCGGCGTCGACCTGAAGGGCGACGTGCTCGCCGGGGACGCCGTCTGGTACCGCTCCCCCGTGCTGCTCGGCGTGATCGCGGTCGCGCTGGCCGCCCTCTTCTACATCCCGGTCTTCTAGGAAAGGGGCTCGGCAGATGAGCAACGACGACCAGCCGGCACAGGACCCGCTGATCGACGAGACGCAGGCGGAGCAGCGCCGCTCCGCCGCCGCCCGGTTGTTCGACATCCGTCGGGTGATCGGTGGCCTCTTCGTGGCGTACGGGATCATCGTGACGTTGATCGGCATCTTCGACAGTGGGGCCGAGATCGACAAGGCCCAGGGTGTCCGGATCAACCTCTGGGCAGGGTTGGTGATGCTCGTCTTCGGCCTGCTCATGCTGCTCTGGCAGTGGCGGCGCCCGGCGGAGCCGCCGGCCCCCAATGAGCAGCAACCCGGCACCTGACCGGTGACCCCTGCTGCATGAGCACGGCACGAGGGGGTACGCGAGGGGCATCAGGCACCGTGTCGGACGCAGGAGGCAACACCATGACCGATCGCGATCGCCAACCGCCGCTGGAGGACAGCCCGGAGGTGGCCTCAGCGGTGGATGATGACATCACCGTGACGCAGCTACGGACCGGCGGTGGCCCCGACCAGGACACCCCGGCCTTCTCCGAGCCCCGCACCCGACCGGACGACCTCGCGCCGGACACCGACGACCTGATCGGCGACCCGTACGCCGCCGGCACCGGGGCGACCGGGACGGGCACCGGCGCGGGCGGGGACAACATCCGCACCGGAGCGGAGCAACCCTGGGAGCCGGAGGACCTGGTGATGGCCCGCGGGCAGGACCTCACCCCGGAGAATCTGGACAAGGCCCGCCGTGACCTGGCCGAGCAGGGCCGGGCGGCGATCGAGCGCACCGTGCCCTGACCGGGCCATGGGGGGTCCCCGACCCGACCTGTGACGGTCGGGCCGGGGACCCGGGGGAACCTGCCGCCGGCAGTGCCTCACCTACTGCCGGCGGCAGGTGGGTGCGGAGGCGATCCGGTCAGAGCGCCGGGTACGCGTTACGCATGAGCTCCTGGAACTGGGCGGAGAACCACGCACCGGAGATCGGCGCGTCCGGCAGCGCACCCGATGGGTTGTTGCCGTTACGGGCGTTACCGCCGTACGTCGGGTCACACATCCGGTCGAAGCCCTTGCCCTCGTTGTTCGGGATCTCCTTGCTGGAGCCGTCCGACTCACCCGGAGGCTTCACCCAGACGTAGGCGTCGATGCCCGTCGCCGGGTTCGCCCGCGGCCGCTCACCGAGACCGGCACCGGCCTGGTTGCACCAGTTGCCGGCGTGGGCCCGGCGGTCGATCCGACCACCGTTGACGTAGGTGTCCACGCTGGTGGTCGCACCCGGGCCGGTGGGCCGGGCGGAGCCGCCCCAGCCGTTGCGGGACGTGTCGATCAGCATGCCGATGTTGGAGTTGAAGCCGACCGAGATCAGCTTGGTACGGAACGCCTGGGCGAAGGACAACTCGTCGACGTAGAAGTTCCAGTCGATCCACTTGGACTGCCGCACCGTCTGGCCGTTCACGTTGTCGGTGACCTTGAAGTACGGCTCCGTGAGCGCCGAGTAGTTCGCGGTGTTGGTGATGAACCCGTGCACGTTGTTGACAGTGCTGCCGGAGGCGACCGCGGCGGTCTTCAGGATGTCGGCGGTCGGGCCGAAGTTCGAGTCCCAGCCGAGCCAGCCGTGGTGGCCGGCGTCGATGTAGTTGTAGACGTTGCCGATCGCGCCCAGCTTGGCCAGGGCGTAGCCGACACCGTTGACATACGCGCCGTTGGCCTTGACCGTGTCGCACATGACCGTGCCGCCCGGCTGACCCGAGGTGTTGGTCACGATGTTCGGCAGCGAGTCGATCTCGATGACGTTGATGATCCGGAGGTTCCGGTACTTCGAGTCGGCCTGGATCGCCGCGATCGGGTCGATGTACTCGGCCTTGTACTTGGGAAGCTCGTTCGGGCCCAGCTCACCGTTGGAGGAGAGCGCGGAGCAGTCCCGGCCGGGCAGGTTGTAGATCACGAACTGGATGTAGCCGGCGCCCTGGCGCAGCGCCTCGTCCAGGTGCTCCCGCACCCCGAACGCGCCGTTCGAACTGCTGTTCGGAGTGCCGTTGATGGCGGCGATCCGGTCCAGCCAGACGGCGGTGGGGTTGTTGGACACCCGGCTTCCACCCGGCTCGGCGTTCGCCTTGGCCTTCCACTCCGGGTTCACGTAACCCGGCACCCCGGCGTACGGGTTGTCGACCTTCTGTCCCGGCGGCGTGGTGGTCGGCGGCACGGTGGTCGGGGGCACGGTGGTCGGCGGCACGGTGGTCGGCGGCACCGTGGTCGGCGGCACCGTGGTCGGCGGCACCGTGGTCGGGTTGGTGGTACCGCCGTTGCAGACGACGCCGTTAAGGGTGAACGAGGTCGGCTTCGGGTTGCTGCCGCTCCAGGCGCCGTTGAAGCCAATGCTCGTCGACGCGCCGGTGGCGAGGTTGCCGTTGTACGACAGGCTGCGCGCGGTCACCTGGCTGCCGGACTGACTGAACTCGGCCGACCAGCCCTGCTGCACCCGCTGGCTGGAGTTGGGGAAGGTCCAGCCCAACGTCCAACCGTTGATCGGGTCACCGAGGTTCTTGATGGTGACGTTCGCGGTGAAGCCGCCGGGCCAGTCGTTGGTCGAGTAGGCGACGTCGCACTGCGTCGCGGCCTGCGCCGCGGTAACCGGGATCGTCACCAACCCGCCGGCGACCAGGACGCCCGCGCCGGCGAGCGCGAGGCCCCGGCGTGGGCCGGATAGCCTTCTCCACACATTCATGCCACTGATCTCCTTGGGCGAGACCGGGCTCGCGTACGGCCCGGCGAGACGGCCCGGTGGGCGTCCTGCACGGACGGCCGCCGGCGCCACGGGATTTTTTTGGGGGGCGCCCGACCCGGACGGGCGATGGTGGTGGTGGTGGTGCACAACCGGCGTGATTGCCGGCCCTCTGGCGGCGGGTTGTCGCCCCGGTAAACCGGGTGCCCTCGACTGCCTGCCTGCGCGGTGTGGCTCCCCGAACCGCGTTCGCCGATTCTCGCATGGGAGCGCTTCCATGGCAATGGCTCGATGCGTTGCGGCGGGGGTCCCCCCCGGATCCGTTTCGGACGATACCTCCGACCGCGCCCGAGCGGCACGTAACGAGACCGCCGCCGCCACTACCGGATGAGCGGGGGTCGCCGGGCACGCCGAACGCAGAACACCGTGCGGCATCCGCAAGCGGCCTGCGGTGCCAGAGACGGCGCTCGGTGCCCCGAAAGCCGCGTAGCACCTCTTCATCTCTTATTTGGATCAAAGGTCAAAACGCGAATCTTTCACTTCATAAGTCATGAAACGGTCTAACGTCGGTCTTAGCTCGGTTGTCGCCGGGCTCAGGACAACAGGGATGGAGTGACGCAGGTCATGGCTAAGAAGATGCTCGGGAAGGTCGTTGCGGGCGCCGCGCTCGGCGGCGCGTCGCTCCTGGTGTTCGCACCGGGGATCGCCTACGCCAACGGCCACGACGACGGCAAGGACCACGACGGCAAGGTCTACGCCAAGCCCCACGTGGTCAAGGCCGGCGACGAGGTCAAGCTCCTCGAGATCTGCCCGGATCGGCAGGAGCACGCATACGTGTGGTCCAAGGTCACCGGCAAGGTCGAGCTCAAGCCGGCGGAAGAAGACCGGGGTGAGGACCGCAAGTGGGGCGAGGAGGAGGACTCCGCCAACCACGACAAGGGCAAGGACGAGAACGGCAAGGACGAGCACGGCAAGGACGACGAGGGCAAGGGCGAAGAGGGCAAGGGCGAAGAGGGCAAGGACCACGAGGGCAAGGGCGAAGGGGGCAAGGGCGAAGAGGGCAAGGACGAGCACGGCAAGGACGACAAGGGCAAGGACGAAGAAGGCAAGGACGACGAGGGCAAGGGCGAAGAAGGCAAGGACGACTCGCAGCCCTACGCCGACGGCGGTCAGGGTGGCGGCGCCGCTGCCGACGCCTACGACGACGAGGACAGCAAGGACTGGAAGGGCGAGGAGCACGCCCAGGACGCGGAGGACAACCGCGACAAGAAGGAGTCGGAGTCCAAGGACGAGGACAAGAAGGACTGGGAGTCCAAGGACGAAGACAAGAAGGACTGGGAGTCCAAGGACGAAGACAAGAAGGACTGGGAGTCCAAGGACGAAGACAAGAAGGAGTGGGAGTCCAAGGACGAAGACAAGAAGGACTGGGAGTCCAAGGACGAAGACAAGTACGGCTCCGACAAGGGCTCGAAGCACGAGGACGAGTACGGCTCCGACAAGGGCTGGGAGTCCAAGGGCCACGGCTCGGACGAGTACGGCTCCGAGGGCCGCGAGTCCAAGGACGAGGACAAGTACGGCTCGGACGAGTACGGCTCGGACAAGGGCTGGGAGTCCAAGGGCCACGGCTCCGACGAATACGGCTCCGAGGGCCGCGAGTCCAAGGACGAGGACAAGTACGGCTCCGACGAGGACCGCTGGGAAGAGGAGCGGGAGTTCGTCTACTACGGCGAGGCCAAGGTCGACAAGGACGCCAAGCCGGGTCGCTACGAGCTCAAGGGCTCGTGCGGCGAGGGCGAGCTCGTCGTGCTGCCGCACGGCGGTGTCGACGGCGGTGACGGTGGCGCCAGCACCGGCACCGACCGTGGCCTGGCCACCAGCGGGGCGGGCCTGCTCGGCGCTGCCGCGCTCGGCGGGATCGTGCTGATGCGTCGTCGGCGGACCGATGGTTCGCTCGTCTGACGTGACGACGACACGGGCCGGCGGCCGTCACGGGAGACCGTGGCGTGCCGCCGGCGCGGCCGTCGTCGTCACCATGGCCATGATCGGTGCCGGCATGATCGGCGCCGCTCTGAAGGACACGCCCGCTCCCCGACCGCCGCAGCCGCTGGCCCAGGCCGGCCCCGAGGTCACCGTGCCGCCGGCCACCGCCACCGACCTCCCGCCGGTCGACGGGCAGCCGGTCGGCCAGGAAAGTGCGCCGGCCGGGCTGGCGCGCTCCGCACCGACCAGCATCGAGATCCCCCGAATCGGTGTCGATGCGACGATCATGTCGTTGGGCACCAATCCGGACGGCACCGTCCAGGTCCCCCCGCTCGATCAGGCCGACCAGGCTGGTTGGTACGAGCCGGGTGCGAGCCCCGGCGAGACGGGCAACGCGGTCATCGTCGGGCACGTGGACTCGGCGAAGCTCGGCCCGGCCGTCTTCTTCGACCTCGGCGCGCTCACCCCCGGCGACACCGTCACCGTGCGTCGGGCCGACGGCCTGGCGGCCACCTTCAAGGTCGACTCGGTGAAGTCGTACCCGAAGACGGCCTTCCCCACCGAGTTGGTGTACGGGCCCAGCGATCGGCCCAGCCTGCGGGTTGTCACCTGCGGTGGTCAGTTCGACGAGACCGCCAAGAGCTACCAGGACAACGTGGTCGTCTTCGCCAGCCTGGTGGGGTGACTCGCGACTAACGAAACGCGGTCCGGCCGGTCGGGGTGACCCGACCGGCCGGACCGCGTCCGGCGTACCTGACTCAGGCGGCCGCGGCGGAGGTCCGCACCAGGGTGCGGATCTGGCGCAGCAGCACCGACAGGGCGGCGAGATCCGCCCGCGACTCGTCGAACTCCCCCATCGCCCGTCGGGCGCGGTGGATCGAGGTCGCGTTCGACTGCTCCCACTGCTGCACCCGCTCGTGTGGCGGCAGGTCCTCCGGGGTGGAGCCGAGCACCTCGGCGGTGAGCGCGGCCAGCGCGGCGTACAGGTCGTAGCGCAGCGCCATCCGGGCCAGCGTCTGCCAGCGGTCCTCCCGAGGCAGCAGGGAGATCTTCGACAGCAGCGAGTCCACCCGGAACAGGTCGGACAGCACGAAGTAGACCGAGGCCACCTCGCTGACGTCCCGCCCGCTGCTGTTCGCGGTCTCCACCACGTCCATCAGGCCGAAGCTGTACATCAGCCGGGTCGCCTGCTCCGCCAGGTCACGGGGCAGCCCGCGATCGGTCATCGAGTCGATGTGCGCCGCGATGCCCTGCCGCTCGTTGCCGTAGAACAGGTCTTCCAGCCCCGGCAACAGCCGGGTGACCCCGTCGCGCAGTCGGGCGATCTCGGCCGGTACGTCGATCGGCGAGCGCCGGTTGGAGACCAGCCACCGCACCGCCCGATCGAGCAGCCGGCGGGTGTCCAGGTAGACGCTGGTCTGCACCTCGGGTGCGACCTTGTTGTCCAGCGCCTCGACCGCGTCCCACAGCTCGCGCAGCCCGAACACCTCGCTGACCACCACGTAGGCCCGGATCACGTCCGCGGCACTGGCGGCGGTCTCCTCGACGACCCGGAAGATGAACGAGATGCCACCCCGGTTGATCGCCTCGTTGACCAGCACCGTGGTGACGATGTCCCGGCGCAGGCGGTGCCGGCCCATCCGGTCGGCGAACCGCTCACGCATCGGCGTCGGGAAGTAGTTGACCAGGACCTCGGTCGTCCACTCCTCGTCCGCCAACCCTTCGGTGAGGATCTCCCGTTCCAGGACGATCTTCACGTACGCGAGCAGCACCGCGAATTCCGGCGCGGTCAGGCCGGATTCGCTGCGGACCGCCAACTCCTCGTCCGGCGGCAGCGCCTCCAGCGACCGGTCCAACGCGCCTGAGCGCTCCAGCTCGTTGATCATCCGGCGGTGCACCGGGAGCAGCGAGGCAGCCTGGGCCTGAGCGTTGTTGATCGCCCGAGCCTGGTCGTAGTTGTCCCGCAGCACCAGCTCGGCGACCTCGTCGGTCATCCCGGCCAGCAGCTCGTCCCGGTCGGCCGTGGTCAACTCCCCGTCGGCCACCGCGGTGTTCAGCAGGATCTTGATGTTCACCTCGTGGTCGGAGGTGTCCACCCCGGCCGCGTTGTCGATGAAGTCGGAGAAGATCCGGCCACCGGTCAGCGCGTACTCGATCCGGCCGAGCTGGGTCCAGCCCAGGTTGCCGCCCTCGCCCGCCACCCGGCAACGCAGGTTGCGCCCGTCCACCCGGATCGCGTCGTTGGACTTGTCGCCCACCTCGGCGTTGGTCTGGGTGGACGCCTTGACGTAGGTACCGATGCCGCCGTTCCAGAACAGGTCCACCGGGGCGGTGACGATCGCCTTCATCAACTCCTGCGGCGACAGGTGCGTGACGTCGTCGTCCAGGCCGATCGCCGCCCGGACCTGCGGCGTGATCGGGATGGACTTCGCGGTACGCGGGAAGATGCCACCGCCGGCCGAGATCAGCTCCGGGTTGTAGTCCTCCCAGGAGGAACGGGGCATGTCGAACAGCCGCCGACGCTCCGCGTACGAGGTCGCCGCTTCTGGCTCCGGGTCGAGGAAGATGTGCCGGTGGTCGAAGGCGGCCACCAGCCGGATGTGCTCGGACAGCAGCATTCCGTTGCCGAACACGTCGCCGGACATGTCGCCGACGCCGACCACCGTGAAGTCCTGGGTCTGTGTGTCCAGGCCCAACTCCCGGAAGTGCCGCTTGACCGACTCCCAGGCACCCCGGGCGGTAATGCCCATCTTCTTGTGGTCGTAGCCGGCGGAACCGCCGGAGGCGAACGCGTCACCCAGCCAGAAGTTGTGCGCCGTGGAGATCTCGTTGGCGATGTCGGAGAACGTCGCGGTGCCCTTGTCGGCCGCCACCACCAGGTACGGGTCGTCGCCGTCGTGCCGGACCACGTCCACGGGCGGCACGATCTGCCCACTGACGATGTTGTCGGTGACGTCCAGCATTGCGCCGACGAACTCCTGGTAGCAGGTGACCGCCTCGTCCCGGTCACCCGGCTTCTGCTTCAGCACGAAGCCACCCTTGGCACCGACCGGCACGATCACGGTGTTCTTCACCATCTGCGCCTTGACCAGGCCGAGCACCTCGGTACGGAAGTCCTCCCGACGGTCGGACCAGCGCAACCCGCCTCGGGCCACCGGCCCGAACCGCAGGTGCACACCCTCGAACCGGGGCGAGTAGACGAAGATCTCGAACTTCGGCCGGGGCGCGGGCAGGTCCGGGATGGCCTGCGGGTCGAGCTTGAACGCCACGTACGCCTTCGGCCGCCCGTCGGAGCGCTTCTGGTAGAAGCTGGTCCGTAGGGTCGCCTCGATCAGCGTCAGGTACGAGCGCAGGATCCGATCCTGATCGAGGCTGGCCACGTCGTCCAGCGCACCCCGGATCGTCTCCACCAGCTCACCGCTGCGCTGCTTACGCTGCTCGGCGCTGAGCTCACCCGGTGCGAACCGGATCTCGAACAGCTCCACCAGCAACGCGGCGAGCTTCGGATAGGCGACGAAGGTCTGCTCCATGTAGTCCTGCGAGAAGACCGTGCCGGCCTGCCGCAGGTACTTCGCGTACGCCCGCAGCACCACCACCTGCCGCCAGGTCAGCCCGCCGCGCAGCACCAGCTCGTTGAACCGGTCCACCTCGGCCTCGCCGCGCCAGGCCGCCGCGAAGGCGTTCTCCACGTGCGGGCGCACCTCGGCCAACTCGTGGTGCCCCTCGGGCAGCATGAGGCCGAAGTCGTACAGGTAGACCCGACCGTCGATCCGGTCCACCTCGTACGGGTGCTCATCGACCACTCGGACGCCCAGCGAGTGCAGCACCGGCAGCACGGCGGAGAGCATCATCGGTTCGCCGTACCGGTAGACCTTGAACCGGACGTCCATCGCCTCGGCCAGGTCGGCACCGGGCACGCGGGTGCCGGGCCGTGGTGCGAGCTGCTTGCGGAACAGGTGCATTTCCAGCTGACCGGGCTCCTCGAGCAGCTCCAGTTTCGCCAGGTCCTTCATCGCCTCGTACGGCGTGTGCCCGTCCTTGTAGCCCTCCGGGAACGCGTCGGCGTACCGGGTGAACAGGTGCTTGGCCTGCTCGTCGCCGAGCTTGCGCTCCAGCACCAGCCGGTAGTCGTCGTCCCAGAGTCGGGTCGCGTCGGCCAGTTCCTCGGCCAACAGGTCGGCGTCGATCTCACCCGGCGGCCGGCTCGGGTCGGTACGGACGATGAAGTGCACCCGAGCCAGCATCGACTCGGTGACGCGGGTGGTGTAGTCCACCCCGACACCGTTCAGCTCACGCAGCAGGATGTCCTGCATGCGGAGCCGGTTCTGCGTGGTGAACCGGTCCCGGGGCAGGTAGATCAGGCAGGAGATGAAGCGCCCGTACGCGTCCCGCCGCAGGAAGACCCGCAACTGCCGACGGCCGGCCATCCGCAGCACGCCGATCACCGCGTGGTAGAGATCGTCGGTCTTGATCTGGAACAGTTCGTCGCGCGGGTAGGTCTCCAGGATCTGGATCAGATCCTTACCGGAGTGACTGCGCCGGCTCAGGCCGGAGCGATCCAGCACCTCAGCCACCTTGCGGCGCACCACCGGCAGCTCGCGGACGCTGGTCCGGTAGGCGGCCGTGGAGAACAGGCCCAGGAAACGCCGCTCGCCGATCACCTCACCGAGCTCGTTGAAAATCTTGAAGCCGATGTAGTCCAGGTACGCCGAGCGGTGCACGGTGGCCCGCGAGTTGGCCTTGGTGATGATGAGCAGGCGCTTCTCCAGCACCTTCTCGTGCGCCTCGGGCGTCATCGACGCCAGCGGCCGGGCATCCGGCGCATCCGAGCGCAGAATGCCCAGACCGGTGCCGAGCACCGCCTCCAACGCCTTGCCGTCGACCGGGTCGGTGGCGTCGCCGCCCGGGGCGTCCACCAGCCGGTACTCGCGGTAGCCGAGGAAGGTGAAGTGGTCGTGGGCGAGCCAGCGCAGCAGCTCCACCGAGTCGGTGATGTCCTTCTCCGGCACCGGTGGGCGGTTGTCGGAGGTGCGGGCCGAGGCCAGTTCGTCGGCGAGCGCGAGGGAACGCTGACGCATCTTCGGCCAGTCCTCCACCGCCTCCCGCACATCGGTGAGCACCCGCTGCAACTCGCGGCGCAACCGCTCCCGCTCGGCCGCGTCCCGGACCGGGTCGATCTCGATCCGCATCCAGCTCTCGATGATGTCGCCGGCGATCGCGTCGTCCGGCTCCACGTCTGCGGAGACCTCGGTGAGACGACCCAACGGCTCACGCCGGACCACCACCAGCGGGTGCACCAGCAGGTGCACGTCCAGGTGGTACGAGTTGAGCAGGGCGGTCACCGAGTCGACCAGGAACGGCATGTCGTCGGTGACGATCTCGACGACCGTGTGGTGCTGGTCGGCGTGCGGCTCGTGGATCCGCAGTTTCAACTCGCCAGGCACTCGCTGCTGGGCGAGGTCCCGGTGCGCCCGGGCCGCGTCGAGCATTTCCTCCGCCGTGAAGCCGACCAGCTCCTCGTCCGGGGCGAACCGCCAGAAACGGCCGACAAGTGTCGCCGCGTCGTGGTCGTCCCTGGCGAGCGCGACGGCCTGGGCCACCAGGCGCTCCGCGTTGGGGACGGGTTCGTCGAGCTCGGCGTCCTCCACGTCGTCGGCCAATGCCTCGGTGGGCAGACCCAGATCGTAGATGGTGTCGATGCTCGACCCGGTCAGCCCGGTGACTCCCGTGTCGAGTCGGCCGTAGCCGTCTCCGTCGGTCGCCGAATCGAAGCTGTCGTCGTCCCGGCCGGAGTCATCCGGCCGGAGGTCGGGTTCCGGTTTGATCGCCGGACGCCGGTCCATCGGTGCCACTCCCCTCGACCCACCGCATTGTGGGTCACTCTGCCGCTCAGCCTAGGCCCTACCGTATTGCGCCTTCGTCGGCGGACCACTGGCCAGACGTCCGGATCGGGACTTTGTCCTTTCACCCGTTGCGGGTCCGAGGTTGGCCGGCTGCGGGATACCCCGCCACGCGATGTTCATCACACTGGCGCGGACTGGCTTTGGACGCGCTCGCCCACCTGGGGGACGTTCAGGACGGCGTTCACGTACTACCGTGCGAGAGCGCTCCGAGATCGGAAGGACCAGCTCCATGCCCTTGTCGTACCCCCGGCCCCACCGGCCGAACCCCGTCCGCCGTGTGGTCGCCGCGCTCACCGCGGTGCTGCTCACGGCCGGCGTTCTGGCTGCCTGCTCGGGTGACGACGGGCCGCAGAGCACCGTCGACGCCTTTCTCGCCGGCTGGCGCAGCGGCGATCTCCAGGCGGTCGGCATGATCGACCCGACCGGCGCCAAGCTGCCGTCGGCCGAGGTGACTCGCGAGATCAAGGAACTCTCCGGTGAGTTGGCGGCCACCCCGCCCACGCTGACGCGTCGCGGCGAGCCGAAGGTCACCGCGGACATCGCGACCGCGCCTGTCCGGGTGGAGTGGAACCTGCCCGGTCAGACCCGCTGGGCGTACGACCGGGAGGTGCGACTCGCCCAGGGCGACGACGATCAGTGGCAGGTGATCTGGGAGCCCCGGGTGATGCACGAGCAGCTCACCAAGGGTGACCATTTGGCGCTGCGCCGCGACGCCGGCACCCGGGCCGGGGTGCTGGATGCTGCCGGGCAACCGCTCGTGACCCCCCGGCCGGTGGTCCGGGTGGGCGTGCAGCCGAACGGGGTCGCCGATCTGAAGAAGCTGGTCAAGGACCTCGACGCGGCGTTCAAGGCGATCCGCCCGGCGCTGGTCCCCGCCGTCGACCTGGCCGACCTGCCGGAGCGGGTCACCAAGGCCGAGCCTGGCGCTTTCGTCGAGGTGGTGTCGCTCCGCGAGGAGGCGTACCTGCAGATCAAGCCCCGGATCTACGATCTGCCCGGCACCAAGTTCCAGTCCGACAAGATCGACCTGGCGCCGACCCGCGAGTTCGCCCGGGCGGTGCTCGGCACGGTCGACCAGGCGCAGGCCGACGACATTGCCGCGCACCCCGACCGCTACGTCGCCGGCGACCTGGTCGGGCACGGCGGGTTGCAGGGCCGCTACGACGAGCGCCTGCGCGGCGGCACCGGGCTGACCGTGGTGGTCGAGCGTCCCACCGAGGGCGGCAAGCTGGAGCCCACCGGCACCGAGTTGTTCCGTCGGGAACCACAGCCCGGGCAGGCGTTGAAGACCACGTTGGACGTCGCGGTCCAGAACGCGGCCGACGGGGCACTACGCGCCGAGCCGCGCCGAGCCGCGCTGGTTGCCGTACGGATCAGCGACAGCGCGGTGCTCGCCGCGGCGAACGGCCCCGGGCCAGCCGGGGAGAATCTGGCCTTCACCGCCCAGGTGCCGCCGGGCTCCACGTTCAAGATGGTCAGCACACTGGGCCTGCTGGACCGAGGGGCGATCACTCTGGACGGGCCGGTGGCGTGCCCGAAAACGTTCACCGTTGACGGCCGGTCCTTCAAGAACTCGGACAACTTCGAGCTCGGCTCGGTGCCGTTCCGCACCGACTTCGCCAAGTCCTGCAACACCGCGTTCGCCTCGCTGGCACCGAAGCTGGGCGGCGACGGGCTGGCCGCCTCCGGTCGGGCACTGGGCCTGGAGGGTCAGTGGGATCTCGGCATCGACGCCTTCACCGGCAAGGTGTCGACGGGCGGCAGCCAGGCCGAGCAGGCCGCGGCCTCATTCGGGCAGGGCACCACGCTGGTCAGCCCGCTCGCCATGGCCGGCGCCACCGCCGCCGTCGCCCGAGGCCGGTTCGAGCAGCCGAAGCTGCTGACCGACCCGGCGCCGGCCAAGCCGGCCCCGGCGGGCGAGCAACTCAAGCCGGAATCGGTCGCGGCGCTGCGCGCGATGATGCGCGAGGTGGTCACCACCGGCACCGGCAGCGCGCTCAAGGATGTGCCAGGCGAGGTGTACGGCAAGACCGGCACCGCCGAGTACGACGACAACCCGGCCCACACCCACGCCTGGTTCGTCGGCTGGCGGGGTGACGTGGCGTTCGCCGTATTCGTGGAGAAGGGCGGCGCCAGCACGGCCTCAGCCGTCCCGATCGCCGAGCGCTTCCTCCGCGCCCTCCCAACCACCTGACCGACCTGAAGCCCGCGCGCCACGAGGGCGCGGGGGCCGACCACCTGCCGCTGTCAGCGCCGGCCGGGTCGGTGATCCACTCCAGATCGCCGACCTGGCGGCATCCAAGCCACCAGACGCCCCCACATCGCCGACTTGGTGTCGATCAAGCGGGTTCGCGAGGTGGGGTGGGTCTGAGAGGGATCAGGCCGTGTCGGCGTTGGGGTGGTCAGCGTCGGGCGCGGTCGGCGGCGGCCTCCGCAGCAGGCCGGGGCCGGCCGACGCCGGTGGGCCCACCGGCTCGCGCTCGACAGCAGCCGTGACGCCGGCCGCCCCCGAATGAACCGGGCCGAGGATGCCGAGCGGGTCCGATTTCGCGGGGGCGAGGCCGCCAGGAGAAAGCCGGTCCGCCACGTCGACGTCGCCGGTCGGCTCCGCCGATCGCAGACCAGACGGATCCGCCGTCGGCCCACCGAGCTGCTCGACCAGGCGCGCCCCGGCAGGCTCGACCGGACGCAGGCCGCCAGGCTCAACCGACCGCACCCCCGAAGGCTCAACCGAGCGCAGGCCGCCAGGCTCAACCGGGCGCAGGCTGGCAAGCTCGGCGTTGGCGGGCGGGCCGGTGTCGACGGGGAGGTCGGCTGGGGCGTACTGCGATCTGTCGTCGGGGGTTGGGCGCGGGCTGCTGGTGGGGGCCGTGGTCCGGCCGTTACCGCGTCGGGGGCCGGGGGTCGGCCGGGCCGACAGCAGTCGGGGCGGCACCGCTTCCGGGGCGGTGACCGGGGCCAGGCCGGCGACCACGGTGTTGACGATCTCGGCCGCGTACGAGCCGTCCGGATCGTAGTCGGGATCGAAGACGGTCAGCTCCACGCCGAGGCAGTGCGGCGTGTCGACCAAGCCGGCGAGCAGGATCTCCAGCTCGGCGAACGCGATCCCACCCGGGTCGGGGGCGTCCACGGCGGGCATCACCGCGGGGTCGAGCACGTCCACGTCGATGTGCACCCAGTAGCCCGCGCAGTCGGCGAGCTGCTCATGCGCCCATTGGGCCGTCCGGGCAGCGCCTTCGGCACGCAGCGCCGGCACCGGCCGAGTGGTGATCCCGGCGGCCTGCAGGTCGAGCCGGTACTCGTCCTGCGCGCGGATGCCGAGCACCACCACGTCGATGTCGCGGAAGTAGGGGCGGCGCCCCTCCAGCGCGGCCAGGTCGGCCTGCCCCCGCCCGGTGACGAGGGCCAGGTCCTCACCGGCGGCCGCGCCAACGTAGGAGGCGTTGCCGGGGTGCCGGAAGTCGGAATGCCCGTCGACGAAGACCAACCCGATCCGCCCGCCGACGGCCTCACCGAGGCGGTGCATGGCCAACGCCGAGCCGAGCAGCACGGAGCAGTCGCCGCCCAGCACCACCGGGAACTCACCCCGGTCGATGATCGAGCCGATCCGTTCGGCGAGGGCCAGCGAGTAGTCGGCGATCTCCCGGGCGTGGCACACCCCGTCGCCAGGACGCCAGTCGCCGGGGTCGTACCGGGCTGGGGTGACGCAGCCTGCGTCGCGGGCGCGCAGCCGGGCTAGCAGGTCGTGGTCGCGCAGCGCGCCGGGCGCCTTGGCGCAACCGGGGACCGACGTGGACGTCGGCGGCCGCAGACCGAGATTTGTCGGCGCGTCGAGGACGGCGATCCGGCGCATCATGAGCTCCCGTCCTCGATGGTCGGGCGGGCCGGCCGGAACGCCGGCCCGCGCTGGCGTGCTACGAACTCAGAACAGGGCGCTGGCCAGGGCCCGACGCGCCGAGGCGACCGCCGGATCATCCGGGCCGGCGATGGAGAAGAGTGAAACCAGGTGCTGGCGGACCGTCTCGCGGTCCTCTCCGGCGGTGCGCCGGACCAGACCGACGAGTCGGGCGTACGCCTGCTCGGCCAGGCCGCTGAGCACCTCGATGTCGGCGGCCAGCAACTGCGCGGCCACGTCGTCGGGGGCGCTCTCGGCGGCGGCCAGCGCGGTGGCCGGGTCTGCGCCGGCCACCCGGCGGGCCACCCCGACCTGGGCAAGCCCCGCCGTGGCCGCGGCGTCCGCCGGGGCGTCGGCCAGAATCTTGCGGTACGCCTGCTCGGCGGCATCCAGATCGCCGCTCATCAGCGCGTCGTCGGCCTCGTCGAGGCGGGGATCCTCCGGCTCGGCGACGGCCACACCGCCGGCCTTGAGCACAGCCTGAATCCATTGCCGCAGCTGCGCCTCGGGCACCACTCCGGAGAAGGCGTCGACTGGCTGACCGCCGACGACCGCGTAGACCATGGGGATGCCCTGGACCCGGAACATCTGGGCGATTCGCGGATTTTCCTGCACGTCGACACGTGCCAGCACCCAGGTGCCGCCACCCTCGGCGTTCAGCTGCTCCAGGACCGGGGCGAACTCGTCGCTCTCCGGGAAGCCGGCCGCGCCGAAGAAGACGATGACGGGCATGGCCATCGACCGTTCGAGCACCTCGGACTGGATAGTCGCCTCGGTGACGTCGACGATGGCGGTGTTACCGCCGGCGGTGGGCGCGCCGGGGGTGCCGTTGGACGGGCCGCCCTGCGGGGGTGTGCCGGGGCGGGCACTGGCTGGTGCGGGGCCACGCAGCGTGCTGAGGTCGACCGCGCCGCGGGTGAAGATCGACGAGGTGATCCGTGGGTCGCTCATGGTTACCTAGTCTCGCACGTGAGCCGACGATCTCAGCTCACCCGCAACCCCGACGTTGCAACTCTCACCCCGCCATCCCAGACCGGCCGTCGTCCCCATCCCAGCCCTCCGCGATCTTGCACTTTCTGCCGTCGAAACGCGACATTCGCGCCGTCTGTCGGGACAGTAAGTGCAAGATCGCGGGGGTGGGGTGGGGTGGGGGGTTAGAAGCGGGCTGGTTCGCGGTAGGTGCCCCACTCGGCGCGGAGGGCGTCGCAGATCTCACCGAGGGTGGCTTCGGCGCGGACGGCGTCGAGCATCGCGGGGATCATGTTCTCGTCGGTGCGGCTGGCCTCGACCATCCGGGTCACCGCCGCGCGGACTGCGGCCTCGTCCCGGGCGCCCTTGCGCTCGGCGAGCACCCGGCGCTGCTCCAGCTCCACCTCGTGGGAGATGCGTAGGATCTCCAACTCCTTGGCGACCGTACCGGCGTGGCAGTTGACGCCAACGATCTTCTTGTCGCCCTTTTCGAGGGCCTGCTGGTAGACGAAGGCCGACTCGGCGATGTGCCCGGTGAACCAGCCGTCCTCGATGCCGCGCAGGATGCCCGAGGTCATCGGGCCGATCTGGTGCGGCCCCTCCCCGCCGAGCTGCCGGATCCTGGCGAAGATCTCCTCCGCCTCGGCCTCGATCTTGTCGGTCAGCGCCTCGACGTACCAGGAGCCGCCGAGCGGGTCGGCCACGTTGACCACGCCGATCTCCTCCATCAGCACCTGCTGCGTACGCAGGGCGATCTCGGCGGACTCGTCGGTGGGCAGCGCCAGGGTCTCGTCCAATGCGTTGGTGTGCAACGAGTTCGTTCCGCCGAGCACCGCCGCGAGGGCCTCGACAGCGGTGCGTACGACGTTGTTGACCGGCTGCTGGGCGGTCAGCGACACCCCGGCGGTCTGCGTGTGGAACCGCAGCCAGAGGGCCTTTTCGCTGGTTGCGCCGTAGACATCGCGCAGCCAGCGGGCCCAGATCCGGCGGGCAGCGCGGAACTTGGCGATCTCCTCGAAGAAGTCGAGGTGCGAGTCGAAGAAGAAGCTCAGCCCCGGCGCGAAGACGTTCACGTCCAGCCCGCGGGAGAGGCCCAACTCCACGTACCCGAATCCGTCGGCCAGGGTGTACGCCAACTCCTGCGCGGCGGTCGAGCCGGCCTCGCGGATGTGGTAGCCGGAGACCGACAGCGGCTTGTAGCGCGGGATCTCGGCGGCGCAGTATTCCATCAGGTCGCCGATCAGGCGCAGGTGCGGCTCGGGGTCGAAGAGCCACTCCTTCTGCGCGATGTACTCCTTGAAGATGTCGGTCTGCAGAGTCCCGTCCAGCTTGGACAGGTCGGCACCCTGCCGCTCGGCGGCGACCAGGTACATGCAGAACACCGGCACGGCCGGGCCGGAGATGGTCATCGAGGTGGTGACGTCGGCCAGGTCGATGCCGTCGAAGAGCGCCTGCATGTCGGTGGCGGTGTCGATGGCGACGCCGCAGTGGCCGACCTCGCCGAGCGCCTGCGGGTCGTCCGAGTCGCGGCCCATCAGCGTCGGCATGTCGAACGCGACCGAGAGACCGCCGCCGCCGGCGCCGAGGATCATCTTGTAGCGCTCGTTGGTCTGCTGGGCGTTGCCGAAGCCGGCGAACTGCCGGATGGTCCAGGTCCGCCCGCGGTAGCCGGTCGGATGCAAACCCCGGGTGTACGGATACTCGCCCGGCCAACCGATCCGCTCGAACCCCGGGTACGCGCTGCCCTCCGGTGGCCCGTAGACCGGCTCCACCGGCATCCCGGAGAGCGTGGTGAAGTCCGCGTCCCGCTTGCGTGCGGCGTCGTATCGGGCCTGCCAGCGTGCCCTTCCGGCGTCGATTTCGTCGGCGTCCATGAGCAGGGCTCCTCCTCGGGTCCTCGACTGCACATCGAGTGTAGAGCCCACACCTGAACGATCGCTAAGTCAGGCCGTACCCGTGGGTAACGTGAGCCGGTCGCTGACCCACCGTGGGTCCCGTCGGCCCGTGACCACCGCTACCGCCATGATCAATTGATGAGAAGTAGGCGTCCGAAGCCTTCCCGACCTACTTCTCATCAATTGATCACCGCAGCTCCGGTGCGGGGCTGCCCCTCAGGCCGAGGGGACCGCGGGCCCACCCATCGCCACGTCGTCGACCCGGATGTTGACCTCGTCGACCCGCAACCCGTGCGCCTCGACCGCCTCGGTGACCCGGGCACGCACCTGGCCGGTGATCTCCGGCACCGGCTGGCCGGCTTGGATCACCAACACCAGGTTGACCACGGCGGCGTCCCCGGTCACGTGGGCAGAGCAACCCCGCCGGGCGTCGCCCACCTGATCCAGCCCAACCCGGTCGAGAACCGCGTTGAAGAACCGGGCGACGTCCCCGCCCAACTCGACAACTCCGGGCACCGCTCGGGCCGCCGCGACCGCGATCTTTTCGATCACCTCGTCCGCGACGTGCGTCGTCCCGCCAGCCGGCACCGACGCCGTGGTCAGCTCCTGCGTCGCCTCGTGGTCCACAGTCACTCCCCTACTCCTCGTGCCACCGGGCAGTCCCCGGTTGACGGCCAACGGACGGCCCGACAGCCCTTGCACCGTCGGGTCGCTGACGCCTCAGGCTCAGGCTCGGGCTCGGGCCGCTGACGCCTCAGGCTCCGGCTCAGGCTCCGGCCGCCGGCTGGTTCAGCTCGATGTCGTCCACTGTGACGTTGACCTGGGTGACCGTCAGGCCGTACTTCTCCACTGCCTCGATAACTGCGGCCCGCACCGCCTCGGTCACGTCGGCCACGACGTGCCCGGAATCGATCACCAGGACCACGTTGATGACGGCTGAGCCGCCCTTCACGTCGGCCGAGACGCCCCGACGGGCGTCGCCCGCCTCGTCCAGCCCGACCTTGTCGAGGAGGCTGTTGAAGAACCGGGCCACGTCACCACCCAGATCGGCGACACCAGGCACCGAACGAGCGGCGGCTCCAGCGATCTTCTCCACGACCTCGTCGGAAACCGACGTGACGCCCCGGGCCGCGCCTGTCGCGGGCTGCACTCCACCGGCGTTCTCCACCGCGTCCGTCATGATCACATCTCCCCTGGTTCCGAAGCATGTGGGCCGACCGATTCGTCAGCCCGCTGCGCGGCAGCCAGCTTCCGGCCACGCGCCGCGAGCCTACTAAAACCGGAGCGACCTTCGCTTCCGGGCGCGCGTCACGCCGCAGCCGATCGACCGCACGAGCGGCGGGTTCCGAACGTGCGCCGGCATCGGGTTACTACGTCCGGAATGGACGTCCTTTCGCTTAGTGGTTCGACGCTCGACGTCCTTCGGGGTTGACGCGAGGAGAGAGGGAATGGCGAGGACGGCGACGCCGGCATGCGTCAGGCCAGTGTGTACTCCAAGACATAGGAGTGGCTGCCGTCGTCAGACTGGATGATCTCGAGAGCTCCCACGATCCCTGTGAGGTCACCGGAGCCCGTTCCCGGGACGACACGGATCGCGAGTTGCTCACCGTGGCTGCCGGGTGCGCTGTGTTGGAGGACGAACGAGCCCTTGAGGCCGTCGAGTTCTCCCGTGAATCGCTCCACGGCGACATAAGCAGCGGGGCTGCCCTCGATGTCGGCCACCGACAGCATGTTCACCGTACTGATGCCGGCCAGGCCGCCCTGGAAGGTCTTGGTGAGCCGCACCCGGCCAAACGCGGCCCCCGGACCTTCGTCGAGCACCTCCGGCTCGAATGATGTGACGTCAAATGTTCCGCCAGCCGAGGCCCGGCAGCGGGCAATCATCGTGCTGTTGGCGGCCCGGGGTCGCTCCAACGCCTGGATCGCCGCGCAGACACGAGCCGAAGACCGGCATCGTTCCCTTCATGGACCTGGTCACCCAGGTCATGGCCACCGAGCCCTACGCCAGCGCGAAACGCGTCTTCTGGACGTCCGACTACCTGGTCAGCCCCCCGAGGACTTCGAGCGTTGACCGCTTAGCGAGCGAGTTGGGCGAGCAGCTCGTCTGCCGCCGTGTACGGGTCGAGGGCGCCTTCGGCAACCTTGGTGGCGAGCGTGGCCAACTCCGTACCGTCGCGCAGTGAGCCGATCCGGGCGCGGAGGGTGCCGAGCGCGATCGCCTCGATCTCGGCGGCGGCTCGCGCCTCCTGGCGGCGGCGCAGTTCGCCGTGCTCGACCAGCCAGCCCCGGTGCTTGTCGATCGCGGCGGCGATGTCGTCGATGCCTTCGCCGCGCGCCGCGACCGAACGGACCACCTGCGGTCGCCACTGCCCCGGGCCGCGCTCGCCGAGGGCGATCATGCCCTGGATGTCGCGGACGGTGGCGTCGACGCCGTCCCGGTCGGCCTTGTTGACCACGAACACGTCGGCGATCTCCAGGATGCCGGCCTTGACCGCCTGGATCGCGTCACCCATGCCGGGGGCGAGCAACACGAGCGTGGTGTCGGCCAGCGAGGCGACCTCCACCTCGGCCTGCCCGACGCCGACGGTCTCCACCAGCACCACGTCACAGCCGGCGCCTTCCAGCACCCGGACCGCCTGCGGCGTAGCCGCAGCCAACCCGCCAAGGTGACCCCGGCTGGACATGGACCGGATGTAGACGCCCGGATCGGTGGCGTGGTCCTGCATCCGCACCCGGTCGCCGAGGATCGCACCGCCGGTGAACGGGCTGGACGGATCGACCGCCAGCACACCGACCCGATGCCCCTGCGCCCGCAGCGCCCGGACCAGCTCGTTGGTGGTGGTCGACTTGCCCACCCCGGGCGAACCGGTCAGCCCCACGACCTGGGCCTGCCCGGCGTACGGCGCCAACGCGGCGGCGATCGCCGGCAGCAGCGCGTCGCCGTTCTCCACCAACGTGATCAGCCGGGCCACCGCGCGGGGGTCACCCGTGCGGGCCCGCTCAACCAGCAGCGGTACGTCCCGACTGCGGCGCACCGACGTGGCGCCCCCTGTCGGGACGTGCTCAGCCGCTTCGCTCACTGCGCCTTCTCGACCTTGCCCGGAACGTGGATGATCAGCGCGTCGCCCTGACCACCGCCACCGCAGAGCGCCGCCGCGCCAGTGCCGCCGCCGCGCCGCTTCAGCTCCAGGGCGAGGGTGAGGACGAGACGCGCCCCGGACATGCCGATCGGGTGCCCCAGCGCGATTGCTCCGCCGTTGACGTTGACCTTGTCCGGGCTGATGCCGAGGTCACGGGTGGACTGCACGCCGACCTGGGCGAACGCCTCGTTGATCTCGATGAGGTCCAGATCCGCGACGCTCAGGCCGCCCTTCTTCAGGGCGTGGTTGATCGCGTTGGACGGCTGCGAGTGCAGGGAGTTGTCCGGGCCCGCCACGTTGCCGTGTGCGCCGATCTCAGCCAGCCAGGTCAACCCCAGCTCCCGGGCCTTGGCCTTGCTCATCACGAGAACCGCGGCGGCGCCGTCGGAAATCGGCGATGAACTGCCCGCGGTGATGGTGCCGTCGGAGGTGAAGGCGGGGCGCAGCTTGGCGAGCGACTCGACGGTGGTGTCCGGGCGGATGCCCTCGTCCTCGCTGATCACCAGCGGGTCACCCTTGCGCTGCGGGATCACCACCGGGGTGATCTCGTCGGCGAAGTGGCCGTTCTTCTGCGCGGCGGCGGCCCGCTGGTGGCTGGCTGCGGCGAAGGCGTCCTGCTCCGCACGGGAGATGCCGTGCTTGGTGCCGAGCCGCTCGGTCGACTCACCCATCGAGCAGCAGTCCCAGGCGTCGCTGAGCCCATCGTGCGCCATGTGGTCCTTGACCACCACGTCGCCGTACTTGTAGCCGGTGCGCTGACCCATCAACAGGTGCGGGGCGTTGGTCATCGACTCCATGCCGCCGGCCACCACGATGTCGAACTCGCCGGCGCGGATCAGCTGGTCGGCCAAGGCGATCGCGTCGAGACCGGAGAGGCAGACCTTGTTGATGGTCAACGCCGGCACGGACATCGGCACGCCGGCCTCGACCGCCGCCTGCCGGGCCGGGATCTGACCGGTGCCAGCCTGCAGCACCTGACCCATGATCACGTACTGGACCTGATCCGGGCTGACCCCGGCACGCTCCAGCGCCGCCTTGATGGCGATCCCGCCGAGCTTCGTGGCCGGGAGATCCTTGAGGTTACCCAGCAGGCGCCCCATCGGGGTCCGCGCGCCGCTGACGATCACCGAAGCCATGCCTGCCTCCGAGGGGGTGCCGAGCTGTACGCCTTAACGATTGTTCGGTCAGACTAGCGCCATGGTTGAGAACTCCCCCGCCGAGCCCGGTGCGGACTACGTCACAGACATCGGCCTTCGCAAGATCGACCACGTCGGGATCGCCGTGGCCGACCTGGACGCCGCCATCGACTTCTACCAGCGGACGTTCGGGATGCGCTGCGTACACGTCGAGACCAACGCCGAGCAGGGCGTCCAGGAAGCGATGATGGCCGTCGGGCCGACCACCGAGGGCGGTTGCGTGCAACTGCTCGCACCGCTCACCCCGGAGTCGACGATCGCCAAGTTCCTCGATCGCAACGGGCCGGGCGTGCAGCAGGTCGCGTACACGGTGGTGGACATCGACGCGGCGTGCGCGGCGCTGCGCGCGCGGGGGATGCGGCTGCTCTACGACGCGCCGCGGCGCGGCACCGCGGACTCGCGAATCAACTTCGTGCACCCGAAGGACGCCGGCGGTGTCCTCGTCGAACTCGTCGAGCCCGCCGCTGGCCACTGACCGCCTGCCGCGCGCGCCGAGAGGCCGCCCGCCGCTCGGTCACTGACCCCGTCGCGCACCCCCAGAGGCCGCCCTGCGGGCCGCACGCCCCGAGAGGCCGCCCGCCGCCGGGCCGTGCGCCCGCCGAGGCCGCGCGCCCGCCGGCGGACCGCACGCCCGCCGGCGGGCCGCACGCCCGCCGGCGGGCCGCACGCCCGCCGGCGGGCCGCACGCCCGGCGGGCGGTGATCGACTCCAGATCGCCGACGTGGCGGTGTCCCCACCGGCGGATGCCGCCACATCGGCGATCTGGAGTGGATCAACCCCGGCGGCCACCTTGCCCCGGCCGCGCATGCCGAGACCCCGCCCGCCGCCGGCCCGTGCGCCCGCCGAGGCGCCGCCCAGCGGGCCGCACGCCCAGCGGGCGGTGATCGACTCCAGATCGCCGACGTGGCGGTGTCCCCACCGGCGGATGCCGCCACATCGCCGAAACGGCGTGGATCAAAGACGTCGCCCGCCGCCAAAGCCGGCCCGTACGCACGTCAGTGCGCGGTTGGCGGGGCGGCCGGACACCTTCACGCATCGGCCGATGCAGTTTTTCACAGAGGACTTCCCGGCCTAGCTACCGTTCAGTAACGTCCGGCCCCACAGGAGCACGACCCCTGCCGGATGTGTCGAATGCCGACATGGCGGTCGTGCCCACCGGCGCCGACGATGGCAGCACCCGGGCCCGTGCGGGTGCGGATGAACCGGAGGTCACCGTGCAGGACATCCTCGAAGCGATCATGGCGGCGGAGGAATCCGACGATCCGGACCGCGAGCTCGCCGGCGTCGCCGGGCTGCCCGTGCCGGAGAGCTACCGGGGCGTGGTGGTCCGCGCCGAAGAGGCCCGGATGTTCGACGGCATGGCCACCCGGGACAAGGATCCGCGCAAAGCGCTGCACGTGCAGGAGGTGCCGACGCCGGAGTTGGCACCGGGCGAGGCGTTGCTCGCGGTCATGGCGAGCGCGATCAACTACAACACGGTGTGGACCAGCATCTTCGAGCCGCTGCCCACCTTCACGTTCCTTCAGCGCTACGGCCGGGTCTCCGAGCTGACCCGCCGACACGACCTTCCGTACCACGTGGTCGGCTCGGACGCGGCGGGTGTGGTGCTGCGCACCGGCCCCGGGGTGACCCGGTGGGCACCCGGCGACGAGGTGGTCGCGCACTGTCTCTCCGTCGAGTTGGAGGACGCGGCCGGGCACGACGACACCATGCTCGACCCGCAGCAACGGATCTGGGGCTTCGAGACCAACTTCGGTGGGCTGGCCGAGATGGCCGTGGTCAAGGCCAACCAGCTGATGCCCAAGCCACGGCACCTGAGCTGGGAGGAGGCGGCCAGCCCGGGGCTTGTCAACTCCACCGCGTACCGGCAGCTCGTCTCGCACCACGGGGCCAACATGAAGCAGGGCGACGTGGTGCTGATCTGGGGCGCCACCGGCGGCCTCGGCGGGTACGCCACCCAGATGGCGCTGGGCGGCGGCGCGATCCCGGTCTGCGTCGTCTCCTCGCCGGAGAAGGCCGAACTGTGCCGCAAGATGGGCGCGGAGCTGGTCATCGACCGGGCGGCCGAAGGTTTCCGCTTCTGGAAGGACGAGGAGACCCAGGACCCGGACGAGTGGCGGCGCTTCGGCGAGCGGATCCGCGAACTGACCGGTGGTGAGGACCCGGACATCGTCTTCGAGCACCCGGGTCGGGAGACGTTCGGCGCCAGCGTCTACGTGGCCCGGCGCGGTGGGACCATCGTCACCTGCGCCTCCACGAGCGGCTTCCAGCACCAGTACGACAACCGCTACCTCTGGATGCACCTCAAGCGGATCGTCGGCAGCCACTTCGCCAACTATCACGAGGCGTGGCAGGCCAACCGCCTGGTCGCGCTCGGCAAGGTGCACCCCACGGTGTCCCGCACCTACTCGCTGGAGCAGACCGGTCAGGCCGCGTACGAGGTGCACCGCAACGCCCACCAGGGCAAGGTCGGGGTGCGCTGCCTCGCACCCACCGACGGACTGGGCGTACGCGACGGGGAGTTGCGGGCCCGGCACGAGGACGCGATCAACCGATTCCGGGGTCACTGACCGGCACCGCCGGTACGGGGGCACTGACCGGCACCGCCGGTACGGGGGCACTGACCGGCACCGCCGGCACGAAGGCACCGACCCGGTGGCCGGCCGGACGGACGAACGCTCGGTGGCCAATGCGGTGATCGAACATTGTTCTTCCGCCCCATTAGCGGAAAACCCACCCGGATCGAACAAAGGGCCTCGGGGTTACCCAGGGGCCCTTTTCTGCGTCACGCTGCGTGGCGTCCGACCCGCCCGGGACCTGCCAAGATCTCCGTTTGGTCCAGCCCCCCGGATCGCGGCAGTTGACCATGTAAAGAGGGCACGAAAGCTTCGCACCGCTCTTGCGAAGCACCCTGGGGCGTCTGCCAGTATGTCCCAATGCCCCAGCAGCAGTCCTCCCCTCTCGCGTTCTTCGATAACGCGAACTCGCAGCCAGACTTCACCGTCGGCCTGCGCGGTTACAACACTCACCAGGTCGATGACTTCCTCGGCCGGATGACCGCCGCGCTGACCCAGTCCGAGCAGGCCCGTGCCGAGGCCGAGCAGCGGATGAACGACGCCCAGCGTCGGCTCCGCCAAGCCGAACAGCGCATGAGTGCGCTGGAGCAGAAGCTCACCGACACGAACAAGCAGCTCGAAGAGAACAGCCGGCCCACTCTGTCCGGGCTCGGCACCCGCGTCGAGCAGATCCTCCGGCTCGCCGAGGAGCAGGCCAACGATCACCGCAATGAGGCCAAGCGCGAGTCGGAGGGCATCCTCTCCGCCGCCCGCCTCGAGGCCCGCGAGATCACCGACAAGGCACGCGCCGAGGCCGCGGCCATGAAGGCCAGCGCCGAGCGCGAGGCGGGCAACCTGCGCACGGCTGCCGAGCGCGAGGCCGCCGAGGTCCGGGTGCAGGCCCGCCGTGAGGCTGACACGCTGCGCGCGGACGCCGACCGCGAGACCAAGCAGCTGCGTACCGTCACCGCGCACGAGGTGGCCGAGCTGAAGTCGACAGTCGAGCGGGAGGTTGCCACCCTCCGGGCCACTGCCGAGCGGGAGATCACCCAGCAGCGGGCGAAGGCCGCCCGCGAGGCTGAGGAGAAGCGCGCCGAGGCGACCAAGCTGCTGACCGATGCGCGGGACAAGCGCGACAAGGACCTTCAGGCCTTGGAGCTCCAGCTGGCCGAGCGGCGTGAGAAGTCCGAGCGCGAGGAGTCCGAGCGGCACGCCGCCCAGGTCGCGCAGACCCAGAAGATGGTCAGCGAGGCCGAGCAGCGTGCCCGGGCCGCGCAGGAGCGGGCCAAGGAGATCGAGCAGCGCGCCGAGGCTCGGCGGATCGAGTCGGAGCGCAACGCCGCCGAGACGGTGGACAAGGCCAAGGCGCACTCCGAGAAGACGCTCAACGAGGCAAAGGCTGAGTCGCAGCGCCTGCTGACCGAGGCCCGCACCGAGGCGGAGCTGACCACGCAGGCGGCCCGTCGCGAGGTCGAGGACCTCACCCGGCAGAAGGATGCGGTCACCTCGCAGCTGGGTCAGATGCTCTCCGGGCTCGCCGGCATCGTTCCGGGAATGCCGGCGTCGCCTGCTCCGGCGGCGAAGCCGGAGGCGAAGAAGACCGATGGCGGTCAGGAGCGGGTGCCTGCGGAGACCGCTGGCTGACGCGCGGCGTCAGGTCGGGGCATCGGCGGCGCGAGGTGACACCGGGTAACCGGTGCCGCCTCGCGCCGTATGCGTTTCCCGAAACCGAGTGAAGTAGCTCGCACAAGGCCCGTCCGTATCGCCCCAGCAGGGCCTGTTGCGTGTGAGGATGGGGGCATGTCGCACGGCGAGGAACTGTTCGCTCTCGGCGGGGACGTGACGACGGAGCCAAGCTTCGAGTCCGCTCTGCGGGGGTACGAGAAGAAACAGGTCGACCGATATGTCGCGCGTGCCGAGCACGAGATCGCGACCCTCGCCTCCGAACGGGAACAGGCGTATACGCAGATCCACAAGCTCGCCGGTCAGGTCGAGGTGCTCCAGCGTGACCTGACTCAGGTGCGCAAGCAGATGAACGTGGTTGACCGGGCCTCGTTCCGGCACCTCGGCCCGCTGGTCGACTCGATCGTCACTCAGGCCGAAGAGCTGGCCGAGCAGATCGTGTCCGATGCGAATGTGGAGATCGAGGCGCGCCGTGCCGCGGCCGATCACATCATCGAGGAGGCCCGCGAGCAGGCCGCGCGGGCACTGAAGGACTTTGAGCTCGCCCTCGCCGCGCGGCGCTCGGAGGAGGAGCGGCACAGCGCCGCCCGGCGGGCCGAGGCGGACGCCACTCTGCGGTCGGCCAAGGACGAGTCGGCGCAGCTGCGCAAGGCTGCGCAGGACGCGTTGGCGAAGGCCCAGCAGGAGGCCACCCAGCTGCGGGACACCGCCAAGGAGATCCACGCCCGGGCCCAGCAGGAGTCGACCAAGCTGCGTGAGACGGCCCGCGAGACGTTGGCCAACGCCCGGCAGGAGGCCAGCGACCTGCGCGAGGCCGCCAAGGAGGTGCACGCCAAGGCGCTCCAGGAGGCCAAGCGGCTCACCGATTCCGCGACCGAGGCTGGCCGCGCCACCCACGCCAAGGTGCAGCAGGAGGCCAAGCAGATCATCGACGATGCGTCGATGGCCGGGCGGGCCACCCGCGCAAAGGCGCAGCAGGAGGCGGAGCGGCTGACCACGCAGGCCACCGAGGCGGCCAAGCGTAGCCGCGCCGAGACCGAGGCGTATGTGCAGCGGATGCGCGCCGAGACCGAGTCTTACGTGCAGCACACCCGGGCGCAGACCCAGCAGGAGCTGGGTGCGTGGCGGGCCGGGGTGGAGCAGGAGGTCAACTCCCGTCGGGAGGCGGCCGACCGGGAGCTGGCGCAGCGGCGGTCCACGGCCGAGCAGGAGTTCGCCAAGCGCCGCGACGAGCTGGAAAAGCAGTACAAGTCCCGCCAGGAGGAGCTGGAGACCGGGTTCACCAGCCGTCAGCAGGAGTTGGAGACGGGTTTCACCACCCGCCGCGACGAGTTGGAAACCGAGTACACGGGCCGCAAGAACGAGCTGGAGACCGAATACTCCACGCGCAAGAACGAGATCGAGCAGGGCGCGGCCGGGGTTCGCCAGGCAGCCGAGCAGGACGCGACGGCTCTGCGCCAGCGGTCCGAGACGGAGGCCGCCGAGCTGCTGCGCCGGGCCGAGACCGAGGCCGGCGACAAGCGCCGCGAGGCCGACGAGCATGTCGCGGCCTCCCGCCGGCAGTTCGAGGAGTACGCGGCCACCACCCAGCAGCACCTGGCCACCACTCAGCAGCACCTGGCGGCCACCCAGCAGGAGTCGGCGGCGGGCCGACAGCAGCTCGCCCAGGTGATGCTGGAGATCGCCCAGGCCCAGCAGCAGCTCGCAGACCTGCGGCAGGAGACCTGGAAGTCCCGGCAGGAGTCCGACGAGCTCCAGCGGCAGATGGCCGAGCTGCGGTTGCAGAGCGTCGCCGGCCCGATCGACGGCCCGACCGCGCCAGCCGCCGGCGACGGCGTGAGCAAGAGCACGCCCAGCAAGGCCGAGCCCGTCGACGCCAAGCAGCCGGTGAACGCCAGCACCGAGGAGGCTGGGCAGTCCACGACCCGGCCGGTTGCCGAGCCGGTGACCACAGTGGATGGCGGGGCGGCAAGCGCCGGGGTGGACGGCGAGCCGACCGTGGCCGCGGTTCCGGGCGAAGGTGGCCGGGGCGCCAAGCCAACCAAGATCACTAGCACCGGCGAGAACGGCAAGCGCCCCACCAAGCCGACCACCGACGAGCGCAGTGCCAAGCCCAGCAAGGTCACCATCGAGAAGGACTGACCGCCGGGCCTTCGACCACTCGACCTCGACCGGACGAGTGTTATACCTGTGAGTCATCAATATGACTCACAGGTATAACCGGTTTCGGGGGATGGGTCGGGGGTCGACCCGAAGCAGACCCGGGAGGTTCTGGTGCCGCAGCACGGCCCGTCGGGCGACGACCCGGACGTGACTCGCAATCCCCCACCGGCTGAGACGCCACCGACCGAGGCAGCCCGGCCCGCAACACCACCGGCCGAGGTGCCGCCTCCGGTGCCGGTCCCCGCTCCCGGCATCGACCCGGACGAGCCGCCAGCGGTCCCGTCCGGCAAGTTCGGCACGCCAGGACGGCCGCTGCGTCGCAGCAGCTTCCTGATCGGCTTCACCGGTGCGCTGGGCGTGCTGCTGGCGTACACCCTCTATCTGGGGATTCGCAATGCCGGCGGCATCCTGGTTCTGGTGGTGATCGCGCTCTTCCTCGCGGTCGGCCTCAACCCGGCAGTGGTCCGGCTCCGTCGCTGGGGCGTACCGCACGGCCTGGCGGTGGCGGCGGTCGCGTTGACCGTGGTGCTGCTGCTCTGCGGTGGGGTGGTGGCGCTGGTCCCGCCGATCGTCACCCAGTCAGGGGAGTTCATCGACCAGTTGCCCAGCTATGTCGAGGAGCTGCGCCGCAATCCGACGGTCAATGACCTGGTGGAGCGCTACGACGTGGTGGAGCGGGTGCAGAACGCGGCAAACGCGGACACCATCGGCCGGGCGCTCGGTGGCGTGCTGGGCGGCGCCCAATTGATCTTCGGTACGGTGTTCCGGGCGCTGACCGTGCTGGTGCTGACCATCTACTTCCTGGCGTACTTCAACCGGCTGCGCTCCCTGGGCTACTCGCTCGTGCCCCGGTCGCGCCGGGAGCGGGTGCAGCTGATCGGCGACGAGATCCTGGCCAAGGTGGGCGCGTACATGGTCGGTGCGCTGAGCATCGCGGTGCTGGCCGGCGCGTCGACCTTCGTCTTCGCGCTGATCGTCGGGCTGCCGTACCCGTTCGCGCTGGCCGTGGTTGTCGCGGTGACCGATCTGATCCCGCAGATCGGCGCCACCCTGGGCGCGGTGGTCGTGAGCCTGGTCGGCTTCGCCGACAACCTGCCCACCGGCATCGCCTGCGCGGTCTTCTTCCTCATCTACCAGCAGGTGGAGAACTACCTGATCTACCCGAAGGTGATGCGGCGATCGGTGGAGGTCAACGAGGTGGCCGCCCTGCTGGCCGCGCTGCTCGGCGTGGCGCTGCTCGGCGTGGTGGGCGCGCTGATCGCCATCCCCACCGTGGCCGCACTGCAACTGATCCTGCGCGAGGTGGTGCTGCCGCGCCAGGAGATCCGCTGACCCGCGCTTTGCGGGTCAGTCGGCCTTGCCTGCGGACGGGCCGGGGACGGGCGTGTCTGCGAACGAGGCCACCGTCCGGTCGGCGTACGCGCTGACGTCGCCGGCCTCCATCGGGCCGTCCCAGGTCGTCGGCAGCGGCACCTCGACGGCCGGGTTGACCCGCCGGACGATCTCGTCGAGCACCGTCTCCGCGTCGCCCACCCACAGGTGTTTGGCGCCCGGCACCCCGACCACCTCGGCCTGCGGCACCGCGGCGAACCGCTCCCGCGCCTCGGTCGGACGCAGGTAGTCGTCGAACTCCGGCACCAACGCCACCAGCGGTCGACCGGAGGCGGCCCAGGTGGTGAGGTCCGCAGGTGACGAGAAACGCAGCGGCGGGGAGAGCAGGATCGCCCCGGCGATCGCCGGGTCGCAGCCGTATTTCAGGGCCAGGTCGGTGCCGAACGACCAGCCGACGAGCCAGATGTTGGGCAGCTCGGCGAACTCCGCGTACTCGATGGCGGCAGCCACGTCGTACCGCTCCCCCACCGCGCCGTCGAACGCGCCCTCGCTGGTGCCGCGCAGGCTGCTGGTGCCCCGGGTGTTGAACCGCAGCACGGCCAGGTCGGCCAGCGCCGGCAGCCGCCAGGCCGCCTTACGGAAGACGTGGCTGTCCATCATCCCGCCGTGGGTGGGCAGCGGGTGCAGGCAGATCAGGGTGGCCACCGGCGGCCGGTCGGCCGGCAGGGCCAGCTCGCCGACCAGCCGCAGACCATCGGCGGTGTGCAGCTCGATGTCCTCCCGGCGGCCGGGCAGGATCGACGACGCGCGGATCGCTGTGCTCACCGCACAAGTCTGTCGCGAAGTCACCACCGCCGCCCGCCCAGGCACGAAGAGGGTGATCCAGGTCGCTAAGGCGCGGCGTGAGACGCCCCGGTCGAGTCGCCCGGCAGGTCGCCCGGCCGAGGCGCGGAGCGCCTCGGGCAGTCGCTCAGTAGCGCGGGGCGCCTCGACCGCGCTGCACCGCCGGGCCACGCCGGTCCCGGGCACGCCAGCAGCCGCTGTGCCAGTGCCGCCGGTCGGTCAGGTCACCCAGGCCGTCCGCCGGCCAGGCCACCAGGTGCGCCACCCCGGGTCGGATCTCCTGGTCACAGCCGGGGCAGCGGTACGTCTTGACCGACGCGCCCGCGCCGATCCCGCGTACCTGCCAGGCGCCGTCGGTCCACTGCTGCACCGAGGCGACACCCTGCCGGACCCGGTCGGCGTCCAGGTTGGCGTTCTCGTCCCGGCGAGGGCGATTGCGACGGGGGCTCACAGTCACCAAGCGTACGGTCCGTCGGACGGGACAACCTCGCGGCCAGCCCGCCCGACGGCTGAGATCACTCCCAGCTCTCCGGGCGGGTCGGGTCCTCGACGACCCGCGCCCCCGCCAGCACGGTCGTCGCGTCCGCCTCGGTGAAGCCGCTGGACGCGCCCGGCTCGACGCCGATCGGCCGCCGGCCCTCCCACTGCCAGTCGAAGTTGGCACTCACCATCGTCTTGGGGATGCCGAGCAGATCCAGGGTCGTCCCGTCCGGAGAGAGATACGCGGGCCGGCCAGCGACAGCCCGATTCCCCGCGGTACGGGTACCAGCCCCGATCGCGTAGCGGTAGTCCACGAACATGACCTGGGTCGTCGCCCGCCCGAGGATGAAGTTCGAGGTGACCAGCCTCGGGTACGAGCTGACGTCGACCGAGCAGTTGTTGATCGGCGCGCCTTCGGGCAGGGCGTCGAGCCGCAGCGGCACGGCGCACGAGCGGGCCTCGTTCCAGCGCAGTGCCTCGACCGCCCGCTCCAGCCCGGCACGGTCCCCCCCCAGGATGACGGCACGGGCGTACAGACCTGGCGCGGGGTGCCACGACTTGACCATTGCACTTCCGCCGCCGCTCGCCGGGTGGATCGTGCCGTCGAAGGTCTGGGGGCCCGGTGCGGTCGCGTCAACCTCGACGCCGCCGAATGAGACGCTAATCGACAGTTCCGGCGTACTGCTTGCCTCGACATAAACCGGTTGGTCATCCCGCACACTGAGCCGTACCGACTCGGTGTGGCCCCGAACAACCGACCAGCCCAGATAGCGGGCCCTGGCCGGGTCGAGGCCGAAGTGCAGCACGTTCGGATCGCTGCCGACCAGTGCCGGGTCGGTAGCGGCCCCGGGCACCCCGTCGACGCGGGGCGGCACCGGCGTGGCCCCGGTCGACGTGGTGGCGGTCCAGGGCAGGCGGTCGGACAACCCGTCGAGGCCCGTCCCGGTCACTCCCACGACGCCGAGCGCCCCGATCAGAGACAACGCGGTCCCCGCGGCGACCCGGCGATGGAGTTGGCGGCGGCGGCCCCGGGCGCGTGAAGCCCGCAACAGCCGATCGGCGTCCACGGCGCCCTCGGCGCGGTCCCGCAGGGTTTGGACAATCTGGTCGTCGAGGTCGATCACGGCCGGCTCCCGTTCGTGGCCGGGGCACCGTAGCGCTCCCGCAGGTTGGCGAACGCCCGCATCGCGTGAGTGCGGACGGTGACCGGCGAGCAGCCCAGGATCTGGGCGATGGTCGCGTCGTCGAGGTCCTCGTAGTAGCGCAGCACCAGCACCGCCCGCTGGCGGTCGGGCAGGCCGAGGATCAGCCGCCACATCTCGTCCCGGTCGGCCACCTCGCCACCGAGGTCGCCGCGCTGCGGGCGGTCGACGACGGTGTCGACGGCCAGCTCACGGCTTGACCGGCGGCGCCACCAGGAGTTGTTGGCGTTGACGAGCATCCGGCGCACGTACACGTCGGGTCGGTCGGCGCGGGCGATCCGGCGCCAGTGCACGTACGCCCGGGACAGCGTGTCCTGGGTGAGGTCCTCGGCCCGGTGCTCGTCGCCGGTCAACAGTCGCGCCAGCCGGACCAGGGCCGGGCCGCGGCTGGCGACGTACTCCTCGAAGGTCACACCATGCAGACGCGGCCGGAACCCTCCGGCGTTGACCCGATCAGCGGTGCGAGTGGTCGCGGAAACCGCGGTGGGTCTTGCGGCCCAGGTAGCCGGCGGTGACCAGGTGCTCCAGCAGCGGCGCGGGCGCGAAGCCCGGCTCACGCAACTCCAGGTACAGCTCGCGCTGAATCGCCAGCGCGACGTCCAGCCCGACCACGTCGAGCAGCTCGAAGGGGCCCATCGGGTAGCCGCAGCCCAGCTTCATCGCGTGGTCGATGTCGTCGGCCGTCGAGTAGCTGGCCTCCAGCATCTTCACCGCGTCGTTCAGGTAGGGGAAGAGCAACGCGTTGACGATGAACCCGGACCGGTCACTGCAGACCACGGCGGTCTTGCCGAGCGCGGCGCAGACCGCGCGGACGGTGGCGGTGGCCTCCGGGGAGGTGCGGATGGTGCGGACCACCTCGACCAGCGGCATGACCGGCGCCGGGTTGAAGAAGTGCAGCCCCACCACGTCGGCCGGGCGGTGGGTGGCCATCGCCACGTCGATCACCGGCAGCGAGGAGGTCGTGGTGGCCAACACCACGCCCGGCTTGCAGATCTCGTCGAGGCTGGCGAAGAGCGCCTTCTTCACGCTCAACTCCTCGACCACGGCCTCGACCACCAGGTCGACGTCGGCGAGGTGGTCGAGAGTGGCCGACCAGCTGATCCGGCCGAGCGCGGCGTCCCGGTCGGCCTCGGCGAGCTTGCCACGCACCACGCCCTTGTTCAGCGAGGTCTTCACCGCCTCGCAGACCGTCGCGGACTTCTCCATGCCACGGGTCACCGAGACGACCTCGTAGCCGGCCCTCGCGAAGACCTCGATGATCCCAGTGGCCATCGTCCCGGAGCCCACCACGCCAACCTTGGCAATCGCCCGCGCGCCGTCGGCGACCCCAGCCTCCGTCGCCGGCGGCGTCACCTCATCCGGTACGACCACCGGCGAGCCGGGGCGCTCGTAGGTGTAGAAGCCCCGACCGGATTTCCGACCGAGCAGCCCTGCGGTCACCATCTGCTTGAGCAGCGGCACCGGGGCGTGCCGGCGGTCCCGCCCGCCGCGCCGGTACATGGTGTCCAGAATCTCGTACGCGGTGTCCAGGCCGATCAGATCCATCAGTGCCAGCGGGCCCATCGGCAGGCCGCAGCCGAGCTTCATCGCGGCGTCGATGTCCTCCCGGGTCGCGTAGTGCGACTCGAACATGCCGACCGCGTGGTTGAGGTAGCCGAAGAGCAACGCGTTGGCGATGAAGCCGGCCCGGTCGTTGATGGTGACGTCGACCTTGCCGAGCCGGGCGCAGAGCGCCTCGACGTCGGCGACCACCTCGGGTGAGGTGACGACCGTGCGGACCACCTCGACCAGCTTCATCACGGGAGCCGGGTTGAAGAAGTGGATGCCGATCACCTGGTTGGGCCGGGTGGTGGCCACCGAGATCTCGGTGACGCTCAGCGACGAGGTGTTGGTGGCGAGGATGGTCTCCGGCCGGCAGACCCGGTCCAGCTCGGCGAAGATCCGCTGCTTGAGGTCCAGGTGCTCGGGCACCGCCTCGATGACCAGGTCGACGGAGTGCAGCGCGTCCAGCCCGGCCGCGAAGTGCACCCGCTCGTGCAGGGCGTCGCGGTCCGCCGCGGCAAGCTTGCCCTTGGCGACCGCCCGGTCGGTGGAGCGGGTGAGGGTGGCCCGACCGCGCTCCAGCGCCGGCTCGGAGATCTCGACCGCCACCACGTCGATGCCGTTGCGGGCGAAGACCTCGACGATGCCGGCACCCATGGTGCCCAGCCCCACCACACCCACGGTGCTGAACTCGCGCGCCACGACCGGCCTCCCCAGACACTCCGCACGGCCCCTGAACGGCCGCTAAGGTTATGCGCGCGAGTCTGCCACGTGACGCTCGGTTGTCGAGACGCCGTGGCTAATTTCACCGACCGCGGCGCGGGGCCTCTAGGCGGCGGTCACGGTGGCCAGTGCCAGCAACTCCGAGACGAACTCCCCCGGGCGTTCCAGGTGCGGGCTGTGACCGCAGCCGGGCAGCACCACCTCCTGGTACGCGCCGCCCGCCGCCGCGTACCGCTCCAGCACAGCGCGGGTCTGGCCGATCATCGGCTGCGGCGGACAGGCTTCCTCGCCGGGCCAGCCCGGCACGAGATCCAGCGAACCCAGGTACGCCAGGTCGAACAGCGAGGTGTCCGAGACGATGACGTCGGCGTCGCCGCGTACCCAGGTGACCGGGGGCTTGTCGGCGACGGCCACCAACTCGTCGGCGAGCCGGAAGTGCGTCGGCGCGAGCGCGTTGAGCACCCCGCGATCTCCCGGTGCGGTGCCCGGCCAGTTCTCCGAGGGCACCGCCGTGCCTGGATAGTTGTCGTCCCCGGTGGCGGTGGAGAGCACAGTGTCCAGCAGCAGGTCCTCGTCGGCGCCCAGCGAGGCAGGATCGGCCACATAGGTGGCTCGCAGGACTGCGCGCGGGCTGGCCGGGGCGTCCGCGCTCCGATCGCCGGCGGCGAGCCGGGCGACGAAGTCCGGGTTCGCCGTGCCAGCGCCGGTGCCGGCGAAGTCGGTGGTGGTCGGCGTGCCGGCCAGGTCGCGGGTGCCACCGAAGCCGTACGGGGAAACCGGCGCCGCGAGCAGCAACGCGCCCACCCGGTGCGGATGGTCGATCAGCAGTTGCATCGCCACTCCGCCACCGAGGGAGTGCCCGACCACCACTGGGCGGGCGTCGTGAGCGCCGAAGAGTGTCGGGTCGTCCAGCAGGGCGGCCACGTCGTCGGCGAAGTCCCGCAGGCCCCGGGTGGCGTCCACCGGGGCCGTCGCGGAGTCGCCGTACCCCCGCAGATCGGGGGCGACCACCCGCAGCGTCGGCGGCAGGCGCCGGACCAGCGGCTCCCAGAACAGCGCGGACGAGCAGTTGCCGTGGATCAGCAGCACCGGGGTGCCGTCTGGCGGGCCGGCCACCCGTACCGCCTGGGTGATGCCGTTCGCGGTCACGGTCCGCTGCTCGGTCTCCATCCGCGGCATGCTGCCACGCCCGCCTCCGCCGGTCCAGGTGCCGGACAGCCACCCCGAGTGCGGCCCAGATGTGGGCCGCACCCGGGTCGGCGTGCGTTCCTGTGAGAGCAGGCGCCCTCGTTGTCGCGGGGGCGACAACGAGAGCCGTTCCGAACACTCAGCCGCGGACGCGGTAAGGCGTGGCCAACGGCAGCGGAAGTGTCGGTCGAACGTCCCGCCGGGACGGGCCGAAGCTGAGCCCCACCGGATCGGTGTGCGCCACCCCCGGGTCGAACAGTCGCAGTTCAGTGCGGCCGAGCCGGATCACGTCGCCGTCGGAGAGACGTTCCACCTCGGCGATTCGGCGGTCGTTGAGCCAGGTGCCGTTTGTCGAACCGAGGTCCCGCAGCGACGGGCCCTCCCGGGCCAGCCACACCTCCGCGTGACGACGGCTCAGATGCGGGTCGCCGATGACAACGTGGCCGGTCGGTGCCCTACCGATCACCTGCGGCTCGAACCGGAGGCGAAAACTCGCCCCACGCATCGGCCCGCCTGCGACGGTCAACAACGGCAAAAGTTCCGGATTTTCCTCCATGGACAGTCTGCCCTCCACCCCACACCGTTACTCCGCGCGTCAGCCTGCCACCAGACCGTAGTTATCAGCACCAACCGGCCGGTCAGCTCCTCGTGGCCTCCTGACCACCTACGGTTCGACGATTCGGGCGGCCCGCATCTGTCACCGACGCCCTGAGCTGCACTGATCAACGATCTGGCGAGCCTGTGCGACGCCGGTCCCGCCGCCCCGAGGCGGAGACCTACCGGCGAGTAATCCTCGGGTCTAGACTTCCGCCATGACGGCTGTGCATGTTCCGGGTCTCCCGGTCATCGAGGCGGGTCGGCTGATCTCCACCAGCCCGGCCACCGGCGCTGAGGCCGGCCGCTTTCCGGTCGCCACCGACGCCGACGTGCGACGAGCCGTCGACCGCGCCCGCGCCGCCGGAGAGTGGTGGGCCGGGCTCGGCTTCACGGGCCGCCGCGAACGCATGCTGCAGTGGCGCGCCCTGCTCGCCAAGCGGATCGAGCAGTTGGCCGAGCTGGTGCACGTCGAGGGTGGCAAGCCGGTCGCCGACGCCATCGTCGAGATCGTCACCGCGATCGAGCACATCGACTGGGCCGCCCGCAACGCCGGCCGCGTGCTCGGCCCACGGCGGGTGCGGTCCCGGCTCATCCTCGCCGAGTTCTCCGGGCACCTCGAATACCAGCCGCACGGCGTGGTCGGCGTGATCGGGCCGTGGAACTACCCGGTCTTCACGCCGATCGGTTCCGCCGCGTACGCGCTGGCCGCCGGTAACGGCGTGGTGCTCAAGCCGAGCGAGTACACGCCCGCCGCCGGTCAGTGGCTGGTGGACACCTTCGCCGAGGTGGTGCCAGAGCAGCCGGTGTTCACCGCCGTGCACGGGCTGGGCGACGTGGGCGCCATGCTGTGCCGCTCCGGGGTCGACAAGTTGGCGTTCACCGGCTCGACCGCCACCGCCAGGAAGGTCATGGCCGCCTGCGCCGAGACCCTGACCCCGGTGCTGATCGAGGGCGGCGGCAAGGACGCCATGATCGTCGACAGCGACGCCGACCTGGACGCCGCCGCCGAGGCGTGCGTCTGGGGCGGCATGACCAACGCCGGCCAGACCTGCATCGGCATCGAGCGGGTGTACGCCGTCGACTCGGTCTTCGACGCCTTCGTCGACAAGGTGGTGGCCCGCGCCGGTCAGCTGACCGTCGGGGCGGAGGGCAGCGACATCGGCCCGATCACCATGCCGAGACAGCTCGACGTGATCCGCCGCCACATCGACGCTGCCATCACCTCGGGCGGGCGTGTCGTGCTCGGCGGTCCGAGTGCGGTGCAACCGCCGTACGTCCATCCGACCGTTCTCGTGGACGTCCCAGAGGAGTCGGCCGCCGTCCGCGAGGAAACCTTCGGCCCCACGCTGACCATCAGCCGGGTCCGCGACGCCGACGAGGCCATCACCCGCGCCAACGCTCTGCCGTACGGCTTGGGCGGTTCGGTCTTCGGCCGACGGCGGGCGGTGGCCATCGCGCGGCGGCTGCACTCCGGAATGGCCTCGATCAACTCGACCCTGACCTTCGCTGGCATGTCCACCCTGCCGTTCGGCGGGGTCGGCGACTCCGGCTTCGGGCGCATCCACGGGGAGGACGGGCTTCGCGAGTTCGGCCGCGCCAAGGCGATCACCCGCCGTCGGGCCCGGTCACTACTGCCGTCGATGACCTTCGAACGGACCCCGACCGACGTGGCCCGGCTCGTCAAGGCCATCAAGATGATGTACGGGAGGTGAGCTCAGAAGAGCGTCAGCTCGTCCTTCTCGATGCCCCGCAGCCTGTCGTAGTCCAAGACCACACACCGAATGCCCCGGTCGCTGGCGAGCACCCGGGCCTGTGGCTTGATCTCCTGAGCGGCGAAGACCCCGGCAACCGGGCTGAGTAGCGGGTCACGGTTCATCAACTCGAGATAGCGGGTCAACTGCTCCACCCCGTCGATGTCGCCACGCCGCTTCACCTCCACGGCGACCGCACCGGAGTTGGCGTCCCGGCACAGCAGGTCGACCGGGCCGATCGCCGTCATGTACTCGCGGCGGACCAGCGTGAACCCCTCGCCCAACGTTCCAGGGTTGGCGGCCAACAACTCCTGCAGATGCGCCTCAACCCCGTCCTTGCGCAGGCCCGGATCCACGCCCAACTCGTACGAGGTGTCCTGGAAGATCTCCTCCAGGGTGATCCGTAGCTCCTCGCCAGCCTTGTTGACCACCCGCCACACACCGGGGGCCTCCTCCAGCCGACACGGCGGGCTCATCCAGTTCAACGGCTTGTACGCACGGTCGTCGGCGTGAATCGACACCGACCCGTCCGCCTTCACCATCAGCAACCGGGTGGCCAGCGGCAGGTGCGCCGAGAGCCGTCCGACATAGTCCACCGAGCACTTCGCAATGACCAACCGCACCCGACGAGGGTAGCCGAGCACCCACCAGTCGCCAGCGAGCGGCACTGGCGCGTCGATGCAATGCTGAGACCGTGTTCGAAGTCCTCACCGGCACCGGTCTCGCCGCTTCAGCGGGGCTGAACGCCTACATACCCCTGCTCATTCTGGGTCTCCTCGGCCGCTACAGCGACCTGATCGACCTCCCCAGCGGCTGGACCTGGCTCGGCAACGGCTGGGTCATCGTCATCCTGGCCGTGCTGCTCGCCGTGGAGGTGGTGGCCGACAAGGTGCCCGTGGTCGACCACATCAACGACGTGGTGCAGACCGTGGTCCGGCCCACCGCCGGCGGCCTGGCCTTCGGCGCCGGGTCCTCGTCGGAGACGGTGACGGTCAGCGACCCGGGGAGTTTCTTCTCGTCCCACCAGTGGGTGCCGGTCGTCACCGGCGTACTGCTGGCGTTGGGCGTGCACCTGCTCAAGTCCGCCGCGCGCCCTGTCATCAACGCAACCACCGCCGGGTTCGGTGCCCCGGTCGCCAGCACCGCCGAGGACGCCACCAGCGTGGTGGTCTCCCTGGTGGCGATCATCCTGCCGGTGTTGGTGCTCGTTGTCCTGCTCGGCCTGGTGGTCTTCATCTACTGGTTCATCCGCCGACGCTCCGAACGTCGCCGGGAACGCGAAGCGGCACGCGCCGCAGGCTTCCGCGTCTGACGGTTCGCCACGGTACGGCCCTCGCACACTGGCTCACCTGGACATGCCGCTGGCCGGCACCCCCGTTCTCGGGGTGCCGGCCAGCGGTTGTCTTGCCGTTCGGGTTGTGCGGTGGTGCGGTGGTCAGCTGTTCCAGTACTGGCCAACCAGGTCAGCGGCCTGCTGTTCCCACTGGGCGTACGCGTCGGGGTAGGCCGAGACCTGCACGGTCTGCGCGGCCTGGGTCAGCGGCATGTCCTGCCACCCGTCGACCTGCTTCAGGCCCGTGAGGAACGCGGTGGTCGAGTACTCAGGGTTGGTGATCTGCTCCGGAGTACCCCAACCACTGGACGGGCGCTGCTGGAACAGGCCGAGCGAGTCGTGGTCGTTCATGTCGCCGAGGTGGCCCAGGTTCTCCAGCTTCGACTCCTGCAGGCTCGTGGCGATGGAGATGACCGCGGCGCGCTCGGGCAGGCCGGCCTTCTTCGTGGCGGCGATGATCGCCTTGGCGTTACCGATCTGCTCGTCGTCGAGGGTGATGCGGGACTGGTCGCCCTGGGTGCCGTGCGGGATCAGCTTGGCCGTGTCGGGCTTGTCGGCCTGCACGGCGACCGCGACGGGCTTGGCGTCGACCGGGTTGGCGTGCGCGGCGATCGGACCGGCGAAGACACCACCGGCGAACGCGAGACCAGCAACAGACAGCACACTCTTACGCATGATCGTGTTCATGGGGGTAGCTCCTTCGGGGGTAGGAAACACCCGCACCGACGGGGGCCGGTTCAGGGTGTGAGCACCTCGTCCGGCGCTGCACATACAAGGGGGAAAGTCTGCGGGGATCGGCGGCCTACAAGCGCGGGGCTCGTGGCGCCGGGGCGGCGGCCTGCAAGCGGGGGCTTGTGGCGCCGGGTCCAGGTGTAGCGACCCGGGGGGCCGGGGCCATTCCCGGTGGCGGCTTCGGGCGCAAGGCTCGTGGCGCCAGGTCTGTATGTAACGACCCGGGGACCGGGGTCATTCCGGGGGTGGCCCATCCATCGGCACCCTCGTGGAGGCGGTAGCCGGGTGGTCGTTCGCGGGGACTGCAACGACCGGGCGGGGGCTGGCATTCCAACCCCGGGTCGCGGGGCGGTCGGGCCGTGGTGCTGCGATCGTCAGGGTATGTAACGACCCCGACCCGGCCATGATTCCGGGCCACGGATGCCGCCGCTCACAGCCCAGAGCACCCGAGACCGGACAAACCACCCACGCACACGACGCGGGTCGGCGAGGCCCGAAAACCTCAGACCGGACAAACCGCCCAGCGCCCGACATGGGTAGCCCTCAGATGGCCTGCCAACCGAAAGATCCACTCCAGATCGCCGACATTGGGGTATCCCGGTGACGTGATGCCGCAACATCGCCGACGTCGTGTCGATCAGTCGCGGATGCGGCTCACACCCCCTCCCCCGGCGTCGGCCTGATGCAGCACTTCGCCGATCTAGCGGTTTGTGCTGCCCTATACCACCCAAGAAGCCGCAAATCGGCAACCGAAACTGCAAGATCGCGGGGGGACTGGAGCGCGGGTGGGGTGGAGACGCCGGCGCGCACGCGGGCACGGACGCCGGCGGGGACGCGGGACGCGGGACGCGGGACGCGGGACGCGGGGCGCGGGGCGGATTGCGGGGCGGATTGCGGGGCGGATTGCGGGGATTTGGGGGGCGGGGGAAGCCTAGGATCGGGTCAAAAGCCTAGAGGAGGTTGGCATGACTGCAGCGTTGGAGATGCCCCGAGTCCAGGAATGTGTTGTCGCCGCGTGCGCGTACAACCAGTCGGGTGACTGCCACGCCTTCGCGATCACGATCGGCAGCATGGATCACGCGCACTGCCACACCTTTGTCGAGTCGCCCGTCCGGGGTGGCGTGGACGGACTGGTCGCCCAGGTGGGCGCCTGCCAGCGCTCCGACTGCCGGCACAACGAGCAGTTGGAGTGCCACGCGTCGTCAATCAAGGTCGGCCCGGACAACGATCTGGCCGACTGCATGACCTACTCCGGCCGCTGACACACAAACAGCTGACGCAGCGACAGACAGCGGGGGTCAGGGCAGGTCGTTGGCGCTCCGGATGACCGTCACCAGGTCGTCGATGATGCTGGTGAGGGCGAAGTCCTTCGGGGTGAAGACCCGAGCCACCCCGGCCGCCCGGAGCGTGTCCGCGTCACCGGCGGGGATGATGCCGCCCACGACCACCGGTAGGTCCGCCCTGCCTGCGGCGCGCAACCCGTCGAGCACCGCCGGCACGGCGGCCAGGTGTGAACCGGAGAGCACGGACAGCCCGACCAGGTCGACGTCCTCCTCGACGGCGGCGGCGACGATCTGCCCTGCGGTCAGCCGGATGCCCTGGTAGACGACCTCGAATCCGGCGTCGCGGGCGCGTACCGCGATCTGCTCCGCGCCGTTGGAGTGCCCGTCCAGGCCAGGTTTGCCGACGAGCAGCCGCAGCCGGCCGCTGCCCAGCTCGCGGGCGGTGGCGGTGACCCGCTCACGGACCGCGGTGAGGCCTGGGTCGCCGCCGCTGCCGGTGGCGGCGGCCAGGCCGGTCGGCGCCCGGTACTCGCCGAAGACCTGCCGCAGCGCGCCGGCCCACTCGCCGGTGGTCACGCCGGCCCGCACGCACTCCAGCGTGGCCGGCATCAGGTTTGTGGTGGTCGCGGCGTCCGCGCGCAGCCGGGAGAGGGCCGCGTCGACGACGGCCGGGTCCCGGTCGGCCCGCCACCTGTGTACGCCGTCGACGGCGGCGGCCTCGACCGCGGCGTCGACCTGCTCGACGGTTCCCGCACCGGCGGCGGTCAGCGGGGAGAGTTCGGTTTCGGTGTACCGGTTGACCCCGACCACCACGTCGGCGCCGGACTCCAGTCGACGGCGGCGCTCGGCCAGCGAGGCGACCAGTGCGCTCTTGAGGTAGCCGGTTTCCACTGCGGCGACCACGCCGCCCAACTCCAGCACCCTGTCCAGTTCGACCCGGGCTCCGGTGACGATCTCGTCGACCAGCGCGGTCATCACGTGCGAGCCGGCGAAGAGGTCGGGATATTCGAGCAGATCCGACTCGTACGCCAGGACCTGCTGCATTCGCAGCGACCACTGCTGGTCCCAGGGGCGGGGCAGGCCGAGCGCCTCGTTCCAGGCGGGCAGCTGCACCGCGCGGGCCCGGGCATCGCGGGACATGGTCACCCCGAGCATCTCCAGCACGATGCGCTGGATGTTGTTCTCCGGCTGCGCCTCGGTGAGGCCGAGCGAGTTGACCTGCACGCCGTAGCGGAACCGTCGTTGCTTGGCCTCGGTGACCGCGTACCGGTCGCGGGTGATCTCGTCCCAGAGCACGCCGAACGCGCGCATCTTGGCGATCTCCTCGACGAAGCGGACACCTGCGTTGACGAAGAACGAGATCCGCTGCACCACGTCGCCCATCCGCTCGGCCGGCACCTGGCCGCAGGCGCGGACCGCGTCGAGCACGGCGACGGCGGTGGCCAGTGCGAAGCCGACCTCCTGCACGGGCGTGGCGCCGGCCTCCTGGAGGTGGTACGAGCAGATGTTTACCGGGTTCCACTTCGGCATCGTGGTCAGCGTGTGCGCGACGATGTCGGCGGTGAGCCGCAGCGACGCGGCCGGCGGGAAGATGTACGTCCCCCGGGACAGGTACTCCTTGATGATGTCGTTCTGGGTGGTGCCGGCGAGCGTCGAGGCGGCCCAGCCCTGCTCCATCGCCACCGTGCCGTAGAGGGCCAGCAGCCACATCGCCGGCGCGTTGATGGTCATCGAGGTGTTCATCTCGGCAAGCGGAAGGCCGTCGAAGAGCGCCCGCATGTCGCCGAGGTGGGCCACCGGCACGCCGACTCGGCCGACCTCACCGGAGGCCAGCTCGTGGTCCGGGTCGTACCCGGTCTGGGTGGGCAGGTCGAAGGCGACCGAGAGGCCGGTCTGCCCCTTTGCCAGGTTGCGGCGGAAGAGGGCGTTGGTCGCGGTGGCCGACGAGTGGCCGGCGTAGGTGCGCATCACCCACGGGCGGTCCCGCTCGGGCAGGCGCCCCGAAGATGCCGTCTCATCCATGGCTGGAGCTTAAGTTACCGTTCAGTAAAACGGGTTGTGGAAAACCACACAGGTCCATGTCGGGGACGACCGGGCGCGAAGCGCCCGCAGTGGCTCGCACCGCCACACCCCGGGGCACCAGGCCGGCCGGGTCAGGGCGCACACTGGACGGCATGGATGACGAGCTGGCCATCTCCGTTCGAGGACTGCGCAAGGCGTACGGCGACAACGTCGCGGTGGCGGGCGTGGATCTCGACGTCCACCGCGGTGAGGTGTTCGCTCTGCTCGGCCCGAACGGCGCCGGCAAGACCACCACGGTGGAGATCCTGGAGGGTTACCGACGCCGGGACGCCGGCGAGGTCACCGTGCTCGGCACGGACCCTGAGCTTGCCTTCGGGTCGCGACTGCGGGGCTCGCAAGCTCGCTCCTCGCGCAACCCACGACACCCCGCCGCCGACTGGCGCTCCCGCGTCGGCATCGTGCTCCAGGGCACCGGCGAGTTCGACGAGCTGACCGTCGCCGAGGTGATCCGCCACTTCTCCGGCTTCTATCCCGACGCGGACGACCCGGACAAGGTGATCGAGCGGGTCGGGCTGGCCGGCAAGGCGAAGGCCCGTACGCACACCCTGTCCGGTGGGCAGAAACGCCGCCTGGACGTGGCACTGGGCATCATCGGTCGCCCCGAGTTGCTCTTCCTCGACGAGCCGACCACCGGCTTCGACCCGGAGGCCCGCCGCGAGTTCTGGGAGCTGATCCGTGACCTCGCCGCGGCCGGCACCACAATCGTGCTGACCACCCACTACCTGGACGAGGCCGAGGCGCTCGCCGACCGGGTCGCTGTGATCGCCGGTGGCCGGCTGGTCGAGGTGGCCGCCCCGAACCGGCTGGGCAATCGGCAGGAGGCACTCGCGACGGTTTCCTGGCGTACCCCGGACGGGACGCTGGAGAGTGCGCAGAGCGCGACGCCGACGGCCCTGGTGGCCGACCTGGCCACGCGCTACGGCGGCGAGGTCCCGGGGCTCACCGTGACCCGGCCGACCCTGGAGGACGTCTACCTCACCATGATCGGACACGCGCGATGACGACCACGACCAAGCCGGCGACGCCGGTCGCCGCGAGCCGCGGCCGCCGGCCGGCAGCAGGCGCACTCGCCCTGCGCCAGGGCCGACTGGAGATCACCCAGTTCCTGCGCAGCCGGGAGTCCGTGGTCTTCACGATGGGCTTCCCCATCATCATGATCCTGATCTTCGCGTCGATCTTCGGTGGGACGATCGGTGGCGGGGTCAAGTTCACCCAATACTTCATCACCGGCATGATCGCGACCGGTCTGATGACGGTGAGCTTCCAGAACCTCGGCATCTGGATCCCGATCGAACGGGACCGGGGCGTGCTCAAACGCTACCGGGGCACGCCGATGCCGAAGTGGGTCTGGTTCGCCGGCAAGGTCATCATGGTGGTGGCGATCGGCATCGCCGAAACCGCGCTGCTGCTGGCCGTCGCGGTGGCGCTGTTCGACCTCGACCTGCCGGGTACGGCCGGAAAGTGGTTCACCTTCGGCTGGGTCGCCGTGCTCGGGGTGACCGCGTGCACGATGTGCGGCATCGCGATCTCGTCGCTGGCCCGCACCGCCCGCAGCGGCTCGGCGGTGGTCACCCCGGTCGCCCTGGTGCTCCAGTTCATCTCCGGGGTGTTCTTCGTCTTCACCGACCTGCCCACCTGGATGCAGCAGGTGGCTGCACTGTTCCCACTCAAGTGGATGTGCCAGGGGCTGCGGTCGGTCTTCCTGCCCGAGAGCTTCGGCGCTCAGGAGCCGGGCGGCTCGTTCGAGTTGGGCCGGGTCGCGCTGGTGCTGGGCCTGTGGTGCGTGGCCGGCCTGGTGCTCTGCCTGACCACCTTCCGCTGGACCACCAAGCGCGACGGCTGAGCGGTCGACCGGGGCGGTTGCCGCCCGCCCCGGTCGGGTGAAACTCAGTACGTGTAGAAGCCCTTGCCGGTCTTGCGGCCCAGGTCCCCGGCGGTGACCATCCGCTGGAGCAGCTCCGGCGGGAAGAACTTCTCGTCGGCCGTGTCGGTGTAGATGTTCTTCGAGGCGTGCAGCAGCACGTCCACGCCGGTCAGGTCGGTGGTGGCCAGCGGGCCCATCGCGTGCCCGAAGCCCAGGCGGCAGGCCGTGTCCAGATCCTCCGCGGACACGACGCCGGACTCGACCAGCTTGACCGCCTCCATCACCAGGGCGGAGATCAGCCGGGTCGTGACGAAGCCGGCGATGTCCCGGTTGACCACCACCACCGTCTTGCCGATCTCCTCGGCGAAGGCCTGCGCGGTGTCCAGCGTGGCGTCGCTGGTCTTGTAACCGCGAATCAGCTCGCAGAGCTGCATCATCGGCACCGGGGAGAAGAAGTGGGTGCCGACGACCGCCTCGGGCCGCTCGGTCACCGCGGCGATCTGGGTGACCGGGATGGCCGAGGTGTTGGTGGCGAGCACCGCGTCCGACTTGCAGATCTTGTCCAGTGCGCGGAACACCTCGTGCTTGATCTCCAGCCGCTCGAAGACCGCCTCGACCACGATGTCCGCGTCCGCCGCCGCCTCCAGATCGGTGGTCGGGGTGATCCGGGCGAGCGTCGCCTCGACCTCGGCCGCCTCGATCTTGCCCTTCTCGGCGAACTTCTCCAGCGACTTCCGGATGCCGCCGAGCCCTCGGGTGGTGGCCGCGTCGTCCAGGTCGCGCAGCGTCACCTGCCAGCCGGCCTGCGCCGCCACCTGGGCGATGCCGGAACCCATCAACCCCGCCCCGACGACCGCGAGTCGACCCGCCATCTGCTTCTCCCTCGCTGCGATTGAGTGCCTCACTGCACCCTAGTCGGCGAGCCTGAACGATGACTAAGCGCGCTCGACACGAAAGGATGTCGGGCGCTCTTGGTGAGTTTGAGGGGGTGGGCAACCGGTGACAGATTCACGACTCCGCTCGGCGAACAAACTCCCGCGCGGGTGCATCGAACCCTACGACAACAGCCCAGCGGATTCACCCAGGAGTTCATGATGCGTGCCACGCCCTTGGTCGGAACCCTCACCTGCCTTCTGCTCGTCGCCGCGTGTGCCTCACCGGCGCACCAGAACGGCAACGCCGCGCCGGCCGGCTCACCAGACCCCACGATCGGCGCGACCACCACCGGGACGCCCGCGTCGTCCACGCCGTCCACGCCGTCCGCGCCGTCCGCGCCGTCTTCGCCGTCCGCGCGGCCGTCCAGCAAACCCACCACCGAACAGCTCGTCCTGGGACCGAACGGCATCGGCTCGCTGAAGCTCGGAATGACCCGTCAGCAGGCCGACGCGACCGGAATGGTGCGTCCGTTCGAGATGAGCCGCTGCGGTTACTCATCCCTGCGCGCCGCCCCGGCTGAAGAGGGGAACGTCACTCTCTCACCGACCCTGGGAATCGCCGCCATCGACGTGTGGCCCGGCATCAAGACGCGCGAGGGTCTGGGCATCGGCATGTCAAGCGCCGAGGTGCTTCGGATCTACCCGGCATACAGGGAGGGGGTCAACGCTGGCTACGCGACGACCCCCGGCAACGACAAGGCCGTCTACCGCATCGCAACGAGGAACGGCAAGGTCACCGCGCTGACCCTGCAGTTCAAGAACCAGGACTGCTACGAGTGAACCGACCCGACCCGGCCGGCCTGCGGCACCAGTGAGCTGGACAACCGCAGGTCGGCCAGGATCTCGTCGGTCAGGTCGGCGTCGCCGACCTGCTTGATCTGCAGGTAGACGCCGTAGCCGCGCTGCGGCACGGAGAGCACCACCTCGCTGAACGAGACCGAGGCGCCACACGACGTCCAGCGCCGTACCCGTGCCTGGCTACCGCGCACGTCCACCGTCCGGTCGGGCTGCGGGACGCAGGAGGTGTGGCTGGGCAAGGCGGGTGCCGCGCCGCCGGCAAGCAGAGCCTTGCTCGCACCGACGAAAACACCGGGTATCCGGCTCGCCGGATCCGGCCAGAGCGCAAGATCCGGGGCGACCACGAGACCCGGCGCCTGACCGGCGGGAAGTCGCAACACCGAAGGATCCCAGCCGGCGTCCTTCACCTCGCCGGCCCAGCTCGACGGCACCGCGACCGACAGGGCGCCAGAGACATCGTGGACGCGTACCCAACCTGACCGGGCCGGGAGCGTGGGGCTGGAACCCGCCGTCGCGGCCAGCGCGGCCAGTGCGACCCCGACGCCGACGACCCGTGTCAACTGCCGCACGACCCGGCCACGGCCCGTGTCCCGTTCCATCGACGCGATGACCCGACGCAACTCCTCCAACATGGCCGCCGCGGACGCTGGTCGTTGCCGAGGGTCGTGATGCAGCGCGCGTCGCACCAGATCGTCCACGGTGGACGGGACGCCGGGCCGTACCTGAGACGGCCTGGGCAACGACCGCCCGCCCCTGCCCGCGCGGCTGGCCTGCTCGGGAGGGCTGCCGGTGAGCATGTGGTACAGGGTCGCGCCGATCGCGTAGACGTCGGCGCGGATGTCCAGTCCCCCGCCGGGGGTGGCCTGTTCGGGCGGCATGTAGCCGGGTGTGCCGGCGGCGATGGTGAAGCCGGACGCGTTCGCGAGCGCCTTGGCCAGGCCGAGGTCGGCGACGAGCACCCGATCCCGATCCGCGGCCGGCTGAAACAACACATTGGAGGGCTTGAGGTCACGGTGCAGCACACCGGCCTCGTGCAGCACTGTCACGGCACTGGCGATATCGGCCGCGACGAGCAGCGCCTCCCGTACCGGCATCGGCCCTGAGGCGAGCCGATCCGCGAGGGTGCCGCCGGCCGCGTACGGCATCACCAGATACGGCCGCCCGTCGGGCAACTCACCTACGTCCAGCACACGCACGAGCAGGCTGGAATCCGTCCGCCGCATGATCCGCGCTTCCTGCTCGAACCGCTCCCGCAGATCGGCGTGGTACGACCAGTTGTCTGCCAGCACCTTGATCGCCACCGACGCGTCCAGCTCATCGTCGGCGCCGAGCCACACCGTGGCGAACGCTCCGGAACCGATACGCCGAAGAACGCGATATCGGCCGATCTTCTCGGGTACTGACACGTCCGTATTATGGCCCGCAAGACGCTGAGGAACGGGGCCTGAGCATGTCAGACGATCTTGAAATCGAGGAGCTCGCCGGCCGCGCCGCCACGGGCGACGCTGCCGCTCTTGACGCGCTGCTGAGCAGAATCCGTCCGCAGGTCCTGCGGCAGTGTCTGCGCTTCCTCCCGTGCCGGCAGGACGCCGAAGAGGCGTGCCAGGATGCCCTTCTGCAGGTCGCCCGCAAAATCGACGGTTTCGCGGGCCGATCGAAGTTCTCCACCTGGCTGTACGTCGTCACGGCCAACTGCGCCCGGCAGACGTACCGAAGCCTCAAGCGCCGGGCCGACGAACAAACCACGCCGCTGCTCCCGCTCGATGCCGTCGACCCACGCACCACGAGCGTGATCGCGGGCTCCCGCCTCGACCTGCTGGACGCGCTGGAACGGCTGGAGGCTCACCGACCCGAACTGGTCGCCCCACTGGTACTGCGTGACCTGTGCCAGTTGACCTACGACGAGATCGCCGACCACCTCGCCATTCCGATCGGCACCCTGAAGTCACGCATCCACGACGCGCGACGGCACGTACGCGCCTCACTGGAGGCCGCCTGACGCCGTGAGAGCCGCTTTGCCGCCCCGGTGGACGGCGCACGCGGTGCGGCCCCTCGGACGGAGTTGGCCTCAGATCTCCAGCGACGGTTCCTCCGGCGTGGTGCCCCGCTCGACCGCCACCCCGAGTGCGCGCAGGTCGGCCACGAAGTCCGGGTAGCCCCGGTCGACGTGATGCACGTGGGAGACCTCGGTGACCCCCTGCGCGCACAGCCCCGCGATGATCAGCCCGGCACCGGCACGGATGTCGGTCGCCTGGACCGGGGCTCCGGACAGCCGATCCCGCCCACGGACCACCGCGTGGTGCCCATCGGTCTTGATGTCCGCGCCGAGCCGCATCATCTCGTTGGCGAACATGAACCGGCCGTCGAAGATGTTCTCGGTGATCAGGGAAGCCCCGTCGCTCACCGCAGCCAGACCGATCGCCATCGGCAGCAGGTCGGTGGCGAAGCCGGGGTACGGCAGCGTCACCACGTCCACCGCCCGGGGCCGGTCGTCCATCCGTACGCGAAAGCCGTCCCCCCGGGTCTCCACCAGGCCGCCGGCCGCCACCACCTTGTCCAGCGCGACCTCCAGATACGCCGGGTCCAGCCCGGTCACCGTCACGTCGCCCCGGGTCATCGCCGCGCCGAACGCCCAGGTGCCGGCGACGATCCGGTCCCCCACCGTGGCGTGCCGCACGGGGCGCAGACCGGGCACCCCGGTGATCCGCAGCGTGGACGTGCCCGCGCCGGAAATTCGCGCGCCCATCTGGTTGAGCATCGTGCAGATGTCGACGATCTCCGGCTCCCGGGCCGCGTTGTCGATCGTCGTGATGCCCTGGGCCAGCACCGCCGCCATCACCAGGTTCTCGGTCGCGCCGACGCTCGGGAAGTCCAACACGATGTCCGCGCCGCGCAGGCCGTGCGGCGCGGAGGCGATGACGAACCCGTGCTCACCAGAGATTTCCGCGCCCATCCGGGTCAGCCCGGAGACGTGCATGTCCAACCCACGCGACCCGATGGCGTCGCCGCCGGGATGGGCCACCCGCACGTACCCCCGGCGGGCCAACAGCGGGCCGAGCACACAGATCGACGCACGCAACCGCCGGACCAGGTCGTAGTCGGCCTCCGCGCCGGGCTGCTCGGGCACGTCGATGGTCACCGACCGGGACCGGGCCACGCCGCCGCGGGCAACCATCGGGTCGACCGGCTCGTCCGTGTCGAACTGGACGTCACAGCCCAGCCGGCGCAGCACCTCCCCCATGATCGCGATGTCGGTGATCCGCGGGACGTTCGTGATCACGCTGCGGCCCGGTGCGAGCAACGCGGCAGCCATCAGCTTCAACGCCGAGTTCTTGGCGCCGACCACGTGCACGGTGCCGGCCAGTCGGGCGTCACCGTGGACCCGGATGACGTCGACGTCGTTGACCGCCGGATCGCCGGCGTCGCCGGGGCCCACCACCACCGGCCAACTGGCGGTGCTGTCCGGACGCGCCGGGATCGTCAGGTCGGGAATCCGTAGGCTGTGCGTCATGGCCGTCCACCTCACGCGCATCTACACCAAGGCCGGCGATGCCGGCATGACCAGGCTGAGCAACAACGAGCAGGTGCCGAAGACCGACCCACGGATCGCCGCGTACGCGGATGTCGACGAGTGCAACGCGGCGATCGGCGTCGCGCTCGCCCTGGGTGGGCTCGACGAGGAGCTGCAGGGCGTGCTGGGGTCGGTACAGAACGACCTGTTCGACGTCGGCGCCGACCTGTCCACCCCGGTCGAGCCGGAGCCGAAGTACCCGCCGCTGCGGGTGACCGAGGAGTACGTCGAGCGCCTGGAAGGCTGGTGCGACGAGTACAACGCACGCCTGACCAAGCTCGACTCCTTCATCCTCCCCGGCGGCACCGCGGGCGCGGCGCTGCTGCACGTGGCAAGGACCACTGCCCGGCGTGCGGAACGAGCCGCGTGGGCGCTGGTCAGCCACGATCCGGAACGGACCAGCCCGCTCCCGGCAAAGTATCTCAACCGGCTCTCCGATCTGCTCTTTATCCTGTCAAGAACGGCAAATCCGGCGGGAGATGTGCTATGGGTGCCGGGCGGCAAGCGCTGAGCGTCGGTGGGCTGCACCACGTCGTAGTGTGGGTTCCCGATCTCGCCGCTGCCACGCCTAGTGAGGGCTGACTCCTCGTCGGCCGGCAACGCGATGCGCGACCGCCAAGGGGCGTCAGGGCAGGCGGCGTGAGGCACGACCGCTCAGGGCCGGTGGCGTGAGGCGCGACAGCCGAGAAGCGTCAGGGCAGGCGGCGTGGCCGACGGGTGGCTGCGACCGACGTTAAGGCACCCCACGACTGCGCGGCCGGGTGCGGTCCGGCGCATGATCGACTTCATATCGCCGATATTGCGGTGTCCCAAGCGCTCGGATACCGCAATGTCGCGGATGTGGAGTCGATCAGGAGAGCTTGATGGGCTCGGCCCGCGCGGCCCACGGCCGGGCCGAACAACCCGGCCGACACAACCGGCCTTTGACCCGCTCCAGGTCGGCGATATCGGGGTATCCAACCCAGCGGAACACCCCAACATCGCCGACCCCGTGTCGATCAAGCCCGCCAGCCGCCCAAGAGCCAGAATCAGCTAACGCAGAGCCAGAACCGGCCAACGCAGAGCCAGAACCGGCCCCCGGAGAAGCAAAACCGCCGAACCCGGCAACGGCAGCTGAAAACCGCGCCAGCCAGGTGCACCGTGCCCACGACGGGTTTCCGGGGGAGCCCGCCCGGCGCAGGGATCAAGCCTGACCGCCCGGAGCCGGGCGGGCTCCCCCGGAAACCCCCACAGCGACCAGAGAAAGGCGGATCAGGCAGCCGGGTGTGGGCTCCCCCGGAAACCCCCCCCACAGCGACCAGAGAAAGGCGGATCAGGCAGCCGGGTGTGAGCTCCCCCGGAACCCCCCCCCACGGCGACCAGAGAAAGGCAGATCAGGCAGCCGGCCAGTCCTGGGAGGCCATACGCGGCGAGACCGCCCCCGGAGGGGCGGCCTCGAGCCAAGAGAGGAAACCGGTTACGGTCGACCGCGCCATGGCGATCTCCACCGGTGCTTGGTGACTGGTACAGCGGAGGATCACCCAGTCGGCCGGCATGGAGAGCCGTTCCTGACCCTCCGGCAACCGGCGGCGTTCGACCGCCAGCCCTTTACGGGAAAGCACCCGCTTGGGCCGGATCGCGAAGCTGAACATCCGGTACCAGCGCAGCTCGTCGCCGGCAAACCGGCCGAAGCCGGGCGACCAGCCACGGCCGTCGAGCATGGTGGTGACTCGGACGCTGAGCCGGATGATGCCACCGCTACGGGTGACCAGGGCTCGCCGGACGAAGAGGATCAGAAGCGCAACGAGGATGACGACAACGCCGACCCCGATTCCTTCGACGATCTCCATCCCCGGTGTGGCTCAGCGGCTCTGCGCGGAGACCGGGGTTGCGCTCTCGGCCAGCACGGTGACGCCGTTGGCGCTCACCGAGAGGAAGCCGCCGGCCACCTCGTAGGAGACCTGCTCACCACCAGCAAGCTTGATGCGGACCTGGCCGGGCTCGGCGAGCTGGCCGAGTAGCGGCGCGTGCCCCGGCAGGACACCGAGCTCGCCTTCGGTCGTCCGCGCGACGACCATTTCGGCGTCACCGGACCAGACCTTCTCCTCGACGGCGACGAGCTCGACGTGAAGCTGCTGTGCCACGCTGTCTCCTTGCTGCGGCGACGGATTGCCGAAAGTCTAGCCTGACGCGGACGCGCGCCCAACGCGGGTGGGGAGAACCGCGTCACGACTACTTGGTCTTGTTCACAAATTCCGGGTGCTCCAGCAGGAACGCGTCGAGCTGCTCGTTGTGCAGGGCGGTGAAGAAGTCCGGGACGCCTGGCTGGAACTGCTCACCCAGGTACTTCTTGCCCTCGTAGAGGCCGCCACCGGAGAGCTTGATCATTTGGATGGTGTTGGGGCGGATGTCCTTCAGTGCGAGCCCGAAGTCGACCACGCTGTTGCCTCGACCGTTGAAGATCAGCGACTGACCGGCGGCGCGGAGCACCTTGTCCAGCTTGAGCGGATTGGCCACCACGTCTGCGCTGAACGCCTGCCCGACCATGGCCTTGACGAACTGCTGCTGGTGGCGCTGCCGGCCGTAGTCGGAGTCGAGAACACCGTTCTTCGGGTAGCGCTGCCGGACGTAGTCCAGCGCCTGCCACCCGCTCAGGTGGTGGTTGCCCTTCTTGTAGATCGCCTGCGGGCCGACGTAGCCCTCGCCGCGCGTGTTGCCTGGCCGCGGCTTGCCGTCCGGCTGCTTGTGCTCGGACTTCACGTCCCGCTCGACATACATGTCGACGCCACCCATGGCGTCGACGATCTTCTGGAAGCCGGTGAAGTTGATGATCGCTCCCGCATCGAACCGCTTGATGCCGGTCACGTTCTGCACAGTGGTGGCCAGCAGCTCGAAGCCTCGTGCGGCGTCGGGGTTACCTTCGGGCACCCGACTGCCGAACGACATGGCGGCGTTGATCTTCGTGGTCTCGCCGGGGAAGTTGGCCTTCTTGAACTCCGGGATGTGCACGTAGAGGTCACGCGGCAGAGAGAACAGGTAGGCCCGGTCCATCGACGCCGGCACGTGCAGCACCATGATCGAGTCGGCCAGCGGCGCGGCCGTCGGCGTACGCGGGTCGATGCCGACCAGCAGCAGGTTGAGCGGGCCCTTGATGTCGCTCTTCTTCTCCTTGGCGCCGGCCGCCTGGTCGCCGAACAGGTCAGCCTTACCGACCGCACCCTCGTAGCGGGCCATGAGTGCCTCGGTGCCGACCAGCACCGCTCCGCTGAGCATGGTCAGCACAGTGCCAAACACCGTGCAGACCCTGGCCCAGCGCGGCACACCCCGCCAGATGGACGACTTGCGGCCACGCTTGCCGGCCTTACCCACGAGCAGCTCCGTTCGTTACGCCCACAGGGAGGAAGACGGGCGCACGTCGTCGAAAGGTTGCAAAGATCAACGCTCGTTCAGGTGAGCGTGCGGATCGACCGTAGCTCGGGTGTCCCGGAACCGACGACCACGAGTAACGGACCGCGACGATGGTAAGGCGCGAAGATGAACAAAAGACTGCCCCGGCATTGCCGGGGCAGTCTTTTGTTGCGGATCGAATCAGGCCGTCAGGCCTTCATCAGCTCCTCGGCCTTGGCCTCCAGGTCCTCGAGACCGCCGCACATGAAGAACGCCTGCTCGGGGAAGTGATCGTACTCACCCTCGCTGATCTTCCGGAACGCCTCGATGGTCTCCTTGATCGGAACCGTCGAGCCCGGTACGCCGGTGAACTGCTCCGCGGCGTAGGTGTTCTGCGACAGGAAGCGCTCGATCCGCCGGGCCCGGGCCACGGTGATCTTGTCTTCCTCGGAGAGCTCCTCGATACCGAGGATGGCGATGATGTCCTGCAGGTCCTTGTAGCGCTGCAGGATCCGCTTCACCTCGGTCGCGACCTGGAAGTGCTCCTGACCGACGAACTCCGGGGCGAGGATCCGGGACGAGGACGCCAGCGGGTCCACGGCCGGGTAGATGCCCTTGTCGGAGATCGACCGCTCCAGGTTGGTGGTCGCGTCCAGGTGGGCGAACGTGGTGGCCGGGGCGGGGTCGGTGTAGTCGTCCGCCGGCACGTAGATCGCCTGCATGGACGTGATGGCCTGGCCCCGGACGGAGGTGATCCGCTCCTGGAGCTCGCCCATCTCGTCAGCCAGGGTCGGCTGGTAACCCACGGCGCTCGGCATACGGCCAAGCAGGGTGGACACCTCCGAACCGGCCTGGGTGAAGCGGAAGATGTTGTCGATGAAGAGCAGCACCTCCTGCTTCTTCACGTCGCGGAAGTACTCCGCCATGGTCAGCGCGGAGAGCGCCACCCGCAGCCGGGTGCCCGGCGGCTCGTCCATCTGGCCGTAGACCAGCGCGGTCTTGTCGATGACGCCGGACTCGGTCATCTCGGCGATGAGGTCGTTGCCCTCACGGGTGCGCTCACCCACGCCGGCGAAGACCGAGGTACCGCCGAAGTTGCGGGCCACACGAGTGATCATCTCCTGGATGAGCACCGTCTTGCCGACGCCCGCGCCGCCGAACAGGCCGATCTTGCCGCCCTTGACGTACGGGGCGAGCAGGTCGATCACCTTGATGCCGGTCTCCAGCATCTCGGTCTTCGGCTCCAGGTCGGCGAATGCCGGGGCCTTGCGGTGGATGCCCCACCGGTCGTCGGCCTCGAACGTCTCGCCCTCCTTGAGGTTGAGCACCTCGCCGATCGCGTTGAAGACGTGGCCCTTGACCGCGTCGCCCACCGGCACGCTGATCGGCTCGCCAAGGTCGCGCACCGTCGCGCCGCGAACCAGACCGTCGGTCGGCTGCATCGAGATGGCGCGGACCAGGTTGTCACCCAGGTGCTGGGCGACCTCCAGGGTCAGCGTCTTCTCGCCGCCGGACAGGTTCACCTTGACATTCAGGGCGTTGAACAGGGCCGGCATGGCGTCGCGCGGGAACTCGGCGTCGACGACCGGGCCGATGACCCGGACCACGCGACCCGTGGCCGTCTTGGTCTCTACTGGTGCAGTCATCACACTTCACTTCCCGACGCGGCAAGCGCGTTGGCGCCGCCGACGATCTCGCTGATCTCCTGGGTGATCCCGGCCTGCCGGGCCGAGTTCATCTCACGCGTGTACTTCTCGATCATCTCTTCGGCGTTGTCGGTGGCGCTCTTCATCGCCCGCCGACGTGCCGCCGACTCACTCGCCGCCGACTCGATCAACGCCGCGTAGATCCGCGTGTTGATGTACCTCGGAAGGAGCGCGTCGAGCAGCGCCTCCGCCTCCGGCTCGAACTCGTACGCCGGCAGCAACCCCTCGGAGCGCGGCCGGTCCTCCACCTGCATCGGACCGATCACCTTGGTGACCGGGTTCTGCGTCATCAGCGAGTGGAACTCGGTGTAGACGATGTGCAACTCGTCGACGCCGAGCACCCCGTCGGCTCCGGCGTTGCCGTCGGTGTCGTCCGCACCGGCCGTGAACGCCTTGATCAGCGTCTCACCAACGGTACGGGCGTCCTCGAACGACGGCTGCTCGCTGAAGCCGGTCCAGTTCGCCTCCATCGGCCGGTTGCGGAACCGGTAGAACCCGACGCCCTTACGCCCGATCACGTAGAGCACCGGCTCCTTGCCGTCCGCCTTGAGCCGCGCGATCAGCGACTCCGCCATCCTGATCGCGTTGGAGCTGTAGCCGCCGGCCAGACCGCGGTCACTGGTGACCAACAGGATGCCCGCCCGCCGCACCCGCTCGCGCGGGGTGAGCAGCGGGTGGTCGATCCGCGCGTTGGACGCCAGCGCCGTGAGCACACCGGTGATGGCCTGGGCGTACGGCAGGGACGCCTGCACCCGGGCCTGAGCCTTGGCGATCCGGCTCGTCGCCACGAGCTCCATCGCCTTGGTGATCTTCTTCATCGACTTCGCCGAGCGGATCCGTTGACGAAGAACGCGTACCTGGGCGGCCATGAGATCAGCTCTCGGCCGGGCGGTCGGTCGCGCTGTCGCGGAAGCGGGTCACCGTCTCGCGGTTCTCGTCACCCTCCAGCGGCTGGGCCGGGGCGTCGTTGACCCGACGCTCGTCGGCCTTGCCGAGGAAGACCTGCTTGAACTCGGTGATCGCGGCGTCCAGGGAGCCGATGATGTCGTCGCCCCACTGGTTGTCGGCGATCCCAGCCAGCACGCCCTGGTGCTTGTGCCGCAGGTACTGGAGGAACTCCGCCTCGAAGCGACGAACATCGCCGACCGGGATGTCGTCCAGCTTGCCCTCGACACCGGCCCAGACGGAGACGACCTCCTCCTGCACCGGGTACGGCGAGTAGTTCGGCTGCTTGAGCAGCTCCACCAGGCGGGAACCGCGGTTCAGCTGGTTCTGGGAGGCCCGGTCCAGGTCGGAGGCGAAGGCGGCGAACGCCTCCAGCTCGCGGTACTGCGCGAGGTTGAGCCGCAGCGAACCGGCGACCTTCCGCATCGGCTTCACCTGCGCGGCGCCACCGACCCGGGAGACCGAGGTGCCGACGTTGATCGCCGGACGGACGCCCTGGTTGAACAGGTCCGTCTCCAGGAAGATCTGGCCGTCGGTGATCGAGATGACGTTGGTCGGGATGAAGGCCGAGATGTCGTTGGCCTTCGTCTCGATGATCGGCAGACCGGTCATCGAGCCGCCACCCAGCTCGTCGGAGAGCTTCGCGCAACGCTCCAGCAGGCGGGAGTGCAGGTAGAAGACGTCACCCGGGTACGCCTCACGGCCCGGCGGGCGACGCAGCAGCAGCGACACGGCCCGGTACGCCTCGGCCTGCTTGCTCAGGTCGTCGAAGACGATCAGGACGTGCTTGCCGCCGTACATCCAGTGCTGCCCGATGGACGAGCCGGTGTACGGGGCCAGGTACTTGAAGCCAGCCGGGTCGGACGCCGGGGAGGCGACGATGGTGGTGTACTCCATCGCGCCGGCCTCTTCCAGCTGCCCCTTGATCGAGGCGATCGTGGAGGCCTTCTGGCCGATGGCGACGTAGATGCAGCGAACCTGCTTCTTCGGGTCGCCGGTGCGCCAGTTGTCCCGCTGGTTGAGGATCGCGTCCAGGGCGACAGTGGTCTTACCGGTCTTACGGTCACCGATGATCAGCTGCCGCTGACCCCGACCGATCGGCGTCATCGCGTCGATGGCCTTGATGCCGGTCTGCAGCGGCTCGAACACCGACTGGCGGGACATCACGTTCGGAGCCTGCAGCTCCAGCTCGCGGAAGCCCTCGTTGGCGATGTCACCGAGCCCGTCGATCGGCTGGCCGAGCGCGTCGACCACGCGGCCGAGGAAGGCGTCGCCGACCGGAACGGAGAGAACCCGCTCGGTGCGCTTGACGCGCTGCCCCTCCTCCAGCTTGGCGGAGTCACCGAGAACGACGACACCGATCTCCCGGACGTCGAGGTTCAACGCCACGCCGAGCGTGCCGTCCTCGAACTCCAGGAGCTCGTTGGTCATGGTCGAGGGCAGGCCCTCGACGTGGGCGATACCGTCGCCGGTGTCGGCGACGGTGCCGACCTCCTCGCGGGAGACGTCGGACGAGTAGGAAGAGACGTAGCGCTCCAGGGCGCCGCGGATCTCCTCCGTCGAGATGGTCAGCTCGGCCATCCTCTGCTTCCTTAAAATTCAGGGGCCCGGGATACCTAGTACCGACCGGTCCGAATGGCGTCTGTCAATCCGGGCGCTGCACGGCAGGACCGCCGCAACGCTGGGCGGCGGGAGCCGCTCAGCCGTTGGACGGCGAAGCCGATCAGCGCTTCGCGAGCGCGTTGCGGGTCTCGTTGAGGCGGCGCAGGATGGTGCCGTCGTACAGGTCGGAGCCGACCCGCACGCTCACGCCACCTAGGACGTGGGGGTCGACCGTCTGCTTGACGGAGACCTCTCGACCGTATATCGCGGTGAGGCTCGCACCCAGCCGGCGCTCGTCGGAGTCACTCAACGGGGCCGCGACCGTCACGTACGCCACCTGCCGGTCGCGTCGTTCGGCGGCGAGTTCCACCAGCCGGGTGAGCGCACCGGTGAAGGAGCGCCCTCCGAAGCCGCCGAGTGCGACCTCGACGAGGCGGACGGTGACCGGACGGGCCTTGTCGGCGAGCAGCTCGCGGGCCAGGGTGGCCCGCTGCTCGACCGGGGCGACCGGGTCGGCCAGCGTGTTGCTCAGCGCCGACTGACCGGCTACGACCTGACCGAAGCGGAACAGCTCGTCCTCGACCTCGCCCAGCTCGCCGGCCTTGTCGGCACTGGCCAGCAGGGCCTCCACGCCGAGGCGCTCGGCACCGTCGAGCAACTCCGACGGTGCCGACCAACGGCCGGAGACCAGCGAGACGAGCAGGTCGAGCGCGTCGGCGCCGATCCGCCCACCCAGCATGTCGCCGAGCAGAGCGCCGCGATCCGCACCGGAACGAGCCGGCTCGGACAGCGCGCGGCGCAGCCGCGGCTCCCGCCGCAGCAGGGTCGCCACGGAGAGGATGGCGTCGGCGGTGGAGGCCACCGCCGACGGCTCCGCGCCGCGGACGTACGCGTCGAGGCGCTCGGCCGCGATCTTGTACGACTCCCGGCTGGCGGCCTGCATCAGCGGGCCCCCGTGCTCTCAAGATCGCTCAGGAACCGGTCGACGGTGCCCTTACGGCGCGCCTCGTCGGCCAGCGACTCGCCAACGATCTTGCTGGCCAGGTCCACCGCGATGGTGCCGACCTCGGCGCGCAGCTCGCGCACGATGGTGGCCCGCTCGGCGGTGAGTGCGTCCTTGCCGGCCTGGATGACCCGGTCGGACTCTTCCCGTGCCTTGGCGAGGATGTCCTGCCGGATGCCCTCGGCGTCGGCCCGCGCGTCGTCACGGATCTTGGCGGCGTCGGTCCGGGCCTCAGCGAGCTGGGCACGGTACTGCTCGAGCAGCTGGTTGGCCTCGGCTTGGGCGGCCTCGGCGCGCTTGATGCCGCCCTCGATCGCGTCGACCCGAGCCTGGAACGTCTGCTCCATGCGGGGGAAGACGAACTTCATCAGCACGTAGCAGAGAACGGCGAAGGCGATGCTGCCGACCACGATCTCCTGCCAGGGCGGGATGATCGGGTTGTGCGGCTCACCACCCTCAGCGGCGAGGAACAACATGGGTGACCTCCCGGTCGACGAGCGGGATTAGAGCTGGCCCTGCCAGATGAAGCCGAAGGCGATGCCCAGCAGCGCCAGCGCCTCGATGACGGCGAAGCCGATCCAGACGTACGGCAGGGTCATCCGCGACGACTCCGGCTGACGGGCGGTCGACTGGATGTAGGCGGCGAAGACCAGGCCAACGCCGATGCCCGGGCCGATGGCCGCGAGGCCGTAGCCGATGGCGGCGGTGCTGCCAACGACACCTTCTGCGGCGGCGAGAACGCTAGCGTCCATTGGTGTGGTTCCTCCTGGGTATCACGCGTGACTCTCACGCGGGACGACAACGGTTGGTGCGGTGAATCAGTGCTCTTCGGCGAGCGCGCCCTGCACGTAACTGGCGGTGAGGACGGTGAAGACGTATGCCTGCAGGCAGATCACCAGGAACTCGAGGAAGGTGAGGGCGATGGTCATCACCCAGGAGAGCACCGAGACCGGCGCCAGCCAGGCAGTGGAGCTCAGCATGGCGAAGCCGCCGAGCGTGAAGACCAGCAGGAGCATGTGGCCGGCGAACATGTTCGCGAAGAGACGAACCGCGAGCGAGAACGGCCGGACGAGGAAGGTCGAGAAGAGCTCGATCGGGATCAGCAGCGGCAGGATGAACCAGGGTGCCGGCGGGACCAGCGAGTTCTTGAAGTACTTAACGAAGCCGTGCTTCTTGATGCCGATGTAGTTGAACAGCACGTAGCTGATGATCGCGAGGATCGCCGGGAAGGCGATGTGCGAGTTCGGCGAGATCTGGAAGAACGGGATGATCGCGAACGCGTTCGTCATCAGCACGAAGCAGAACAGCGTCGTGAAGTAGGGCGCGAAGCGCACGCCCTGGTGACCGATCATGTCGACCGCGATGTTGTTCCGCACGAAGCCGTAGATCGACTCGGCGAGCCACTGCTTCTTGGTCGGCACCAGCTGCGGCTTCCGGTACGTCGCCAGGAAGAAGATGATCAGGACGCCGACCGCGACCCAGACCATCGCCGTGATCTTGGTGAACCAGTACGAGTCGTGCGCACCCCAGGGCAGGATGCTGGGCAGGTAGAAGTCCTCCACGCTGGGTGGAAATGCCGCCTGGCCCGCTGCCAGAACGTTCGCCTGTCCGAACACCGCGTCCCTTCCTAAGTAGGCGTGCCGAGTCGGCGGACGACCAGGATGATCCCCCCGGCCATACCGAGCACGACGCCGATCCCGGTGGCGACGCCGCCGGTGTCGAGCCACTGGTCAACAAGCCAACCGATGAAACCCCACACCAACATGCCTCCGATGAGGTAGCTGAGCGCGGTCCAACCCTGACCGGCGCCGGACGGATAGTCGTCCGGTTCACCGGCGGGACGGGGGGTTTGGTCACCAGCCATGACGGGGCGAACGATATCAGCCGGGGAGACGAGGCTGTGCCTCACCCCCCGCACAACCGTCGTTGTGTGGGCTTCTCGTGGGCGCCGTCGTCTGTGGGCACGGTACTCCCCTTCCGCCCGTCGGAAAATGACCGGAGGCCGACACGTTGCCGCGCGTCCGATAGTTGGGACGACCGGCCGATCGGCAGGTCAGCTGCGCGACCGACGAGCGTGCACCGTGGTCAGCCACCAGATGTGCACCGCAGTCCACACTGCCACCCCGGCGACGATGCCGAGGCAGAGCGGGATCAACCCGGGCCAGCCGGTCGACGCCACCGCCACCAGCACGCCACCCAGCAGGCTGAACTTCAGCACGTACAGGCCCAGGCCGAGCGGCAGCAGCAACTGCGGATTGACCTGGTCGGCCCGGGCCAGCACCACCGTGGTCAGCGTGTAGCTGAGCACCGTGACGCCCACGCCGGCCGCCGCGCCGAGCGCGGCCGTCGCGCCGCCGGTCACCCCGCCCACCACTGCGGCCACTGCGGCCAACGCCGCCGACGCCGCCAGCAACACCGGCAGGTGCCGCAACCGCCAACGCCGGTCGGCGCCGGACTCGACCACCCCGGGCTCAGCCACGGGGGTACGCCGGAAACGCCGCGACCAGCTCAGCCACCTCGGCACCGACCCGGGTCAGCTCGTCGGCGCCGCCCGGTGCCCCGGGATCGGTGCGCACCGCGCGAGCGATCAGCGTGGCCACCTGCCGCAGCTCCCCCTCCCGCATGCCCTGGGTGGTGACGCTCGGGGTGCCCACCCGGAGACCGGAGGCCACCATCGGCGGCTGCGGGTCGTACGGAATGGCGTTCTTGTTCAGGGTGATCGACGCGGCCTCGCAGCGGCGTTCGGCCTCGGCGCCGGTCACCCCCAACTCCCGCAGGTCGATCAGGGCAAGGTGGGTGTCGGTGCCACCGGACACTGGGCGCATCTCCTCATCGGCCAGCCCGGCGGCGAGCGCCTGCGCGTTGCTGACCACCTGCCTGGCGTACGTCTGGAACTCGGGCTGGGCGGCCTCGCGCAGCGCGACCGCCTTGGCCGCGACCGCGTGCATCAGCGGGCCGCCCTGGGTGAACGGGAAGACCGCCTTGTCGATCCGCTGGGCCAGCGACTCGCGGCAGAGGATCATGCCGCCGCGGGGGCCGCGCAGCACCTTGTGGGTGGTGGCGCAGACGACGTCGGCGTACGGCACCGGGGACGGGATCGCCCGGCCTGCGACCAGGCCGATGAAGTGCGCCGCGTCCACCATCAGGTACGCGCCGACCTCATCGGCGATCTCCCGGAACCGCGCGAAGTCGATCAGACGGGGGTACGCGGTGGCGCCACAAATGATCAGCTTCGGTCGGTGTGCCCGAGCCAGGTCCCGTACCTCGTCGTAGTCGATCAGCTCGTTGTCCGGGCGGACCGGGTAACCGACCGGGTGGAACCACTTGCCGGAGAAGTTCACCCGGCTGCCGTGGGTGAGGTGACCACCGTGCGGCAGGTCCATCGCCAGCACCGTGTCTCCCGGCTGCACCAGCGCGGCGTACGCGGCCAGGTTGGCGCTTGCCCCGGAGTGCGGCTGGAGGTTGGCGTGCTCGGCGCCGAAGAGCTCCTTGGCCCGGGCGATGCCGATCTCCTCGGCCCGGTCCACCTCGGCGCAGCCGCCGTAGTAGCGCCGGCCCGGGTAGCCCTCGGCGTACTTGTTGGTAAGCGTCGAACCGAGCGCGGCCAGGACCGCCGGCGAGGTCAGATTCTCACTGGCGATGAGCTGCAGGCCGCCCCGCAACCGGTCCAGCTCGCCCAGGACCACCCCGGCGATTTCCGGGTCGGTGGCCCTGAGCTGCGCGAAATCCGGCCCCCAGAAGGTGCTCGTCTCGGTCTCCACAGCGAACGAGTCTAGGGGGCCGCAGACTGAGACCTGTGAGATGCCTCGTCACCGGAGCCACCGGATACATCGGCGGGCGGCTGACGCCGCTGCTGCTCGCCGAGGGTCACACCGTGCGCTGCCTGGCCCGCAAGGCGGTGCGGCTGCGCGACGTGCCCTGGGCCTCGGCGGCCGAGATCGTCGAGGGCGATCTGAGCCGGCCGGAGACGTTGCCCGCCGCGTTCGCCGACGTGGACGTCGCCTACTTCCTGGTGCACTCGCTGGGCCGGCCCGACTTCGAGGCGGCCGACCGGGCGGCGGCGACGAACTTCGCGGAGGCGGCCCGCGCTGCCGGCGTACGCCGAATCGTCTACCTGGGCGGGCCGCTGCCGGCGACCGACGCCGTCCCCTCGCCGCACCTGCGCTCCCGGGCCGAGGTAGGCCGGATCCTGCTGGGCAGCGAAGTGCCCACGGCAGTGCTCCGCGCCGCGGTGATCATCGGCTCCGGCTCGGCGTCGTTCGAGATGCTGCGGTACCTGACCGAGCGACTGCCCGCCATGATCACGCCGCGCTGGGTGCGCAACCGGATCCAGCCGATCGCGGTCCGCGACGTGCTGAACTACCTGGTCGGCTGCACCACGCTGCCGGCGGAGGTCAACCGGGGCTTCGACATCGGCGGGCCGGACGTGCTCACGTTCCGCGAGATGATGCAGCGCTACGCCCGGGTGGCCGGGCTGCGCCCGCGGATCATCGTGCCGGTCCGGGCGCTCACCCCGTCGCTCTCCTCGCACTGGGTCGGCCTGATCACCCCGGTGCCCAACGCCATCGCCCGCCCGCTGGTGGAGAGCCTGATCCAGGAGGCGGTCGCGGACGAACACGACATCGCCCGGTACGTGCCCGACCCTGCCGGCGGGCTGACCGGCTTCGACGACGCGGTGGCGCTGGCGCTGGCAAAGGTGCGCGACGCCCAGGTGGAGACCCGCTGGTCGACCGCGAGCGGCCCGGACGCACCCGCCGAGCCACTGCCCAGCGACCCCGACTGGTCCGGCGGTACCGCCTACACCGACGTCCGCGAGCGGGCGGTGGACGCCTCACCCGCAGCGCTCTGGCGGGTCATCGAGGGCATCGGCGGCGAACACGGCTGGTACTCGTTCCCCCTCGCCTGGTCGATCCGCGGCTGGCTGGACCGGCTGGTCGGCGGGGTCGGGCTGCGCCGGGGTCGACGCGACCCGCATCGCCTACAGGTCGGTGAGGCACTGGACTTCTGGCGAGTCGAGGAGATCATCCCGGGCGAGTTGCTGCGACTGCGCGCCGAGATGCGGCTGCCCGGCCGGGCCTGGCTGGAGATGCGGGTGCTGCCGGGCGACGGCGGCCGCAGCCGCTACCAGCAACGCGCGGTGTTCCTGCCTCGCGGGCTGAGCGGGCACGCCTACTGGGGTTCGGTGGCCCCCTTCCACGCGGTGGTCTTCGGCGGAATGGCCCGCAACATCGCCCGCAACGCCGAACAAACCCCCTAACCCCAACCCCGCTCCCCCAACCCCGCCCCCGCCCCCCAACCCCCGCGATCTTGCACTTTGTGTCGCCGTTCTGAGGCCTAAGCACCTTTTGCCAAGACAGAAAGTGCAAGATCGGCGGGGTGGGGGTGGGGCCGGGGGGTGGGGTGGGGCGGGGCGGGGTGGGGGTGGGGGTGGGGTGGGGGTGGGGGTGGGGGTGGGGTGGGGCGGGGCGGGGTGGGTGGGTGGTTAGTTGCCGGTGCGGGCTTCGGTTTGCTGGAAGGCTGTTCGTTCGCTTGGCGGGACGAAGTCGCGTATCGGTTGGTCGCGCAGGGCTACGGCGAGCACCTCGCCGACCGCGTCCACCATTCGGGCCTGCACCGCCTGACCGACCGCGTCGCGGGGATTGTCCGGGTTCGCCGCCATCGAGGCGACCGCGAGCTGCGGCGTGTATGCCACCACCGTCTCCGTCTCGTACCGCTCCGAACTGCCGGTCTTGCCCGCCACGGGCCGGCCGAGCTTCGCCCGCAGGCCCGCTGCGGTGGCACCGTCGCATCGCCCGTACATCGACTGGTCCCCGACCGGACAGCGGGCCGCGTCGGTGGCCGCCCGCGCCACGTCGGCGTCGAGCGCCTGACGGCAGTCCGGCTTGGCGGCGTCGACCGGCCGCCCGCCCGCATCGGTGATCGAGACCACCGGCAGCGGCGCGCACCTGGTCCCCTCGGCCGCCACCGTGGCGTACGCGGTGGCCAGGTCGAGCGGCGTGGTCGCCGCCACGCCCAGGGTGAACGGACCCCAGTTCTGCGCACCATAACGGGCCAGCCGGGCGTCGGATTCGGCCCGCAGCACGATGCCGAGCCGCTCAGCCATCTCCACCACCCGGTCGGCACCGACCTTCTCGGTGAGCCAGGCGAAGTACGTGTTCACCGACCGGCCGAACGCGCTCCACATGGTGCGGGGGCCATCCATCGACGACGGGCTGGAGTTTGCCGGGCACCAGTGACCGTCGCAGCTCGCCTCCCCGGTAACCGGGAAGCGGGTGAGCAGCTGGGTGGGGGCCACGAACTCGGTCGACAGCGGCAGACCGGCCTCCAGCGCGGCCAGCATGGTGAAGAGCTTGAACGTCGAACCGCCCTGGTACCCCTCGATCGCACCGCCGCCGGCGATCAACTGGTTGACCGTGTTCGGATGGTTCCTCTGCCCGACCGGGTTGTCCTCCACGCTGTAGTTGCGATTGACCGACATTGCCAGCACCCGCCCGGTGCCCGGTTGCACCACCACGGTCGGCAGCGCCTCGGCTTTCGTCGGCTGATAGATCTTCAGGATCTGCTCGGTGGTGGTCTGCTGCACCCTCGGGTCGAGCGACGACACGATGGAGAAACCGCCCCGGCGCAGCGTGCGTTGCCGCTCGTCGGCGGTCGCCCCGAACGCGGACTGGCTGCTCCACCACCGGGTGAACCAGTCGCAGAAGAAGCCCCAGTCGTTGTGCGTTTCGGGCACCGCCGTGCAGTCGTTCGGGGTTTCGCTGGGCTGCAGCTGCAAGGGTTCGGCCCGCGCCACCGCCGCCGCGTCCGCCGGCACCTGCCCCGACTCCACCAGCCGCTCCAACACGTACGACCGCCGGAGCAGTGCGCTGTCGGCGTCGCCGTTGATCGGGTCGTCACTGTCCGGTGAGCGGACCAGGCCGGCCAGCAGCGCCGCCTGGGCCAGGGTCAGCTCGGCCGGGGCTCGGGAGAAGTAGCGCTTACTGGCCGCCGCGATGCCGTACGCCCCGGCACCGAAGTAGGCGATGTTGAGGTAGCGGGTGAGGATTTCCTCCTTGTCGAGTTCGCGCTCCAACGCGAGCGCGTACCGCATTTCCTGGAGTTTGCGGGCGGTGGTGACCTCGGTGGCAGCCACGCGTTGTGCCTCGGTCAGCCGGGGGTCGCTGCTGAGCACGTTACGGACGTACTGCATGGTCAGCGTGGAGGCACCCTGCCGGGTCTGGCCGTCGCGCTTGTTCACGGTGAACGCGCGCACCACGCCCCGCAGGTCCACCCCACTGTGCTGGTAGAACCGGACATCCTCGGCTGCCACGATCGCCTGGCGCATCACCGGGGCCACCTCGTCCAGCGGCACGTCCACCCGGTCCTCCTGGTAGAAGGAGGTGATCAGGGTGGTGCCGTCGTTGGCGTAGAGGTTGGAGCGCTGGGCTGTCGGCGGCGTGCGGAGCGTGTTCGGCAACTCCGAGTACGGCGTGGACAGGGCGCTGAAGCCGATCCCGAAGACCAGGGCCACCGGCAGGGCGGCTGCGGCCAGCACCAACCCGGCCAGCACTCCGGCGATCACCACGGTCAGCAGTTTGTCGAGTTGGGCCCGGATCATCAGCTCTCCCCGCAGGAGCCGGTCACGCTAGGACCCGTTCAGAATGACCCGGAACGCCCCTTTCGCCCCGGGTTTTCCCCAAACCCGGAGGAAACTCGCACCGTGCTCAGGGCAGCAGCGCGCCGGCCAGCGGGTGCACCGTCTCCTCGATCTCGTCGGCGACCCGGCTGAAGCACTGGTCACCGCGACCCCACGGGTCGTCCAGATCATCGGTCGGCAGCGCCGAGACGCCCAACCGGGCCTCGTGAGCCGCCGCCACCAGGGCCACGCCCCGGGCGTACACGGCCTCCGGGGTCGCGTCACCCGGCGGCAACGCGGCGGCGTCCACCGCGGCCAGCAGCCGGCCGAACTCACCCAACACGAACGTGCGCGCCGCCGCGTCCGGCCGCAGCGCCACCACGTACTCCTGCTGATCGGCGGTGGCGGTCAGGACCAGGTCGGCCGCGTCGATGTGGTCCGAGCGCAGCTTGCGCGCGGCGAACCCCTCGACGTCCCCACCACGACCGACGACCTGCCGCGCAGCCGGCGGGTTCATCTCCTCACCCGCGTGCCAACCACCCGTGCCGGCACTGTGACTGTGCACCAACTCGTCGGCCCCGGCCGGATCCTGCGCACGCCGCGTCAATCGCTCCCGCACCGCGAGGGCGAGCAGCCGCTCCGCCATCGGCGAGCGGCAGATGTTGCCCATGCAGACGTGCAGGACCGTGAACGGCGGCACTCAGACCCCCCGACCGTCGACGAGATCCGGCACCACGTCACGCAGTTTCTCCAGCGGGATCGCCCCAGCCCGCAGCAACTGCGGCACCTCACCGGTCAGATCCACGATCGTGCTGGGCACCGGGTCCGGACAGGGCCCGGCCTCCAGGTACGCCCGCACCGAGTAGCTGAGCTGGTCACGCGCCTCCTCGGCGGTCACCGCAGCGGGCTGGCCGGTCTTGTTGGCCGACGAGACCGCCATCGGACCGGTCTCGCGCAGCACCTCCAGCGCCACCGGATGCAGCGGCATCCGCACCGCCACCGTGCCCGTCTTGTCACCCAGGTCCCATTGCAGGCTCGGCGAGTGCTCGACCACGATCGTCAGCGCACCCGGCCAGAACGCCTCCACCAGGTCCCGGGCGGCCGTGGGCAGCGAGAAGACCAACCCGTCCAGGGTGTGTCGTGACCCGATCAGCACCGGTGGTGGCATCTGCCGACCCCGGCCCTTCGCGTCCAGCAGCGCCTTGACCGCGTACGGGGTGAACGCGTCCGCGCCGATCCCATACACGGTGTCCGTCGGAAGGACGACCAGCTCGCCGTTCTTGACCGCCTCGATTGCCGCAGCGATGCCGCGGTCCCGGTCGGCGGGCGACCGGCAGTCGTAGAGCATCACGAGGAGTCAGTCTGCCACGCCGCCCCGATCGGAGCGTGCTGGCCGTCCGCCCGTCGGGACGCGGTGGCATAGCGAGGGCGTCCGGTGAGGTCCAGGTGCTCTGTGACAGCGGTGAAGCCACCGTCCTCGGCGAGCAGCCCGGGCACCGCCGCACCATGGGTGTCGTCGTGCTCGACCCCGAAGACGCCACCCGGGCGCAGCAGCACTGCCGCCCTGGTGACGACCGGCCGGATCACCGCCAGTCCGTCCGCGCCGCCGAAGACCGCCTCCACCGGGTCGTGCCCGGCCACTTCCGGCGGGACCACCACAGCGTCCGGCACGTACGGCGGGTTGCAGAGCAGCACGTCCACCGAGCCCACCAGGTCCGCCAGCAGGTCCGGCGCTGTCACGTCGGCCTCGACCACCTCGATGGGCCGGTCCCCCGCCCCGGCCCGCTCCGCCGCGTTGCGCCGCAACCAGGCCAGCGCCTCCGGGGACCGCTCCACCGCGATCACCCGCGCCCCCGGCAGCTCCTGAGCCACCGCCAGCGCGATCGCGCCCGAGCCGCTGCACAGGTCGACCACCACCGGGTCGGGCCTGCCCCGGGCCTGCTCGACGCCCCAGCCGGCCAGCAGCTCAGTCTCCGGGCGGGGCACGAAGACACCCGGGCCGACCAACAGCTCAAGGTGCCGGAACCCAGCCCGACCGGTCAGGTGCTGCAACGGCTCACGTGCCACACGACGGCTTGTCAGGCCGTCGAGCCGCGCCAACTGCTCGCCGGTGAGGTCGTCGGCGAGCGCCAGCCGACCCCGTGGCACCCCCAGCACGTACGCGGCCAGCACCTCGGCCTCCACCCGGGCCGAGACGACCCCGGCGGCGGCGAGCGCACGGGCCGCTCGGGCCACCGCGGCGGACGGACGGACGGGGCCTGTCCCTTCGGGGGGGTGTTGCGGCAGAGTGGTCACGCGATAATCATGATGCGTCGCGGGCAGCGCGACTAACGAGTGCGCTGCGGCGCGCACGACAGGAGGTTGGCGGGTGGGCTGGCTCGACCGGGTCGATGACCAGGTTGATGCCCTGACGCACGCCCGTGCGTTGCAGGAGGCCAGCCGTTCGGCGGAGTCGTACGTCCTGCTGGAACGTGTGATCCGCACCACGACCGACCCGGCGGCCCGAGCAGACGCGCTCGTGCAGCGCCTCTCCGCGCTGATCAATCTCGGTCGGACCGCAGAGCTCACCCGGGCCATCGAAGAGGCGTCGGCGGCGGTCCGCGACCTCGCCGAGCCATACCTGCACGGGCACCTCAACGCACTGGCCGCGCTCGCCGCGCACCACCAGGGCGCACTGGACCGCTGCGTCACGCACCTCGTCAGAGCTGCCCGGGCGCTGGGCGCCGTCGAGGACCCGGACCGGGACACCGCCTGGGGCTGGCACGACCTGGCAATGGCCTACAGCTACCTCAGCTTCCATGGGTACGCCCTGGGCGCCATCGAGCGGGCCCGGCAACTCGGGCTCACCGCCGGGATCCCCGAGGAGACGTTCGCGGCACCGGGCATCCGGCTGCGCAATGCCGTGGCACTGGACCACAACGGTGACAGCGACGGCTGCCTGCGGGTGCTCCGGGACGTGGCCGCCGACCTGGCCCGCTTCGTACGCACCGGGCGGGCCGGCCGGCTACGCCCGAGCAGCCTCGCCGCGTACGGCTACGCGGCGGCCCGACAGGCCGCGCTCGGCGATCAGGTGGAGACCGACAGGGACACCGAACCGGCCCGCCTGATCAGCCACGGTGGGGACAGCGCCCGCGCCCGCGACTTGCGTCAGCTCGGGCAGGTGTGTCTCGCCGTCGCCGGCGGGCGGCCGATCGAGGCGGTCACCCGGTTGGACACCGTCCGCGTGTCCACCGAGACGCTCGGGGCGGCCGAGCCCGCCCGGCTGCGCAGCATCGCGCTGGCCCGTGCCGGTGACCACGCGGGGGCGCACCGGGCCGACCGGCTGGCGTTCCGGCTCGCGGCCCAGCGCAACGACCGACTGCGGGACGTCTACATCGACGGCATCGCCGCCCGTATCGACCACGAGGAGATGCGCCGCGAGGCGGCGCGGTTCGAGGGCGAGGCCCTGACCGACCCGCTCACCGGGCTGCCCAACCGGCGCCGGCTGGAGCGCTACATCAGCGCCGTGGTCACGCGTGGCGACCGGGTGGTGATCGGTGTCTGCGACCTGGACGGCTTCAAGGCGGTCAACACCCGGCACGGGCACCACTCCGGAGACCTGGTGCTCCAACGCATCGCCGGGGTGATCAACCGGGTGATGCGCCGCGGTGACTTCGTGGCCCGCTACGGCGGTGACGAGTTCGTGGTGGTGCTGCCGGAAACCGGCATGTCCGAGGCCGCCGAGGTGGCCCGCCGGATCGAGGCCGCAGTCCGACTGGAGGATTGGGAGTCGCTGGTGCCCGGGACCCCTGTCGGGGTGAGCATCGGCTTCGCGGAGGTCTCCGGCGGCGCCGGGCTGCGCGACGCGCTCAGCGTCGCCTTCGAGCAGGCCGACCGGGAGATGCTCCGCGCCAAGTCCCGCCCCCGCGCAAGCTGACCGCCCGCGCCCCCGCAGCGTCGGTTCGGCTGGCCCTACCGTATCGCCGTCAGCGGCGGGTGAGCTCGGTGTCGCCGGCGAGCCGGGCCGCGCGGTCGGCCTCGGTGAGGGCGTCCAGCACCCCGTCCAACTCGCCGGCGAGCGCCAGGTCCAGGTTGTACGCGGTGTAGCCGATCCGGTGGTCGGTGATCCGGTTCTGCGGGAAGTTGTAGGTGCGGATCCGCTCCGAGCGATCCACCGTGCGCACCTGCGCCTTCCGGGCGTCCGAGGCGGCGGCGTCAGCCTGCTCCTGCGCGGCGGCGAGCAGCCGGGCGCGCAGGATCCGCATCGCCTGCTCCCGGTTCTGCAATTGGGACTTCTCGTTCTGGCAGGAAACGACGATGCCGGTCGGCAGGTGGGTGATCCGCACCGCCGAGTCGGTGGTGTTCACCGACTGGCCACCCGGCCCGGACGAGCGGAACACGTCGATGCGCAGGTCGTTCTGGTCGATCGTGACGTCGACGTCCTCGGCCTCGGGCAGCACCAGCACCCCGGCGGCGCTGGTGTGGATCCTGCCCTGCGACTCGGTGACCGGGACGCGCTGCACCCGGTGCACGCCGCCCTCCCACTTGAGTCGCGACCAGACGCCGTTGCCGCCCTCCGGCACACCCTTGGTCTTGATCGACAGCGAGACGTCCTTGACCCCACCGAGGTCGGAATCCTGGGCGTCGATCACCTCGGTGACCCAGCCGTGCCGCTCGGCGTACCTGCTGTACATCCGCAGCAGGTCACCGGCGAAGAGCGCCGATTCCTCGCCACCCTCACCGGCCTTGATCTCGACGATCACGTCCTTCGCGTCGTGCGGGTCGCGCGGGATGAGCAGCTCGGCGAGGCGCTCCTCCAGCACCGGCACGGACACGGCGATGGACTCTGCCTCGGCCGCGAACGACGGGTCCTCGGCGGCCAGCTCACGAGCCGCAGCCAGGTCGGCGCGAGCCTGCTCCAGTTCGTCGGCGGCCTTGTGCAGGGGCACCAGCTCGGCGTAGCGACGACCGACCCTGCGCGCAGTGGCCTGGTCGGCGTGGATGGCCGGATCGGCCAGCCGCTTCTCCAGCTCCGCGTACTCGTCGAGGAGGCCGGCCAGACGCTCGCTGCTCATGCTGCGGATGCTCCTTCGACGGTGCGGCACCGGCCGACCGCAAAGCAGGAGGCCGGACGAAAACGGGGCGGAACGCGGACGGCGCCCGCGTCCGGTGGAAAACCGGACGCGGGCGCCGAACGAGGAGTTACTTGGCCTTCTTGGCCTGAACCTTGGCGTACTTCTGCTGGAACTTCGCGACCCGGCCGGCGGTGTCGAGAACGCGCTGCTTACCGGTGTAGAACGGGTGGCAGGCGCTGCAGGTCTCGACGTGGATCGCCCCGCCCTTGGCGGTGCTGCGGGTCGTGAACGTGTTGCCACAGGAGCAGCTGACCTCGGTGGTCACGTACTCCGGGTGGATGTTTGCCTTCATCTCGCCTCGGTCCTCTCGTTGGTGGTCGCCGGGTCGCCGTCATCGCTCGTCGCGCCGTACACGACGGGCTCGGGCGTGAACCGGAACCGGTGGCCGATTGACCAGTGTGCCATGGGCCTGAGCCGACCCGGTAATCGGGCCACACACCTCGTCCGGCATCGTCAACACGTGCCTCCCCGTCCGCATTCCCGCCGCCCGGCGGGGCATTCGCCCACCCGCCGGACCGCCGCCGTGGCCCGCCGGTGATCGCGGCGGTCCGGGCGATGCACGCCCCCTTCTGACACTCAGCGGGTGAGGGCGATGGTGGCGTCGGCGCGAATGTTGTTGACGGTGACGGTGAGGCGTACGGGGGCACCGGGGCGTAGCGCGGTCAGCGTGCCGGTTTCCGGGTCGAAGCGGGCGGTGTGCCACGGGCGCACACCGGCGGCCGAGCCGATGTGCACCCCCGGCGAGGCGGACCAGTCGGCGCTCACCGGTGCGGCCACCGGGACCGTACGCCCGCCCGGCTGGGTCAGCGTGGCGGTCACCGACGCCGGGGTGCCGACCGCGACGCTGGCCGGGGCGGTCAACGCGAGCCCGTCGGTGTGCGCGTGGAACTCCGCGTCCACCCAGCGTGGCCCCTCGGCGAGCGGGTCACGCCGGGCCCGGTCGGCCTCCGCTGGCGTGACCGGGTCCACGCCGAACTCCGTCCAGCCGGTGAAGCCGCCCTGGTCGGCCGGGGTGGACGGCGTCTTGCCGGCGTTGCCGTTGATCACGAAGGGCACCCCGTCCACCCGATCGGCGTGGAAGGTCCCGACGTGCCCGCCCACGAACAGCGCGCCTTTGCCCGTGCGGTGCTGGAAATCGGCCAACCACTGCTCCAGCAACGCCGCTTCCTTGCGGTCGCCGAGCTGGCTGGCCTGCGCCGGGCTGGGGTCGCGCGCCGGGTGGTGGTGCAGGACGACGACCGAGCCGACACGAGGGTCGGTGGCCGCTGCGTCCAGCGTCTCGCGCAGCATCCGCACCTGGTCGAAGCCGCCGCCGCGTAGCGTCCCGGTAGACGAGTTCAGGGTGACGAACCGGGTGCCCTCGTGGTCGAAGACCCGGGAGGTGGCGCCGAAGGCGGCTTCGAAGTTACTGATGGGGGCGCCCATGATCTCGTGGTTGCCGGGGACGTAGTACCAGGGCAGCGCGTCGCCCAACTCCTCGTCGAGGATCCGCCGGGCCAGCGCGAAGTCGGCCGGGTAAGCGGTGTCCACGAAGTCGCCGTTGATCAGGAGGAAGTCCGGGCGGGCCGCCTTCACCTCGCGCAGCGTCCGCCGAGCCTGGGCGACCAGGTCGCTGTCCGGATCGGCGGCGACGAACTGGGCGTCGGAGAGCACCGCGAACCGCCAGGGCGCGCCGTCGACAGTGCCGTCGCGGACCACCACCCGATCGGTACGCGGGGCCACCGGCGGCACGTCCACCGTCGGCGGCACCTTCGCCACCAGGTCGTCGATGATCACCTCGCTGGTGTACTGCGCGGCAGCGTTCGTCTCGGCCACGTAGAACCGGCGCACCCGCACCGGGTACTGCACCCCGGCTGGCACCTCGAACTCCACGTACCGCCAGCCGGTCCAGGTGATCAGCGGGCCGCGGAGCACGTGCTGGGTGTCCTGCGCGTCGTGCAGGTGCAGGCTGGGCCACTCGCCGGTGCCGTTGCCGTGGATCCACATGCCGAACGCCTGCGGCTGGCCGGGCACCTCGATCCAGGCGGGCGGATCGGCGTACGCGGCCCTCGTACCGGTGGATTGGCTGAAGTCGTACGACATTCGTAGGCCGGTGCCGGTGTGCCCCGGCGCCGGCGCGACCGACCCGCTGGCCCGGGCCTGGCTGAACCGCCAGGACGCGGCGTCCTCGAAGCCGGCCACCGGCACGTCGGTCAGCCCGACGGTGACCGGGATGACGGTGCTGGTGCGTCCGACACGGACCGTCACCAGGGCGGAGCCGGTGTCGCGCAGCGAGGTGACGGCGAGGTTGCCGTCCTGGGTCGGGGTGATCCGCAGCAGGTTCCGGTCGTAGTCGAGGGTCAGGTCGGCCGGCTCGATCGGCGCGGTGTTGCCTTCGGCGTCGTACCCGACCACGCCGACCAGGGCGTCGCCGTCCAGGCCGGTCAGACCGACCCGCGGCACGGAGGAACCGATCCGGGCCAGCGGACCGAGCACGGTGAGACCCAGCGAGCCGGTTGCCCGCCCACGTGACGCGGTGACCGTGCTGGCCCCCGGTGCGCCGGCACGGAACACCCCGTCCCGGTCGACGCGACCACGTACCGCCGGGGTCGCCCGCCAGGTGGGCGACCCGGCAGCCGGGCCGTACGTCTCGTCGTAGCCGGCGGCGGTGAGTACGCGGGTCAGCCCGGGGAAGACGCGGTCGGGTCGGCCACCGCGGACCGGTGAGACACCGGGAGCGGCGGTGGGGTCGCTGGTCGTCTCGAGCCAGTAGCCGGTAAGCCGACCGCTGCCCTTCGGCGCGTAGATGGCCAGGCCGTTGGGCACGGCCCGTTCGCTGCCGTCGGAGGGGCCGTTCTCCACCTGCACGGCCGGCGCGCCCGGTTCTCGGGCCAGCAGCGTGGACGAGCCACCACCGTCCAGGTTGAGCGCGTGGTGGGCACCCAGTTCGGCCATCATCCGGCCCATCTCGGTCTGTGTCACGCCGCGGCTGTCGGCCTGGCGGCCGTCCACGGTCAGCATGATCATTTTGCGACCGTCGGCGCTGAAGCCGACGGCGGTGCGCGGAGCCAGCGTCGGGTCCGCGATGCTCTGGACGACGCCGTCGCGGACCAGTACGTTGCCGCCCCCGACCGCCGCGTGCACGGTGCTGCCGTCGGAGGGCTTCGGTTGCCAGGCCACCGTCACCGGATCACCGGCGCGCAACTTTGCCAGCGCGTCCGCACCGGCGTCGCGGCCGAGCAGCACGGTGCTGCCGGCGACGATCGGGCCGCTGCCGGCCACGTCCGTCACCGCGGCCACCCGGCCGCCGGTCACGGTGACCTCGACCACCCGGGCCGCGCCCTCCACCGCCCGCTGACGGGAGTACGTCCCCCAGAGCTCGGTGAACGCGCCGACGCCGTCGGCCTGCACCAGGTTGTTGAACTGGGTAAGCGTCACCGGCCCGGTGGGCAGGGTGGCGCTGCCGTCGAAGTTCACCTCGATCACCCGACCGAGACCGTTCGCGGTGACCGCCACGGCGTTGCGGTGACCGCCGACAGCGGACTGGATCAGCTCGCCGTCGCGGATGCCGACACCCTGAGCGGCGCCGGAGCTGTTGATGTCAAAGAAGTCTCCGTTGACCGCGGCGACGGCGCGCGAGGCGTCCACCGAGTTGCGCAGCGGTTCCGCCCGGCTCACCGCCCCGGAGTTGACGTAGTCGACGGTGGACCCACCGGCGAGGTCGGTGGTGAGCGCGTCGGCCCGCAGCCAGCCATCGGCGTCGTACCGGTCGAAGGAGGTGAGCTGGACGCCTGGCGCGACCGGCCGTGTGGCCTTCGTGGTGTCCAGGCCGCCGGCCGGCTCGAGACCGCCGGCGGTGGCCGCGGCAGTCGCGGTGGCCGCGGCAGTCGCGGTGGCCGCGGCAGTCGCGGTGGCCGGGTCGGCAGCCAGACTGACCGCGCCGGTCGGCCGCGACGACGCAGCTGGCGCGTCCTCGGCGATGGTGGGCGAGGCCACGGACGGTGCGGTGATGGTGGGCGGCGCCGGCGGTGCGGCAGTGGCCGGCGGCGACAGGGCCAGGGCGAGCAGCGGCATCAGCAGCAGGACGCCGGTGCGGCGGGCGGATCGTCTGCGGGTACGCATGGACGACAGTCAACCCGGCGATGAATAGAAGTTTCAATACCTGCCGACTAAACCGAAGGAAAATTCCACCAACTCGCGGCGCGGTTGGCGGCACCTTCCGCCCGCTGCGGCTCCCGCCGACTGCGAGCGCCGACCCGGCCGGCCCCCTCCCCACCCCCCTTTGCTCTGCTTCAACGGGGGCAACACTCCGGGCCGCCTTCTGTTGCCCCGGGGGAAGCAGAGCAAAGGCGACGGAGGGCACAACGAAGGGGCACGGCCGCAGCGGCCGTGCCCCTTCGTCTCACCCGGAGATGGTTACTCCCCCGGCGTCGACTTCGCGATCTGCATCAGGAACTCGATGTTGGTGCGGGACTGCTTGAGCCGGTCCAGCAGGAGATCCATTGCCGCCTGCGAGTCCAGCGAGTGCAGCACCTTCCGGAGCTTGTGGATGATGGCCAGCTCTTCCGGTGCGAGCAGGACCTCTTCCTTACGGGTACCGGACGGGTTGATGTCGATGGCCGGGAAGGTCCGCTTGTCGGCGATCTTCCGGTCCAGCTTCAGCTCCGCGTTACCGGTGCCCTTGAACTCCTCGAAGATGACCGTGTCCGCCATGGACCCGGTCTCCACCAGCGCGGTGGCGATGATGGTCAGCGACCCGCCGTTCTCGATGTTGCGGGCCGCGCCGAGGAAGCGCTTCGGCGGGTAGAGCGCCGTGGAGTCGATACCACCCGACATGATCCGGCCGCTGGCCGGTGCTGCCAGGTTGTACGACCGACCGAGCCGGGTCACCGAGTCGAGCAGCACGACCACGTCGTGCCCGAGCTCAACCAGGCGCTTGGCCCGCTCGATGGCCAGCTCGGCCACCGTGGTGTGGTCCTGCGGCGGACGGTCGAACGTGGCCGCGATGACCTCGCCCTTGATCGACCGCTGCATGTCGGTGACCTCTTCGGGCCGCTCGTCCACCAGCACCACCATGAGGTGGCACTCCGGGTTGTTGCGGGTGATCGCGTTCGCGATCGCCTGCAGCACCATCGTCTTACCCGCCTTGGGCGGCGACTGGATGAGTGCCCGCTGACCCTTGCCGATCGGCATGACCAGGTCGATGACCCGGGTGGTCAGGATGTGCGGCTCGGTCTCCAAGCGCAGGCGCTCCTGCGGGTAGAGCGGAGTGAGCTTGTAGAACTCCGGCCGGCGCCGCGCCTCCTCCGGCTCCATCCCGTTGATGGTGTCCAGCCGCATCAGCGGGTTGTACTTGTCGCGCCGCTGGTCACCGCTGTTGCCGCCCTCGCGGGCCGCCCGCACCGCACCGGTGATCGCGTCACCGCGGCGCAGGCCGTACTTCTTGATCTGGGACATCGAGACGTACACGTCGTTCGGGCCGGCCAGGTATCCGGTCGTCCGCACGAAGGCGTAGTTGTCGAGCACGTCGATGATGCCGGCCACCGGGACGAGAACGTCGTCCTCGCTGACCTGCGGCTCACGCCCACCGGTTTCGGCACCGGTCTCGGTGCGCTCGCCGCGCCCGCGGCGACGGTCCCGGAAACGGCTGCGCCGGCCACGCCGGCCGCCGCCCTCGCCGTCATCGTCGTCGTTGTCCCGCTCCACACGCTCCACACGCTCGGCACGCTGACCACGATCGTTGCGGTCGCCCCGGTCGTTGCGGTCGGTCCGCTCGCCCCGGTCGGCACGCTCCGTGCGGTCGTTGCGCTCGCCCCGGTCGTTGCGCTCGCCACGCTCGGCACGCTCGCCACGGTCGTTGCGCTCGGCACGCTCGCCACGGTCGTTGCGCTCGCCACGGTCCGCACGCTCGCCCCGGTCGTTGCGCTCGCCACGCTCGGCACGCTCGCCACGGTCGTTGCGCTCGCCACGGTCCGCACGCTCGCCCCGGTCCGCACGCTCGGCACGCTCCGGACGCTCGGCCCGCTCGCGGCGGTTCTCGCCACGGTCGGCCCGCTCGCCGGCTTCCGCCTCGTCGGCACGCGGCTCAGCCGTACGCGCCGGCTCAGCCGCACGTGGCGTCTCAGCCGCACGCGCCGGCTCAGCCGCACGTGGCGTCTCAGCCGTACGCGCCGTCTCAGCCGAACGCGCCGGCTCAGCCGAACGCGCCGGCTCAGCCGAACGCGTCTCCGCCGTTGCGGCCCGGCTCCGCCGGGTCCGACCACGGCCCTCAGCGGCCGGCTCGGCCGGCGCCTGCTCGGCGCTGCGACCTTCGGCTGCCGGCCGGTCGGCGGTCTCCCGCACCTCGGCGCGCACCCCCTCACGGGTCGGGGCGGCAGCGGCCGCGACCTCGGCCCGCGGTCGAGGGGTCCCGGCGGCGTTGCCGCCCTGCCGCTCGGAGATCGCGGCGATCAGCTCGCCCTTGCGCATGCGAGCTGTGCCGGAGATGCCGAGCGACGCAGCCAGGCTCTGCAGCTCTGGCAGCAGCATCGCCGACAGACCGGTGCCGCTACGCCGACGACGGGCGGGAGCGGCGGCAGTTGCATCGCCAGCGACGTTGGAAACATCCGACGTCACGTCGGTGGTGTCGCTCAATGGATTCCTTCCCTCGATAAAGGCCGGGACTGCCCGGAGTCGGAACTCAGGTGGCCGGGCGGCCTCGGTGCACCCGCCTCGCATGGACGCGTCGCGGGAGTCTGTGACACAGCAGCCGGTCGGTATCCCGACTCACCAACGTCGGTGAGCAGGTCTCGCCGTCTGCGGCGACCTGTGGAATCTGCGGTGCGGCGTAGGCCTTTGGCAGGGGTGTGACGGACTAACCGCCGAGAGCTTCGGGGGTGTGCCGCCCCGCAGGAGATCGCGTGCTTCGCGGCTGTGCTAGGTCTAGAGCGTAATCAACTCTTCCGACCTGCGGCAACAGGGTCCCGCTCGGCGTGTCCAAGTCTACCCCGAGCGACCCGCGCGCCGCTGACGTCTATCGGTAACTGCCAAATCTGCCAGTCTGTTCCCACGGGGAAGCTCGCCGGAGGCTCGCTGAGCGCCAGCACCGTCGGGCCTGCCCCACTGACCACAGCCGCCACACCAGCCGCTCGCAACGCGTTGACCAGCGAAGACGTGCCTGGCATCCCGGCTGCGCGGTAATCCTGGTGGAGCCGGTCGACGGTGGCCGGCAGCAGCAGAGTCGGGTCGGCGGTGAGCGCGTGCACCAGTAGTGCGGCCCGCCCCGCGGTCAACGCAGCGTCGTGATGCGGCACCGTGGCGGGCAACGCGGCCCGCGCGGTCGCGGTAAACCCGCGCTCCGCCGGCACGAAAACTGTGGGCCGCACCCCGGCGGCAACCGGCAGGGACACCGCCCGAGCACCTGTCGACTCGGACCAGGCCAACGTGAAGCCGCCGAGCAGGCACGGCGCGACGTTGTCGGGATGGCCCTCGATCTCGGCGGCCAGCCGGAGCGCGCCCGGGTCGTCCAGCCGGTGCTCCCCGTCGGTGACCAGCGCGCGGGCAAGCAGCACCCCGGCGACGATCGCGGCGGACGAGGAGCCCAGCCCGCGCGCCTGGGGGATCCGGTTGACACACTCCACGCTCAGCCCGTCAGGGTGTGCCCCGAGAAGATCGAACGCGGCCCGCATGGCCCGCACCACCAGGTGCCGGTCGTCATCGGGCAACTCGCCGGCACCCTGCCCGGTCACCGTCACCCGGACCCCACCCGACGCGACCTCGGCGGCCACGTCGTCGTAAAGCCCGAGGGCGAGACCCAGCGCGTCGAAGCCCGGGCCCAGGTTGGCGCTGGTCGCGGGGACCCGGACACGGACCGGCCCGGCGGTGAAGTTCGTCGGCACGCGCTCATGCTAGGGCCTGTGTCAAAGTCCTCGGTCGAGCCGAGGCGGAGTCCAGGCGGCGGTCCGGCAAGGCGGAAATTCGTCTGGATACCGGTGTTGTATCCGGACGAATTTCCAACGCGGCCGGTCGTCGTCTGGGCCCGCCGCAGGCCGGCCAGGGGCTTTGACACAGGCCCAGAGCTCGGCACCGACTATTCGGTTCGGTGCCCGCAGCTTGGGACCCGCCAGATTCAGCCGGCCGCGTTCGGGACCGGCTCTGCGGCCGGGTCGGTGAGCGAGAGCCTGCGGGTGGCAATCCGCCAGCCAACCGCGTACACCAGGGTGATCAACCCACAGCCGGCGAGCACCACCCGTTCGTTCACCACATCCACCACCAGGGCCACCGCCAGCTGGCTCACCGAAATCGCCAACGTCGCGAGCATCATGTCGGTGGCGAAGACACGCCCACGCAACCGGTCCGGGACTTCACCCTGCAGGGCGAAGTTCGACATCACCCAGTTGCTACCGCCGGCGAAGTGCGCCACGAAGACCAGCAGCAGCACCAGCGGGAACCAACGCGCCACCGACGCGCCCATATAGGACAGGCCGTACAGCGACATCGACAGCGCGAGCCCGGGCAGCAGCCAGGCCCGATTGGTGAGCACCCGACGCATCAGGATCGGCCCCACCAACGCCCCGGCACCGCGCACCGCGAAGAGCAGGCCAGCACCGAGCGGGCCGACACCGTACACGCCGGCCAGCAACGGGAACACGGTCAGCACGCCGTTGCCCAGGCCGACCGCCGACTTCACCGTGACCAGCGCGAGCACCCGGGGCCGGTGACCGATGTAGCCGAGCGCCTCGCGGACGGCGGCCCAGGTCCGCTGGGCCGGCCGGTCGGCATCACGCGGTGCCTGCAACGGCCGGCGGATTCGCGTGGCGATGCCCGCGGCCAGCGCCAGGCCCACCGCCGCCAACCAGAAGCAGCTGTACGGGCCAGCAGCCGTGCTGAGTACGCCGCCGAGCGAGGCGCCCACCACCGTCATGGTGCCCCAGGCCGAGCCGGCCACGGCGTTACCGGCGGCCAGTTCGTGCGACTCCAGCACGTTGGGTAGCGCGGCCTGGGCGGCCGGCGAGTAGAACGCCTTGGCCACCGCGACCACCCCGATCGCGACCAGCGCCAGCCACGCCGTTCCGGCATCCCGAACGCCGAGCAGCAGCAACACGCCCGCCAGCGCCGCCACGTTCGCGGTGATCATGATCTTTCGGCGGTCGAAGCGGTCGGCGATCGTGCCGGTGTACGGCAGCAGCAGCGCCACGATGCCGGTGTCCACCGCCAACACCAGCGCGCCCCAGACTCCGCTGCCGGTCAGGTGCGGCAGCAGCACCAGCAGCGGCACCATGACGAACCAGTCGGCGCCGAAGACCACCAGTTCGGCGAGGAAGAGGTTGCGGAAACTCCGATTGCCGGTGAGGACCGAGAGGGTGGACGCCACGGAGCGGGACCCTACCGGTTTGGTGTAGGGGTAATGCCTGCTCTCAGCAGCGCGGAGACGGTGACGAATGTGAAACCATGCGCCCGCAGCCCGTCGATCATGGCAGGCAGGCCGCGCAGCGCGACCAGCCGTCGCCGCGGTCCGACATCGTGTCCGAGCACGATCGTTCCCGGCCGGACATCGGCCACGATCCGCCGGGCGTGGCCGGCTGGATCACCCGGGAACTCGCGCTCCACCATCTGCAACGACCACAGCACCAACCGATAGTCGAGCCGGGCCGCCGCGTGCAGCACCGCCCCACCCAGGTGGCCGTACGGCGGTCGGACCAGTCGAGGTGCGCTCCCGATCACGTCGGCGATCGCGTCGTGGCTGCGGCTCAGGTCGTCGTACGCCTCGGCGGCGTCCATCTGAGCCAGATCCCGGTGTGTCCAGCTGTGGTTGCCCACCTCGTGCCCAGCGAGCCGACCACGGACCACGTCGGCGTGCCGCCTGACCTGCGCGCCGACCAGAAAGAAGGTGGCCGGCACCCGGTGCTGGGCAAGGGTGTCCAGGACCATCGGGGTCCACTGCGGCGCCGGACCGTCGTCGAAGGTGAGCGCCACCAGCCGTTGCCCGGTCGGCACCGACCAGACGACCGCCAGCGAGCCGGGTCCGAGGCCCTGCTGCTGGTTGCCGAGGGTGGCGCTGGCCGGACCTCCGTCGAGAGGTAACCGGCGGTGCGTGATCTGCCATGCCTGCGATGCCCCCACACCGGCTGCTGCCCCGCCAGCCAACAGGGCACTCCGGCGCAGCAGGTCGCGCCGGGACCACCTGTGCGCGCTCTCGCTCATCCACCCGCCCGCTCTGCAAGACCCCCACGCAGCCACCAAGAGTATGCGAGACGTGACACAAAGTGCAGGTTCAGGTCCTCCTGTCGGAGTGTCCCGGGCGGTGAAGCAGGAACGCCCCCGGCGAAAACCCGCCGAGGGCGTTCCTGGTGCTGGTCCGACCTACTCGGTCGGCTCCGACGGTGGCAGTGGCGAGGTACGGCTACGGGGCAGCCGCAGCACCTCGAACTGGTCCGTCCCCTCCACCAGCGCACCCGACGGGGCAGGTCGCCCAGCCGGCTGTGCGCTGCCGGCCGCCGCCGGGGCAGACACACCGCTCGGGACCGCGACCTGGTTCGGGCCCCTCACCTCATCGGTCGCCACCTCGGCCGCCGCTGGCTCGCCAGAGCGTCGCCGGTTGCGCCGCCCCCGCAGCGACTCCTTGGTGTGTTCCACCATCGTGTACAGCGTCGGCACCAGGATCAGCGTGAGCAGCGTCGAGCTGAGCAGACCACCGATCACCACGACCGCCAGCGGCTGCGAGATGAAGCCGCCCTCACCGGTCAACCCGAGCGCCATCGGCAGCAGCGCGAAGATGGTCGCCACCGCGGTCATCAGGATGGGGCGCAGCCGGCGCCGTCCACCCTCGACCACCGCATCCCGGACTTCCATGCCCTTCGCCCGGTACTGGTTGATCAGGTCGAGCAACACGATCGCGTTTGTCACGACGATGCCGACCAGCATCAGCACACCGATCAACGCCGGTACGCCGAGCGGTGTCCCGGTGACCAGCAGCAGGCCGATCGCACCGGTCGACGCGAACGGAATGGAGATCAGCAGGATCAGCGCCTGGGTCAGGCTGCGGAACGTGGCCACCATGATCAGGAAGACGATCGCGATCGCCACAAGCACCGCCAGGCCCAGGTCACCGAAGGCATCCGACTGATCCGCGCTGACGCCACCGATCGTGAAGCTCGCACCCGGCACCTTGATGTCGTCCAGCCGCTTCTGCAGCTCCGTGCTGGTCGCACCCAGGTTCGAGCCAGTCGCCGTGCCGGTCACCGACACGCTGCGCTCACCGTCGATCCGGGTGACCTGCTGCGGCCCCTCGCCCGGGGTGACGTCCGCGATGTCGTCCAGCTTGACCGGACCCACCGGCAGCGCCCGCAGCTCCTCCACCGTCATCGGTGGCTGTGAGCCCAACCGCAGCACCACGTTCTGCTGCTGACCGTCGAGCGCGACCTGACCCAGCGGCGCTCCCCGGAAGGCCTGCGACACGAGCTGCCCCACGGCGGCCTCGGTGAGCCCGGCGCGGCCGGCGGCGACCCGGTCGACAGTCACGTCGACCCGCGGCACCCGGTCGGCCAGGCTGGTGGAGACGTCCTCGACGTCCGGAACACCAGCCATCGCGGCCTGGGCCGCCTCGGCGGCCCGGGTCAGCGTCTCCGGGTCACTGGCCTGGACGATCACCTCCAGCTGGCTGGTCGACGCCTCCTGCCCGCCACCGAAGCTGATCTCACCCACACCGGTACCGAGCTTGTCGAACTCCTTGCGCAGCACCTCACGCATCTGCTTCGCGTCGGTGTCACCATCGAGCGCCACCGACCAGCTGGCGACGTTGTTGCCGCCGCCGCCCGCCCACGGGTTGTCCCCACCACCCGCGGTCAGCTGGTACGTCTCGACGCCCTTGGTGCCCGACAGCACCGACTCGACCTGCTTGGCCGCCGCATCGGTGGCCGCCAGGCCACTGCCGGCCGGCAGCTCCTGGCTCATGTTGAGGGTGTCCTGGCCAGAGTCGTCCAGGAAGTTGGTCTCCAGCTTCTGCGACAGACCGAACGTGGCGAAGAGCACCAGCAGGCCGAGCCCCACGGTGATCCACCGGGTCGACCGCTTACGGGTGGCGAAGCCGATCACCGGCAGGTACGCCCGCTGCAACGGGCTACGCAGCTCCTTCTCCTCCGCGCCGCGCCGCACCGCCTCGTCGTCCACGGTGCCGCCGCGCGGCTTGAGGAACCAGTACGCCAGCACCGGGATCACGGTCAGCGACACCAGCAGCGAGGCGAGCAGGGCCACCGTCACGGTGATCGCGAACGGCGCGAAGAGCTGGCCCACGAACCCGCCGACCAGCGCGATCGGCGCGAACACCGCCACGGTGGTGAGGGTCGACGCGGTCACCGCACCGGCCACCTCGCGGACACCGGTGACGATGGCGTGCCGCTTCTCCTCGCCGTACTCGAGATGTCGTTTGATGTTCTCCAACACCACGATCGAGTCGTCCACCACCCGGCCGACCGCGATGGTCAACGCGCCGAGGGTGAGCAGGTTGAGCGAGTAGTCGCCGATCCACAGGGCGATCAGTGCCACCAGCACGGAAAGCGGGATGGAGACGGCGGTGACCAACGTCGAACGCACCGACAGCAGGAAGAGCAGGATGACGATGACGGCCATCACCAGGCCCAGCAGGCCCTCGGTGGTCAACGACTCGATCGACTTCTCGACGAACGGCGCCTGGTCGAAGACCACGGTCAGCTCCGCGCCGGAGGCGTCCTTCAGGTCGGCCAGCCGGTCGCGGATCTCGTGCGAGATCTGCACGGCATTGCCGTCCGGCGCGGCGGTGACCGCGATGCCGAGGCTGTCCTTGCCGTTGGTCCGGGTGATCGCGGTGGCCGGAGCGAGCTGCTGCTCGACCGTCGCCACATCAGCGAGGCGGACGGGTGCCGCGCCCGGCGCGACCACGATGCCGCGCAGGTCCTCCAGGGTGGCGATCGGCGTGCCGACCTGCACCGGAAGGGCCAGCGCACCGTCGTTCACCGCACCGGCGGGAACCGCCACGCCGTTCGTCTTCAGCGCCGCGCCGATCGCCGTCGGCTGGATCTTCGCCGCGGCCAGCTTCGCCGGGTCCGGGGTGACCACCACGACGTCATCGCGGGTGCCGGTCACCTCGACCGTGCGTACCCCCTCGATGCCCTCCAGTTCCGGCACCACCGTCGCGCGCAGCTTCTCAGCGAGCGCCCGCTCGTCCGCCGCGCCGGCCGCAGCAAGCACCACCGCCGGCAGGTCGTCGGTGCTACCCGCGATGACCTGGGGGTCGACGTCCTCCGGCAGCTGGGAGCTGATCCGGCTGAGCGCGGTCTGCATCTTGTTGACCACGTCGTCGAGGTCGGTGCCGAACTCGTACGTCACCTGGACGGTGGCCGCCCCCTCGCGGGACGTGGAGGTGACCTTGTCCAACCCCGGGATGCCCTGGAGGGCATTCTCGATCGGCTCGGTCACCTGCGACTCGACGATCTCAGGGCCGGCACCGGGGTAGGGGGCCACGATGAACGCGGCCGGGAACTCGAGCGACGGCAGCAGTTGCTGCTTCAGCGACGGCACGGCGAACGCTCCGAACACCGTGGTCACCACCGCGATGAGGGCAATCAGCCCTCGGTTGGCGAGGCTGAATCTGGCGAGCAGCGACATCGGCCTGGTTCACTCCTGAACGAGAATGCGGGCGGGGATACCCGAAAGTGTGCCGGACTCGAGCAACCGAACCCCCGCCGCCCCCACGCCGTCCCGCCGCCGAGCGCCGTCCGCGCGCCCGCCGCCGACCGTCACCTGCCCGCACGAGCGGGCGATGGCGGGCTCAGGCCAGATCGAGGGCGCGAGCGGCGGCGATCGGGTCGTTCGCGATGGTCAACGGCGCCGGCGCGGTGGAGATCGCCCATTCCGGGTCTTTCAGCCCGTGGCCGGTCACCGTGCAGACCACCGTCGAACCGGCCGGCACCGCGCCCGCTGCGGCCTGCTGGAGCAGACCAGCCACGCTGGCCGCGCTGCCCAACTCGACGAAGACCCCCACCTCGCGGGCGAGCAGCCGGTACGCGGAGAGGATCTCCCGGTCGGTCACCGAGGCGATCAGCCCACCGGAGGCGTCCCGGGCGTCCAACGCCTTGGTCCAGCTCGCCGGGTTGCCGATCCGGATCGCGGTGGCGATGGTCGACGGCTCCGGCACCACCTGACCGGTCACGATCGGTGCCGCCCCGGCAGCCTGGAAGCCGTACATCTTCGGGGCCCGGGTGGTAGCGCCCGAAGCGTGCTCCTCCCCGTAGCCCATCCAGTAGGCGGCGATGTTGCCGGCGTTGCCGACCGGCAGGCAGTGGATGTCGGGCGCGTCACCGAGCGCCTCGACGATCTCGAAGGCGGCGGTCTTCTGGCCGTGCAGCCGGTCGATGTTGACCGAGTTGACCAACGCGACCGGGTGGTCCTGGGCCAGCTTCGCGGCGAGCGACAGGCAGTCGTCGAAGTTGCCATTCACCTGGAGCAGCTTCGCGCCGTGCACCAGCGCCTGGGCCAGCTTGCCCAACGCGATCTTGCCCTGCGGCACCAGCACCGCGCAGGTCAGCCCGGCCCGAGCCGCGTACGCCGCGGCGGAGGCGCTGGTGTTGCCGGTGGAGGCGCAGATGATGGCCTTGTTGCCGGCCTCGACCGCCTTGGACACCGCGAGGGTCATCCCCCGGTCCTTGAATGAGCCGGTCGGGTTGGCGCCCTCCACCTTGAGGTGCACGTCACACCCGATCCGGGCGGACAGCACCGGCGCGGGCAACAGCGGGGTGTTCCCCTCGTGCAGCGTGATGACCGGCGTGGCCGCGGTGACCGGCAGCCGATCCCGGTACGCCTCGATCAGACCACGCCACATGTCGTTCTCCTCGCCTCTACCGCCGCGCCGACCCGAGCATCAGACCACCTTGAACCAGCCTGCGGCAGCGGTCGATGGCACACCCCGGTTTACCCACCTGGCGGGACGCGCGAGCCGTCCCACCGATGGTTCAACGACTCAGACGCCGCCCTCGACCCGCAGCACGCTGGTCACCGACCGGACAATGTCCAGGCCGCGCAGCTCGTCAACGGTCGCGGCGAGCGCGGCGTCCGGTGCCACATGGGTGACGATGACCAACTCGGCGTCGCCGTTACGACCGGGCGACCCACTCGCCGAGCCCTGCCGTACGGTCGCAATGGAGACGTCGTGGCGGGCGAACACACTCGCCACCGAGGCCAACACGCCTGGGCGGTCGGCAACGTCGAGGCTGACGTGGTAGCGGGTCAACGCCTCGCCCATCGGCCGGACCGCCAGGTCCGCGTACGCGCTCTCGCTTGCCGCGCGCACCCCGGCGAGCCGGTTGCGGGACACCGCGACCACGTCACCGAGCACGGCGCTGGCGGTCGGCGCGCCCCCGGCACCCCGGCCGTAGAACATCAGCTGCCCGGCCGCGTCCGCTTCCACGAAGACCGCGTTGAACGCGTCGCCGACGCTGGCCAGCGGGTGGCTGCGCGGGATCATCGCCGGGTGCACCCGGACGCTTACCGTCTCCCGGCCGCTTGCGTCGACGCCCCGGGCCGCGATGCAGAGCAGTTTGATCGTGCAGCCCATGGCCTGGGCGCTGGCCACGTCCGCAGCGGTCACCTCGGTGATGCCCTCGCGGTGCACGTCGGCGGCGCCAACCCGGGTATGGAACGCCAGCGAGGCGAGGATCGCCGCCTTCGCCGCCGCGTCGAAGCCCTCGACGTCGGCGGTCGGGTCGGCCTCCGCGTAACCCAGAGCGGTGGCCTCTTCGAGTGCCTCGGCGAAACCGGCGCCGGTCGCGTCCATCGCGGAGAGGATGAAGTTTGTGGTGCCGTTGACGATGCCGGTGACCCGGTTGATCCGGTCCCCGTGCAGCGATTCGCGCAGCGGACGCAGCAGCGGGATGGCCCCGGCCACGGACGCCTCGTAGTAGAGGTCGCCGCCGCCCTCGGCCGCGGCCTCGTGCAGGGTCACGCCGTCCTCGGCGAGCAGCGCCTTGTTGGCGGTGACCACGCTCTTGCCGGCGCGCAACGCCTCGACCAGCCAGCCGCGGGCCGGCTCGATGCCGCCGACCACCTCGATCACGACGTCCACGTCGTCGCGCTTGATCAGGCCGAGCGCGTCGGTGGTGAACAGGGCCTCGTCGACCGGCAGGTCACCCCGGTCGCGGCCGAGCCGACGGACGGCGATGCCGGCGATCTCCAGCGGAGCGCCGATCCGCGCGGCCAGGTCCGCCGACTGCTCGTGCAGCAGTCGGACCACCTCCTGGCCGACCGTGCCGCAGCCGAGCAGCGCCAAGCGCACAGGTGACGTCATCCCACATCCAATGCCAGCAGATCGTCTTCGGTCTCCCGCCGGACGATCAGACGCGCCTGGCCGTCGCGAACCGCGATCACCGGTGGCCGGGGCACATGGTTGTAGTTACTGGCCATGCTCCGGCAATAGGCACCAGTGCCGGGCACTGCGACAAGATCTCCGGGCTGCACGTCGGCGGGCAGGAATTCATCCTTCACCACAATGTCCCCGGACTCACAGTGCTTTCCCACCACGCGGGCGAGCAAAGGCTGCGCGCCCGAGGCCCGGGAGGCCAGCGTCGCCGAGTAGGACGCGTCGTACAGGGCGGTGCGGATGTTGTCGCTCATCCCGCCGTCGACGCTGACGTACGTCCGGATGCCGTCGAGTTCCTTGACCGTGCCGACCTCGTAGAGGGTGAACACGGCCGGGCCGACGATGGCCCGCCCCGGCTCGATCGAGAGGTGCGGCACGGCCAGGTTCTCCGCTGCGCACTCCGAGTCGACGATCTTGCGCAGCCGCTTGGCCAGGTCCTGCGGAGTGGCGGGGTCGTCCTGCGTGGTGTACGCGATGCCAAAACCGCCGCCCAGGTCGAGCTCTGGCAACTCCACACCGCGCGCGTCGCGGATCTGCGACTGGAGGGCGAGCACCCGACGGGCCGAGACCTCGAAGCCGCTGGCGTCGAAGATCTGCGAACCGATGTGCGAGTGCAGGCCACGCAGCTCCAACACACCCTCGTCGAGGATCTTGAAGGCGGCAGCGGCGGCCGCCCCGCCGGCCAGCGAGAAGCCGAACTTCTGATCCTCGTGGGCGGTGGCGATGAACTCGTGGGTGTGCGCCTCGACGCCGACGGTGACCCGGACCAGCACCCGGGGCCGCACCCCACGCTCGCGGGCCAGCGCGGTGAGCCGGTCGATCTCGGTGAACGAGTCGACGATGATCCGTCCCACCCCGGCGTCCAGCGCGCGGCTCAGCTCGGCGACCGACTTGTTGTTGCCGTGGAAACCGATCCGCTCCGGCGGCATTCCGGCCGAGAGCGCCGTGGCCAGCTCGCCTCCGCTGCAGACGTCCAGATGTAGCCCTTCCTCGGCGATCATCCGGACCACCGCCCGGCAGAGGAAAGCCTTGCCGGCGTAGAAGACGTCCTCGGTCGGGAAGGCCGCCCGGAAGTCGCGGCAGCGCGAGCGCAGGTCGGCCTCGTCGAGGACGTACACCGGGGTGCCGAACTCGGCCGCGATGTCGCGGACGCTCAGGCCCGCGACGGCGAGCGCGCCGTCGGCGCCGCGCGACACGCTGCGCGGCCACAGCGTCGGCAGCAGGGCGTTGACGTCCTCCGGGGTACGCAGCCAGGCCGGCCCCCGATTGCTGATGTCCGCGTGAAGCGCACCAGCCTCATGAGCCCTCATGTCGTTACATCCTCTCGGGGGCGGAGACGCCGAGCAGGTGCAGCCCGTTGGTGATCACTGTGCGGGTGGCGTCGTTGAGCCAGAGCCGGGCCCGGTGCAGGTCGGTGACCTCCTCGTCGCCGCGCGGCAGGATCCGGCACTCGTCGTAGAAGCGGTGATAGGCCCCGGCCAGGTCCTCCAGGTAGCGGGCCACCCGGTGCGGACCCCGCAGCTCAGCCGCCGTAGCGACCGTGGCGGGGAACCCGGCAAGCGCCTTGAGCAGGTCGTTCTCCTTCTCGTTGCCGAGCAGCTCGGGCCGGAACGCCTCCGCGTCACCCCGGGTCAGCCCCACCTCGGCGGCGTTGCGGCCCACGCTGGCGGTACGGGCGGCCACGTACTGCACCTTGTAGACCGGGTTGTCGCGGCTGGCCTGGGTCCACAGCTCGATGTCGATGTCGATCGGGGAGTCGCTGGAGTAGCGGGCCAGCGCGTACCGGGAGGCGTCCACACCGATCGCCTCGACCAGGTCCTCCAGGGTGATCACCGTGCCGGCCCGCTTGCTCATCCGCATCGGGGCGCCGTCGCGCAGCAGGTTGACCAACTGCCCGATGAGGATCTCCAGGTTGCGCTCCGGGTCGTCACCGAAGCAGGCGGCCATCGCCTTCATCCGACCGATGTAGCCGTGGTGGTCGGCGCCCAGCATGATCACGACCCGCTCGAAGCCGCGCTCCCGCTTGTCCAGGTAGTAGGCGCAGTCCGCGGCGAAGTACGTCCACTCGCCGTTGGACTTGCGCAGCACCCGGTCCTTGTCGTCGCCGAAGTCGGTGGTGCGCAACCAGGTGGCGCCCTCGGACTCGTAGAGGTGCCCCTGCTCGCGCAGCCGGTTCAACGCCAGGTCCAACTCGCCCCGGTCGTGCAGGTCCTTCTCGTTGAAGTAGGTGTCGAACTCCACCCCGAAGTCGCGCAGCGAGGAGCGGATCTCGTCGAACATCAGCGTGACGCCCTCGACCCGGAAGACCTCCTGGGCGGCGGCGTCGTCGAGCGACCGCACCTCCGGCCGGCGGGCCTGCACCTCGGTGGCGATTTCGGCGATGTACGCCCCGCCGTAGCCGTCCTCCGGTGCCGGCTCACCCTTGGAGGCGGCGAGCAGCGAACGGGCGAAACGGTCGATCTGCGAGCCGGCGTCGTTGAAGTAGTACTCCGTGCCGACGTCGGCGCCGGTGGCTCGCAGCAGCCGGCTCAACGCGTCGCCGACGGCCGCCCAGCGAACCCCGCCGATGTGCACCGGGCCGGTCGGGTTGGCCGAGACGAACTCCAGGTTGATCTTCTCGCCGGCGAGACGGTCGCTGCGGCCGTACTCGGCTCCGGCCTCGACGATCACCCGGGCGAGTTGACCAGCGGCAGCCGCGTCCAGCCGGATGTTCAGAAAGCCCGGCCCGGCGATTTCCACCGATTTGATGCCGGGTGTACGGCCCAGCTCGTCGGACAGCGCGGCGGCCAACTCCCGGGGCGGAACGCCCACCTTCTTGCTCAGCTGCAGGGCGAGCGTCGAGGCGTAGTCGCCGTGCTCGGGGTTGCGCGGTCGCTCCACCACCGTGTGCTCCGGCAAGGCGGCGCGGTCCAGGCCACGCTCGTTGAAGACGGCGTGGGCGGCGGCAAGGACGACCGAGGCGAGTTCTGCAGGAGTCACCCAGCCATGTTATCGGGGGTAGACTCGGCCACTCGGCGGCTACCCTGCGCGTCATCCGGCCCGCCACTCCCCTGACCGACCGACTTGACGAGGCACGATGAGCATCAGCACCCCCGGTGGCCCTGAGCGCCGCCCGACCGTGGTCAGCACCGGCAAGAAGCCGGCCGCGGGCCGGCCGGCGTCCGGCGCCAAGGCCGGTTCCGGTAAGCCGGCGGGCTCCCCGCGGGCCGGTGGCAAGGGTCCGCGCAAGCCGGTCACCCCGGTCAAGGTGAGCCAGGGTCGGGCCTGGGGCCCGATCGCGCTCTTCGTCACGGTGGGCGTGCTCGCCGCCGGCATCATCGGGTACGGCGCGTGGGCGTCGTTCCAGGGGGCGAAGCCGTGGGACAAGCGGGCCAACGCGATCGACGGCATCTCCAACATCCGCAAGTCCGACCCGGACAGCCTGAAGTACGAGGCGCACAAGTCGGGCCCGCTGACCTGGAACTACTCGCCGCCGGTGGGTGGGGTGCACAACGCCGCCTGGCAGAACTGCATGGGTGACGTCTACGACGCCCCGATCGCCAACGAGCACGCGGTGCACAGCCTGGAGCACGGCGCGGTCTGGATCACCTACCGCCCGGACCTGCCGAAGGACCAGGTCGACAAGCTCGCCGGCAAGGTGCGTGGCGTCGAGAAGATGCTGATGAGCCCGTACGAGGGCCTGGACAAGCCGATCTCGCTGCAGGCGTGGGGCTACCAGCTCAAGCTCGACAACGCCGACGACTCGCGGATCGACGAGTTCATCAAGGACCTGCGGGTGAACGCCTCCGTCGAGGGCCCGACGGCGCTCTGCAACACGGGTATCACCGCCACCGGCACCACGCCGCGCGAGCTCCAGCAACAGCCGCCCACCCAGTAAGGACCGCAATGACTGCCCCCACCACCACCGACAGCGACTACGACGAGGTCCAGGCCGCCCAGGACGACGAGGGCGGCCGGGCCCCGGCGCGACGCTACGGCGTGCTGGCGCTCGCCATCATGGTGGTGGTGGGCCTGCTCCTCGGCTACGCCAGCGGCCTGCTCACCCCACGGCTCACCCGGCCTGGTGACGCGTCGGTCGAGGCGGGCTTCGCGCGGGACATGACGACCCACCACGCCCAAGCGGTGGAGATGAGCCTGATCGCGTACCGGTCCGCGACGCTTCCCGAGGTGCGGCAGATCGCCGTCGACATCGCCACCGGGCAGCAGGGCGAGATCGGGGCCATGCAGACCTGGCTGCGCGAATGGGACCTGAGCCCCACCGGGTCACAGCCGCCGATGTCGTGGATGTCCGACGGAGCCACGGTCAAGGACGGGCTGATGCCGGGGATGGCCACGCCGCAGCAGATGACCGCCCTGCGCGACGCTCAGGGCATCGAGGTCGACCGTCAGTTCCTGACCTTGATGTACAACCATCACCTGGGCGGCATCCACATGATCGACGCGGCGCTCGGCGAGACCGACAACGCCGAGGTGCTGCGGGTGGCACGGGTCATGAAGTCCACCCAACAGACCGAGTTGAACAACCTCAAGCAGCTCCAGGCTCAGGCCAAGGGCTGATCGACCGGACGGGCAAACCGGGCCCGCGTCACCGCCGCATGTCGGCGGGACGCGGGCCCGCGTCAATTCCCAGCTTGATCCACTCCAGATCGCCGAAGTGGGGCCATCCCCACGCTCGGATACCGCCACCTCGCCGACATGGAGTCGATCACGGACGTTGAGCGTCCCTTCCAGCGCCGAACGCATGATCGACTCGACTCCGGCAGGGGTGTGTCGTGCTCTATCGTCCTCCAATGCCCCTTACGGGCGATTCAAGCGATCCAACCGATTACGTTGCTTAGAGAGTTTTCTCCCCACATATCGTGACCAGTTGCGATTCGTGCTCGTTGCCCAAGACGTGGGGGTTGCACTCAGAGACGCACGGCGTTCGGTCACCAGCTGGTGCCGACGCCACACCATCGGCGGTGACGGGGCGGTGGCAGCCGTCCGTCGCGGACAGCGGCAGGGCGAGCCGGGATTGCTCAGCCGCGAACAGGAACTCGAACTGATCGACACACTGCGGGGCGTCCACCCCGACGAGTTCGGCCTGGACGAGGAGCTGTGGACAAGGCAGAGCCTCACCACGCTCATCCAGCGCCGGTTCGACCTGCCGCTGGATCCTGGCGCGGTCGGGGCGTACCTCAGGGCCTGGGGGTTGGGTCCGCGCGAGCCGCGCGAGCGGGCCTGCGGGCTCTGCGTCAGCGCGGTCGAGCGCTGGGTCCGCAGCGAGTACCCGGCGATCACCCGGGCCGCCCAGGAGCACGTCGCGGAGGTCTACTGGATCGGCCGGGTCCGGTTGCGCGGCACCATGCCGGCGGCCGACGTGATCTCCGCGGTCTCGTCGCGCGGCCGGGTGCGCTTCATGATCACCACGCCGACGGTCGACCCACCGCTCCCCCGCGACTTCGTGCTGCGGCTCAGCGGCGAGGAGCAGCGCACCGTGCACCTGATCGTCGACGGCTCCTGGCCGCGCAACGAGTGGCCACGCCGACTCCCCCGGCGGATCGTCCTGCACCCGCTGCCCAGTTGTGGGCGGGCGGTCGCGGCCTGAGGACCGGGTGGGCCGGCCGTCGACACGATCGGCTCACCCGATACCGATTCGGCGTACGCAGGGGAGGTTTGCTAGTCTTCTCCAGTCGCTGAGCCCCCGTAGCTCAGGGGATAGAGCACCGCCCTCCGGAGGCGGGGGCGCAGGTTCGAATCCTGCCGGGGGCACCACCGATCACCAGCACAATGAAGCCGCTGACCTGCCGAGACAGGTCAGCGGCTTTTGCACATCTGTACGACTGTGTATGGCCAAAAACGGACCTCTACGGGTGTCCGCACCAAATACGCGCCAAGTTTTTCTCCGCCCTACGTGTCGGTGACCGGGCAACCTTTGCCATAGAGATCGGCGAGGCCGTATGGCGCTGACCTTCGCATCGTTGACGTGTGGGCTGCGGGCAGACGGCTGACGACCGACGGCTGACGACCGATGACAACGTCGCCTATGTACCTTCGCTGTGCCACTACCTGCGCTGTGCCGCACCGCGGGTAGGTCAGCGCGAGATCCGGCCGGTCCGTTCCCAGAGCACTCGCCGGAGGAGATCTTCCGACAGCTTGAGGCCGACGAGACAGGCTTCCGTGAGCACTACTGGTTCATGCGGTGGAGCGAGGACGGGGGTCGAAGAACCAGGCGCCCCTTACCCGGCCGAGGCGAGGTGAGGAGCGCCCTCACGACGTGCGCCGCCCGGCTCCCTCAGGTTGAGCATTACCGGGCCCCGCGCCAGACATCCCCGTCACCGCGTCCCGTCGATTACGGCCGACCGGCAACATGAGGGCCGCAACCGTGGTGGCTATCAGCATCACAGCCGCGACGCACAAGGCGACCCGCAGACCCACAATGAACTCGCCCCGGTCCGCGACCAAGGCTCCGAAGACGGCCACGGCGAGCGCGCCGCCCGTCTGCCGGAAGCAGTTCAGAATCCCGGCGGCCATTCCGGCCCGATCTGCGGCGATGTCGTTCAGCAGGATGGCGGTCAGGGAAGGTACGAAGAAACCTAGGCCGAGGCCGACCGGGATGAGCATCGCCGCGATCACTGGTCTGCTGGTGCCCTCGTCGATCCAGAGCAGGCCGAACATCGCCAGCGCGAAGATCGCTTGTCCCGTGGCGATCGGCATCCGCGGCCCGAAGCGTGCCGCGGCCCTGGCCGAGGCCAGGTTGGCTCCGGCGATCACGGCCATCATCGGTAGGAACATCAGCCCCGCGGCCATGACGGACAGGTTCAGAACGTCCTGAAAGAACAGGCTCAGCACGAACACCAGCCCGTAGAACGCGGCATTGACGACGAAGCCGATCGCGACCGAAACCGTCACCGTGCGCGAACGGAAGAGGTCGAGCGGGACCAACGGCGCGGCGGTACGTGCCTCGATCATGATGAACGCGGCCGTCGCCACTGCGGCGAGCCCCAGGCAGCCCAACACCACGGGCTCGCCGAAGCCGTTCTCCCCTCCGTCGATCACCGCGAAGGTGAGCGCCGCGAGCGCGACGATCGCCGTGAGCTGGCCGTACGGATCGAGCGGCGTGGCACGGCGCGGCGAGCGCTCCGCGCGGGTCAACACCGCGAGGGTGGCGAGGCCGACGGGCAGGTTGACGACGAAGATCGCCCGCCAGCTCAGAGTGCTGGACAGCACCCCGCCGGCCACCGGGCCGGCGGCAACCGCGACGGCTCCGCCAACGGTCCACAGCGCGATGGCCCGTGCCCGTTCGGCCGCGTCCGGGAAGGCCTGCCGGACGAGGGCGAGCGAGGAGGGCAGCATGATCGCCGCTGCGCTTCCCTGGATCAGGCGGGCGGCGATCAGCTCGCCCAGCCCTGGCGCCAGTCCGCAGGCCGCCGAGGCGACCGTGAAGACCGCGACGCCGGCGCCGAACGCGCGGCTCGCCCCGATGCGGTCGGAGAGCGTGCCCGCGGAAAGCAGGAGTGCGGCGAACATCAGCGTGTAGGCGTCCACGATCCATTGCAGTCCCGCCGTGCTGCCGCCGAAGGTTCGCCCGATCCCGGGCAGCGCCACGTTCATCGCCATGGTGTTGAGGTTGAGCAGAAAGATGCCCATGAACGTGGTCGCCAGGATCAGCTTCGGTGCGGCCGTGCGTTTCCGGGCATCCTGTGACGGGCGGGCTGGTTCAAGAGTGGTCATCCGTCCAGACTGGTGAGGCTCGCGAGGGCGAGGCAGACCGTGATCTTCCGGGGTGCGCCACAGGTGGGTGTGGCAGGGCCAGGCTCCGGGCTGGCCCCCTGATCACACGCTGGCAGAATGACGATATGACTGAGTTCGGGAAGTTCCTGCGGGCGCGCCGTGGCGACGTACGCCCGGCAGACGTCGGAATGCCCGCCGGAACCGGCACGCGTCGTACGCCGGGACTGCGCCGGGAGGAGGTGGCGGCGCTGGCCGGTGTGAGCATCGACTACTACATACGTCTGGAACGCGGCAAGGAGACCCGTCCGAGCCCCTCCGTGGTCGAGGCGCTGGCCGACGCGCTCCGCCTCAACCAGGAGGAGAGCGGCTTCCTGCACGAGCTGGCGGCGCGGGCGGCGCGGCGTGCGCCCGAGCCCCGTCCCCTGCCGTCACGGCGGGTCCGTCCGACCGTCACGCAGCTTCTGGAGACGCTCCGGCCCAACCCGGCGTACGTCGTGAGCCGCACCAACGACCTGCTGGCGGCCAATCCCGGCGGGCTGCGGCTGCTCTACGGCATGGCTGACTGGCCGGAGCGGCAGCGGAACACCGTCCGGTACACCTTCCTGCACCCAGCTGCCCGCGAGCTGTGGGCGGACTGGGAACAGAAGGCCAAGGGGTGCGTCGCCCAGTTGCGGGCGATCGCTGGCACCGATCCGGATGCCCCGGATCTCGCCGCACTTGTAGGTGAGCTAATCGTCAAGAGCCCCGACTTCAATCGGCTCTGGGAGCGGTACGAGGTGCACACGATCGGCGACGGCGAGAAGACGCTCCGACACCCGGAGGTCGGCACGATGACGCTCTCGCACGAAGGGCTGTCCCTCAACCGCGCACAAGGCCAGCGCCTCGTCATCTACATGGCGCCGCCCGGCAGCCCGGACCACGACAAGATGACGCTCCTCGACCTCGCCGCCTCCGGCCCGTCCGTCGGTTCCCGCGAGACGGCGCCGGGTCTCACCCTCTCGGAGACAGGGCTACTAGCTTAAGTAGGAACGAGGTCTTCTCCTGATAGTGAGCGTCTGTCTCAGGCGTCCTGGGCTGCGGTTGCCTTGCGACGAGATACCAGCGCCCCCATCCTGATCGAGTAGCCGAGCTCGCGCAGCCGATCGACATCACATCGCACCGTACGCGGGCTCAGGTCCAGCCTCTCGGCCAGGAGGCCGCAACCCTTACGGGTGCTGACTAGGGGATCTGGTCAGGCTAGCCGGATGTCCTCCAGGTGGGGACGAGGCGAAACTCGGCGCCATGAACATCGATCTCGGCATCCCGTTCGCCCGCCGTCGTCGCCTGGTCGTCTCGTCGGTCCTGGCCCTCGGTCTCGCCGCGGGCACGCTGGTCGCCCCCAGCCCGTCGACAGCCACTCCACCTCTCCTGAGCCGACACAGCCTGGCCAGCGATGTTGTCACCATGGACGTCGACGACCTGCGCCAGCTGCTGCAACGCAAGCAGGTGACCTCGGTCCAACTGGTCCGCGAGTACCTGCGCCGCATCGACGCCTTCGAGGACGCCTACGGCGACCAACCCGGCATCAACGCTGTCATCACCGTCAACGACGACGCGCTCGACAAGGCCGCAAAGCTCGACGCCGAACGGCGCAAGGGCAAGGTTCGCGGACCGCTGCACGGCATTCCGATCCTGGTGAAGGACAACTACGACACACACGACATGCCGACCACCAACGGCTCGGTGGCACTCGCCGGAACCCGGCCACCCGACGACGCCACGCAGGTGGCAAGGCTGCGAGCGGCCGGCGCGATCATCATCGCCAAGGCCAACCTGCATGAGTACGCCTCCGGCATCACCACGATCAGCTCCCTCGGCGGCCAGACCCGTAACCCGTACGACCAGACCCGCAACCCCGGCGGCTCGAGCGGTGGCACAGCAGCCGGGGTGGCCGCCAGCTTCGCCCCGATCGGCATGGGCTCGGACACCTGCGGTTCGATCCGCATCCCGGCTGCCCACAACAGCCTCGTCGGGCTGCGCCCGAGCCTCGGACTGTCCAGCCGGGACGGCATCCAGCCGATGTCGGCGACTCAGGACGTTGGCGGCCCGATCGGCAAGTCGGTCATGGACGTCGCGCTGGTCCTGGACGCGACTGCCGGCTATGACGTCAAGGACCCGGTGACCGCCGCCTCGATCGGCCAGACACCGAAGAGCTACACCTCGGCGCTGAACACTGAGGCACTACGCGGTAAGCGGATCGGTGTCCTCAGCGACGTGCTGGGCACGACCGCCGTCGAGCAGCCCGCCACCGATCTCATCCGGCAGGCGGCGGCCGACATGTCCGCGCAGGGTGCCACCGTGGTCGACATCGGCCACCAGCAGCGGATCCTCGAACTGGTCGCCGGATCCGACGTGGTCAACGACGAGTTCGAGCGTGACCTCAACCGCTACCTCGCCCAACCCGGGATCACCTTCCCGGAAGGCCTGGCCAGGCTGGAGGAGCCGCGCGACCAGGTCACCCTGGCCGACATCGTCACCTCCGGCAAGGTCACTCCGGCCGTGCTCGCCACGCTGCAGGGCCGGTTGGGCCGCTCGCAGCCCACCGACGCGTACGTCCAGCGGCTGCTGACCCGCACCGAGCTGCAGAACGCACTGCGCGAGCTCATCACGAGCCTCGACCTCGACGCCATCCTCTACCCCACCGTCATGCAGCAGGCCACGAAGATTCCACAGATCCAGCCGGGCAGCACCTGCCCCTTGTCGGCCAACACCGGCTTCCCGGCATTGACCGTGCCAGCCGGGTTCACCCCCGACCACATGCCGATCGGAGTCGAACTTCTCAGCCTGCCGTTCACCGAGCCCACCCTGCTCGCCATGGCCTACGACTACGAACAGGCCACCCAGCATCGCAGGCCGCCGGCCAGCACCCCAGCCCTGAACCACTGATTCGGACGAGGCCGACCAGGTCGTGTGGGGTCAGGTCGCCGTCGACTACGACCCCTCCTGACCGACCCCGCCAAGGCCAGCGAGCGCAGGTGATCAAGAATGTCGCCATGCTGTTTCTCGTGTTGCTCCTCGCCGCACTCGCCGGGGCGGTCACCGCGACGGTCCTCGCCGTCCGTGGCATCAAATCGGCGTTCCGGAGAGGCGAGCGCGACCGGCGGGGTTGGCTGCGGACGGTGGCGCTCCTCGCCGGTGCCGGCACCGTCGCCATGTACGCGTGGGGGCTGCTCCACCTCGGCTACGCGGTAATGCGGGCGGAGGACGGCGGCGCCGGTTCCTTCCCGATCGAACCCTGTCGGGAGGCCGGGCCGCAGCGGGCGAGCCAGGTCAACGGGTACGAGGTCAGCTACCTGCCGATCCGCTTCGAGTGCCGCCTCAGCGGCGGCGGCACCTATGTCACCTCATCCGTGCCCGGGTACGTCAACCCGACCACGACCGCCCTCGGGTTGATCACCGCCGTCTTTGGAGTCCTCGCCGCCAGGATGGCAGAGCGCGAGCCGTCGCCGCCGGTCGCGTAGACGTTCGACCGGCGGCGACGGCTCGCGCTCAACTGCCGACGTACGCCGCCAGGTGCTCGCCGGTGAGGGTGGAACGGGCGGCGACGAGGTCGGCGGGTGTGCCCTCGAAGACGATCCGGCCACCGTCGTGCCCGGCGCCGGGGCCGAGGTCGATGATCCAGTCGGCGTGCGCCATGACCGCCTGGTGATGCTCGATGACGATCACCGACTTGCCGGCGTCGACGAGGCGGTCGAGCAGGCCGAGCAGTTGCTCGACGTCGGCCAGGTGCAGGCCGGTGGTCGGCTCGTCGAGGACGTAGGTGCCGCCCTTTTCGGCCATGTGGGTGGCCAGCTTGAGTCGCTGCCGCTCGCCGCCGGACAGGGTCGTGAGCGGTTGGCCCAGGCTGAGGTAGCCGAGCCCGACGTCGGCGAGGCGGTCGAGGATGGCGTGCGCGGCCGGCGTACGCGCCTCGCCGGCGCCGAAGAACTTCTCGGCCTCCGCCACCGACATCGCGAGCACCTCACTGATGTCGCGACCGCCGAAGCGGTATTCCAGCACCGATGCCTGGAACCGCTTGCCCTCGCAGTCCTCGCAGGGTGCAGCGACACCGGCCATCATCCCCAGGTCGGTGTAGATGACGCCGGCGCCGTTGCAGCTCGGGCAGGCACCCTCGGAGTTGGCGCTGAACAGCGCCGGCTTCACACCGTTGGCCTTCGCGAACGCCTTGCGGATCGGGTCGAGCAACCCGGTGTACGTGGCCGGGTTGCTCCGCCGCGAGCCACGGATCGCGCCCTGGTCGATCGACACCACACCCGCCCCGGCGGGGATCGAGGAGTGCACCAGGGAGCTCTTGCCGGAGCCGGCGACACCGGTCACGACGACGAGCACCCCGAGCGGTACGTCGACGTCGACGTCGTGCAGGTTGTTGGCCGTCGCACCACGGATCTCCAGCTTGCCGGTGGGGGTACGCACCGTCTCCTTGAGAGCCGCCCGGTCGTCGAGGTGGCGGCCGGTGATGGTGCCGCTGGCCCGCAGGCCTTCCAGGGCGCCCTCGTAGCAGACGGTGCCGCCGTCCGCGCCTGCTCCGGGCCCGAGATCGACAACGTGGTCGGCGATGGCGATGGCCTCCGGCTTGTGTTCCACGACCAGCACGGTGTTGCCCTTGTCGCGCAGCTGTAGCAGCAGCTCGTTCATCCGCTGGATGTCGTGCGGGTGCAGCCCGATCGTCGGCTCGTCGAAGACGTAGGTGACGTCGGTGAGCGAAGAGCCGAGGTGGCGGATCATCTTGGTGCGCTGCGCCTCGCCGCCCGAGAGGGTGCCCGACGGCCGGTCGAGCGAGAGATAGCCCAACCCGATCTTCTCGAACGAGTCGAGGAGGTGTTGCAGCCCTGCCAGCAACGGGGTCACCGAGGGCTCCTCGATTTCCCGTACCCAGGCGGCGAGGTCGCTGATCTGCATCGCGCAGGCGTCGGCGATGTTCTTACCCTTGATCTTCGACGACCGCGCTTCCTTGCTGAGCCTGGTGCCGGCACAGTCGGGACAGGTCGTGAAGGTCACCGCCCGCTCCACGAAGGCGCGGATGTGCGGCTGCAACGCGTCGATGTCCTTGGCGAGGAAGGACTTCTGGATCTGCGGGATCAGGCCCACGTACGTCAGGTTGATCCCGTCGACTTTGATCTTGGTTGGTTCTCGGTGGAGAAGGTCCTGCAGCTCCCGCTTGTTGTACTTGCTGATCGGCTTGTCCGGGTCGAAGTAGCCGCAGCCACGGAAGATCCGGCCGTACCAGCCCTCCATGCTGTAACCCGGAATCGTGATCGCGCCCTCGTTGAGCGACAGGCTGTCGTCGTACAGCGCCGACAGGTCGATGTCGGTGACCGCACCCATCCCCTCGCAACGCGGACACATGCCGCCGAGACGACTGAAGGTCGCCCTCTCGGTCTTCGTCTTGCCGGCGCCGCGATCGACGGTGATCGCGCCGGTGGCCTTCACCGAGGGGACGTTGAAGGAGTACGCGTTGGGCGAACCGATGTGCGGCTGCCCGAGCCGGCTGAACAGGATGCGCAGCATCGCGTTGGCGTCGGTGGCGGTGCCGACGGTGGATCGCGAGTTCGCGCCCATCCGTTCCTGGTCCACGATGATCGCCGTCGTCAGGCCATCCAGCAGGTCGACCTCGGGCCGCGCCAGCGTCGGCATGAAGCCCTGCAAGAAGGCGCTGTAGGTCTCGTTGATCATCCGCTGCGACTCGGCGGCGATGGTGCCGAACACCAACGAGCTCTTGCCGGAGCCGGAGACGCCCGTGAACACCGTCAGCCGGCGCTTCGGGATCTCAACGCTGACGTCCTTGAGGTTGTTGACCCGCGCGCCCTGCACCCGGATCAGACCGTGGCTGTCGGCAACGTGTGGCGCGGACGGCTGGGTGGCCGAGCTCATCGTGTCTCCATCTGTCGTGCCGGATTATCAGCGCGTTTCCTGGATGCGGACCATATTGCCCGCAGGGTCCCGGAAGGCACAGTCGCGTACGCCGTACGGCTGCTCGGTCGGCTCCTGGACGACCTCGGCGTCGCTGGCCTCCAACTTCGCGAAGGTGGCATCGAGGTCGGCGGTGGCCAGGTTGACGCCGAAGTAGCTGCCCTTGGCCATCAGTTCGAGGATGGTCTGCCGCTCGTCGTCGGTGATGCCCGGGTTGGCGGCCGGCGGGTGCAGGACGATGGCCGTGCTGGGCTGGTCGGGCGGCCCGACGGTGATCCAGCGCATTCCCTCGTATCCGACGTCGAGGCGGACCTCGAAACCGAGGATGTCGCGATAGAAGGCCAGGGAGGCATCCGGGTCGGTGTGCGGAAGGAAGCTCGAGTGAATGGTGATGTCCATGGCCGTCACGCTAGCTGCGGCGTCGTGACCTGCGCTTCTCGATTCCTGATCGGTCTTGTCACCTGCTTCGCCACGCAGGACGGCATCCCCGCCGTCGCCTGCGCCGCCTCACGGCGGTAGACGCTCGGCGGCACACCGACCAGCTCGGTGAAACGTGTGCTGAAAGTGCCCAACGACGAACAGCCGACCGCGAAACAGACCTCGGTGACGCTGAGGTCACCACGACGCAGGAGCGCCATCGCCCGCTCGATCCGCCGCGTCATGAGATAGCTGTACGGAGATTCGCCATAGGCGAGCCGGAACTCACGGCTGAGGTGCCCGGACGACATGTGCGCGCCCCGGGCGAGCGCCTCGACGTCCAGCGGAGACGCGTACTCCCGGTCGATCCGGTCGCGGACCCGGCGCAGCCGCGCGAGGTCGCTGAGTCGCTGCGTCGCGTCGGGTTTGCTTGTCACCTGGAAAATCGTGCCACAACCCCCCGTCAATCGGCCTGCCGCCGGGCGCGGGCCCGGCGCTTTCCCTCGTGCATGGCCTGCACCCGGGCCACCGGGATGGTCCGGCCCTCGGCCACCAGGTCGGCGGGGAGCGGCTGCGGCGCCGGCATCAGCGCGGCCCACGGATCACCGTCGCCGAGCAGCGCCGGCGCGGTCCGGATGGTGAAGTCGGCGGGGGCCACCTCGGTCAGGTCGGCCCAGTCGACCGGGAAGGAGACCGGCGTCCCGGGTCGCAGTCGAGGGCTGTACGCAGCCGCCACGGTCGCCCCGCCGGCGCGGGTGGCGTCCACGAAGACCCGACCACCCCGGTCCTCCTTGATGTACGCCGTGGTGGCCAGCGCCGGGTCGAGCCGCTCGGTGCGGACGGCGAGCGCCCGGGTGGCTGCGGCCAACTCCTCCGCCGTCGGCTCGTCGGCCACCGGGACGAAGACGTGCACGCCCTTGGCACCGCTGGTCTTGACCGCACCGGCCAGGCCGGCATCGGCGAGTGCCTGGCGGACCAGCAGGGCCGCGGCGACGGCCGCGCGGAAGCCGTCGCCCTCCGGTGGGTCCAGGTCGAGCACCAGGTGGGTCGGGCGGTGCGGATCCGCCGCAGTGGCCAATGTCGGGTGGTACTCGACCGCGCGCTGGTTGGCGAACCAGAGCAGGGTGCGACGGTCGTCGCAGAGGGCGTACGAGATCTCCCGCTGCGACGCCTCGGCCCAGACCGGCACCCGGCGGACCCAGTCCGGGGTGTAGCGGGGCAGGTTCTTCTGCATGAACGGCGGCTGGCCGGGGCGGACCCGGATCACCGACAGCGGCCGGCCCCGCAGCTGCGGGAGGATCCGCTCACTGACCGCGTCGAGGTAGTCCACCAGGTCACGCTTGGTCGCGTCGTCGCGGTCGGACAGCGGCTGGTCCAGGTTGGTCAGGGCCACGCCGTCCCGGGATTCGTCAGCCTCACTCACCCGACCACCCTCCCGGCCCCGGTGTCGTCGGTCAACCTGACGTGCCGATCGGATCCGGCGGGCCGGGTGCCAGACAACGTGCTCAGCGCTACCAGCAACGCGGCGACCACCAGGGCAGCCGCCACGGCGAACGCCATCCGATAGCCGCCGGCCAGCGCGGCCGTCTCGGCCCAGCCGGCAGCCCGCAAGCCGTCACTGCGGGCGGCGGCCAGGGTGGCCAGCGCGGCCAGGCCGACCGCACCGCCGACCTGCTGGGTGGTGTTGGCCAGTCCGGAGGCGAGCCCGGCGTCCGCGTCGGTCGCGCCGGCCATGGCCAGGGTGGTGACGGCCGGCAGGGTCAGACCGCCGGCCACCCCGAAGACCAGCATCGCGGGGAGTACGTCGGCGACGTAGGCACCGTCGGCGGGCAGCCGGGCGAGCAGCAGGAAGCCGATGACTGCCAGGCCGAGCCCGGCCAGCAGCACGGTCCGTGCGCTCCAGCGGGCGATCAGCCGACCGGCCAGGCCCAGCGATACCACCGCGATCACGACCGGGGTGGGCAGGAAGGCCCAGCCGGTCGCGGCCGCGTCCAGCCCGAGCACCAGTTGCAGCTCCACGGCGAGCAGAAACTGGAAGCCGAAGTACGCAGAGATCATGAGGAACTGCACGGCGTTCGCCGCCACCAGACCCGGGACCCGCAGCACTCGCGCCGGCAGCAGCGGGGTCGCCGCGACCCGTTGGCGGAGCGCGAACCCGCCGAGCAGCAGTGCCGCGAGGGCCACCGCGCCGAGGGTTCGGGGGCTGGTCCAGCCGTGCTCGCCCGTTCCCACGATGCCGAGCACGGCGGCCATCAGACCGGCGGTGGCGAGCAGTGCACCGGGCAGGTCCAGGCCGGCCCGCAGGCCGATCCCCTGTTCGGCGGGGAGCCTGCGGACGGCCGCGAGCAGGATGGCCGCCCCGATCGGCAGGTTGACCAGGAAGATCGCCCGCCACCCGGCCACCTCGGTGAGCACCCCGCCGGCGACTGTGCCGACCGACGCACCGGCCGCACCGGTGAAGCTGAAGACGGCGATGGCGCGGGCACGCTCGGCCGGTTCGGGATAGAGCCGGACGATCATGCCGAGGCTGACCGCCATGGCCAGCGCCCCGCCGATGCCCTGGCCGAACCGCGCGCCCACCAGCAGGGTCGGCCCGGTGGCAACCGCGCAGGCCAGCGAGGCCAGCGTGAACAGCGCGACGCCGGCCAGGAAGACCCCCCGCCGGCCGAGCAGGTCGCCAAGCCGGCCGGCGAGCAGCAACAGCCCGCCGAACGCGACCAGGTACGCGTTGACCACCCAGGCCAGGCCAGCGGCGGTGAAGCCCAGGTCGCGTTGCACGGCGGGCAGCGCCACCGCCACGACTGTGCCATCCAAGATGATCATCAGGCTGCCAGCGCAGAGCACCAGCAGCGCTGGCCAGCGGGACGGAACGACGCGGTCCATGAAACCCCTCCTTGGTGCACGCTTTGTTACTGAGGTCATCGTCTGTGACCATGGAGCGGAGCGGAAGGAGGCACTGTGATGTCCCAGAGGAACAGCGATGTGTCCGCGCTGGTCGAGGCCGAGTTGACCTGTGCACCCGAGAACGTGCCGTTCGCCCCGGGTCAGGCTCGGGCGTGCACCGTCCGCCAGGTGCTCGACCGGGTCGGCGGCAAGTGGAGCATCGGGATCCTGGTGGCCGCCTCGAACGGGCCGGTGCGCTTCACTGAGCTGGAGCGGCACATCGAGGGGATCAGCCGCCGGATGCTCACGCTGACGCTGCGCAACCTGGAACGTGACGGCCTACTGCACCGCACGGTCTATCCGACAGTTCCGCCCAAGGTCGAGTACACCGCCACCCCGATGGCGCTGGAGCTGTACGAGTCGCTGGTGGCGCTGACCGCCTGGGCCGAGCGGCACCGTCGCACCATTGCCGAGGCGCGGACCAGGTACGACGCCGAGCGCAGCGGCTAATCCGACGCCGGCTGTGGGGAACACCACCAAGGATTTCTGACCGATCGGTCAGGGTCTGACCGATCGGTCAGGCATGCTGGTCTGCGGGGGTGGGCCAATGATGGCGAGAGCGGTGTCCGAGACGCACGGCGAGATCCTCGCCGCAGCAGCGCGACGATTCGCGGTGACCGGCTACCGGGGCACCTCCCTGCAGGACATCGCCCGCGAGGTCGGCTGCTCCAAGGCCACCGTGCTCTACCACTTCGCCAACAAGGAAGCCCTGCTCGCCGAGCTGATGGCACCGGCCATCGCCGTGCTGCAAGACCTCGACAGCCAGCTCACCAACCTGACCGGGGCGTCCGCCCAGGAGGTCGCCGCAACTGGCTTCGTCGACCTGGCGGTCCGGTTCCGGCGGGAGATCGCGGTGCTGCGCGGCGAGTTCCCGGAGCTGCTGTGCCAGCCACCCTTCGCGCACATCCAGCGGATCTCCGAACGGCTGCGGGACGCGTTGGCCGGGCACTCCGACCGGCCGGGACCCCGGATCGCCGCGCTGGTGCTGCTCGCCGGCATCTCCGAGGCTTGCGCCGAATTCGTCGACATCCCCGACGACGAGCTGCGCGCCGCCCTGCTCACCCTCGTCCGGCGGGCCATCGAACCCGTCGACGCACACCTGCCCCGACAACCCACGACCGAGGACAAGGACTCCTGATGGCCACCCTGCTCTACCGGCTTGGCCGGGGCGCGCTGCGTCGGCGACGGCTCGTCGTCGCGCTCTGGCTCGTCGTACTCGTCGTCGCCGGCCTGGCCGCGGCGACCCTGCGCGGCCCGACGGCGAGCAACTTCACCATGCCCGGCACCGAGAGCCAGCGCGCGCTCGACCTGCTCACCGAGCAGTTCCCCGCAGCCAGCGGCGCCACCGGCACCATCACGATCAAGGCACCCGCTGACGGCCAACTGACCACCCCGCAGGGCCAGGCCGTGGTGCAGGAGCTCGTCCAGCAGGCCTCGGCACTGCCCGGCGTGGTCGGCGCGGTCAACCCGTTCCAGGTCGGCGCGGTCACGCCCAACGGCCGGTACGCGCTGGTCCAGGTCCAGTTCGCGACCGGCGGGGACGACGTGACCGACGCGCAGCGCACCGCGTACGAGCAGGTTGGCGCATCGGCCAAGGCGCAGGGTTGGCAGGTCGCCCCGGGCGGTGAGGTGCTGGGCGGCGAGCCGGAGATCGGCTCCACCGAGGCGCTCGGCGTCCTGGTCGCCGCGATCGTCCTGATCATCACGTTCGGCTCACTCGTCGCCGCCGGAATGACCATGCTCAACGCGCTGATCGGTGTCGGTGCCGGGATGGCCGGGCTGTTCGCGCTGAGCGGCGCCGTCCAGCTCACCAGCACCGCCCCGATCCTGGCGCTGATGCTCGGTCTCGCGGTCGGCATCGACTACTCACTGTTCATCACCTCCCGGCACCGGCAGAACCTGCTCGACGGCCTGTCCCCGGAGGAGGCGGTCGGCCGTGCCGTGGGCACCGCCGGCTCCGCAGTGGTCTTCGCGGGCGCCACCGTGGTCATCGCGCTGGCCGGGCTTGCCGTAGTCAACATCCCGTTCCTCACCGTGATGGGTCTCGCCGCCGCTGGCACGGTCACCGTCGCGGTCCTCGTCGCGATCACCCTCCAGCCGGCACTGCTCGGCTTCGCCGGTCGCCGGGTACTCCCCCGCCGACTGCGCGCGATCGCCACCGACGGCACGACTGCCGACACCACCGCACCGGCCCACCAGACGGACACCGCGACCGAGGACCAGTCCCGGTTCGGGTTCCGTTGGGCGCGGCTGGTCACCCGATTCCGCGTACCGGTCATCCTGGTCGGCCTGCTCGGCCTGGGCCTGCTCGCGCTGCCCACGCCGGACATGCGGCTGGCCCTGCCGGGCGCCTCGACGGCGGCAGTCGGCTCACCCGCCCGGGTGGCGAACGACCTGACCACCGAGGGTTTCGGAGCGGGCTTCACCGGCCGGCTCGCGGTCGTGGTCGCCGGTGACACGCCACAGGCCACGTCGGCCGCCGTGCCGCAGGTGACCGCGCTGGTGCAGCGCACCAAGAATGTTCTCGCGGTGGCGCCGGCCCAGCTCAGCCCGGACGGCCGGACCGCGCTGCTCGGTGTGATCCCGAAGACCGGCCCGACCGACGAGGCCACCGAGACCCTGGTCCACGACATCCGCGGCTCGGTCGGCGGGATCCGCGACGCGGACGTGCTCCTCACCGGTGTCACGGCGATCGGCATCGACGTCTCCGAGAAGCTCTCCGACGCGCTACCGATCTACCTGCTGCTGGTGGTCGGGCTCTCGGTGCTGCTGCTGATGCTGGTGTTCCGCTCGCTGCTGGTGCCGGTCAAGGCCGCGCTGGGCTTCCTGCTCACCGTCGCCGCCACGTTCGGCATCACGGTGGCGGTCTTCCAGCAGGGGCACCTCGCCAACCTGGTCGGCCTGGACACGCCGGGGCCGCTGATCAGCTTCCTGCCGATCCTGCTCATCGGCATCCTGTTTGGGCTGGCGATGGACTACGAAGTGTTCCTGGTGTCCCGGATGCGGGAGGACTTCGTACACGGCAAGTCTGCCCGGCAGGCCACCATCAGCGGCATGGGACACGGCGCGCGGGTGGTCACGGCCGCCGCGCTGATCATGATCTCGGTCTTCGGGAGCTTCGTCTTCCTGGAGGACCCGGTGATCAAGTCGATGGGCTTCGCGCTCGCCATTGGCGTCGCGATCGACGCGTTCGTGGTCCGGATGACCATCGTCCCGGCGGTGATGTCACTACTCGGCGACCGCGCCTGGTGGCTGCCGAGGTGGCTCAACCGCGCTCTCCCGAACGTCGACATCGAAGGCGCAGGCCTCCACACCCATCTGGAAGACCGCACCCCGACGCACGTCTGACCCCAACCGACAGTGGAGGTGTGGTGCCCGAGGGTGCCACACCTCCATTACGTCAGACGCCTGCTGGGTAGGTCTCCATCTCGCCGGGGAGCGCCGGGACCGGCAGCGGGTGTAGCGCCGTGGTCTCGTCGCACCAGATGAACGCGTCGTAGCGGTCGCCCAGCCGGGTCGGCACGTAGTTGCCCCAGGACTCGAAGGACGGGTCGTAGACGACTCCGATCGCCCGGTGGTCCGCGGTGTCGGTCACCCAGCTGGGCTGGTCGTCACCGCCGAAGATCAGCACCGCTCGTTCCGGCATCAGCTCGTGCAGCCGCCGTTCGATCGACCCCTCCCGCGCCGGGGGCACCACCATCGGCTCGGAAGGCGAGCCCCACCGGGGAGCGGCGATCACCGTGCCCCGGTAGCTGCCGAAGCCGATCAGGGCCACCGCGTCGTCGCCGTGCCGTTCCCGGGCCAGCTGACCAATGTTGACCATCCCGTCCGCGGCCATGTCGGTCGCGCGGGCATCCCCGACGTGCGTGTTGTGCGCCCAGACGATCCCCCGGGCGTCCGGACCGTAGCGGTCCAGCAGCCGGTCCAGGGTGTCCTGCATGTGGGTGTCGCGGATGTTCCACGAGTCCGGCCCACCGGCCACCATCGCCCGGTAGTAGCGCTCCGCCCCGGCCACCACCTCCGCGTTCTGCCAGGCAGAGAAACGATCCGGACCGTCGGAGAGGGCGTGTTCACGGGTCCGGGCGAGCAGCCGGACAACTTCCTCCTCGCAACGGGCGGAGACGAACCGGCTGGCCGCGCCGTACTCCTCGACCCTCTTGCCGTACGGCTCGAAGCAGCGGTACGCGTCCTGTGCCGCCTCCAGCGACGTCGGGTCCTCCTCCCCCAGGTAGTCGAAGATCGCCTGCATCGACTCCCAGAGGCTGTACACGTCGAGCCCGTGGAACCCGGCGCGTCGATCCTCCGGACGCTCCACATTCCAGGCCCGCAGCCAGCTGGTGAACCGGGCCACCTCGGCGTTGGCCCACATCCAGGTCGGCCACCGCTCGAACTGCTCGAGCGCGAGCTGCGGCTCAAGTGCGCCGCCGGGCGCGGCAGTGACCGAACGGTGCACTCGATCACAGTCCGGCCAGTCGCCCTCAACGGCGACAAAGGAGAAGCCGCACTCCGCGATCAATCGGCGGGTGAGCTGCTCACGTAACCGGTAGTAGTCGTAGCTGCCGTGGGTGGACTCGCCGATCATCACCACCCGGGCGTCTCGAACGCGCTCCAGCAATGGGTCGAAATCGCTCGGCGCGCCGAGCCGCTGAACCAGCATGCCAGCGGCTACCCGACCGCCGCTGCGGCAAACCGTGGGCGCGTCGCGGGCCGACACGCCGGCCGCTTGGGCCGTCGTGCGAGCCGACCGGGACGGTGTACGCCCACAGCGAGCGGGTAGCCGGCCGACATGACCGTCACCGGGGTTCAGCTGCAGGAGTACCTGGCCGGGCTCGACTACGCCGCGCTGACCACCATCTCCTGACCTGCGGGTCAGCTCGTTGCCGAACATCTGACGGGTCTACACGGTGCGGTCGCGTGCATGCCGACGCGAGTTCACCCTGGGTCACTACCTTTCATGATCAACATCCACTTCTTTCGAAGGGATGTCGGTGACCCAGGTAAGGAACACAATGCCCACTCCGCACAGCAACGATCAGGCTGTCAGCCGGCGCCTACTTCTTGGCGCGGCCGGCGTCACGCTCGGCACCCTGGCCGCGCCCGGCCTGCTCGCGACCGCCGCGACCGCCGCGCCCGCCGGGCCTCCCGCGCCTCCTGGGCCTCCTGGCAAGCCCCACCCGCAGGCCCCGCAGGGGTTCGCCCTGGTCTCCGACACCCACCTCAACCCCACCGCGCCGGCCCGCACCGACACCATGCGGGCCGTGTTCCAGGCCATCGCCGAACGCGACCCGGCCGCGGTGCTGCACTGCGGAGACATCACCGATTCCGGTACGCCCGCACAGATCGCCCTCTACAAGTCGACTGTTCCGGCGGAACTCGCCGACCGCATCCACTACACCCCCGGCAACCACGAAGTGCGGTGGGACGTCTCCGCCAAGGAGGAGTACCACCGGGCGTTCGGCGCCAGCCAACAGTCGTTCGACGTCTGCGGCGTACACGTGGTCGCGCTCGACCCGACGATGCTGCTGCAGGAGCCGGGCCACTTCGGCGGGGCCCTGCTGGACTGGTTGGAGAAGGACCTCCGCCGGGTCCGGAAGAACACCCCCATCGTGATCTTCCAGCACCACCCGGTCGGGGACGCCTGGTTCTACGCCGACGACCAGGACCGTTTCCTGGAACTGGTCGAGCGGTACGACGTACGGGTGATCTTCGCCGGGCACGTGCACGCCGAGGCGGTGCGGCCGATGAATGGCCTGGTCGAGATCACCCTCAAGGCGGTGAAGGACAGCCCGCACTACTACTGGACCGAGCGCACGGACAACGGGCCCGGAAAGCAGCAGCTGGTGGTGACCCGGGTCGACCTGCTCGCCACCGGCGGCACCACCACCACGACCGTGGCGACTGTCCCGCTGACCGGCGCAGGACCGGGCGCCGACGTCGAGCCGGCCACCTTCCAGGTCTCCGACGCCGGGGCGGCATTCGCCGTCCAGGCCACCTTCGGTCGGAAAACTCCGGTGGCCGTACGTGCCCACGTGTTGGCGGAGACCGCCTTCAGCGGCAGCGTCAACACGCCCTTCACCGAGCTGACCCGCACCGGGGCGCACTGGAAGACCTCGCTGGACGCCACGGCCCTGCCGCCGGGCACTCACCAGGTGCGGCTGCGCGCCGTCGCCGACGACGGGAGCTGGTGGGACTCCGTCCGCACGGTTCAGCTGGCCGGCGCCGGCCCCCGGGTGGCCTGGGAGACCGCTCTGGACGGCGCGGTGCAGGGAGCGCTCAGCACCGAAGGCGACCTGGTGGTGGCGGGTTCGACCGGGGGCGCCGTCACCGCGTGGTCGATGCGGCACGGTCGGGCGAAGCAGCGGTGGACGGTCCGGAACGGCCCGGTCTACCGGGAGCCGTTGCTCGCCGACTCGACGGTCTTCGTCCCCGGTGCCGACCACACGGTGACCGCGCTGGACGCCGGGACGGGTCGGCGCCGTTGGCAGGTCCGTACTGCCGAGCCGGTCCTCTCCACACCGTCGCTGGCCCGGATCGACGGCAGGGGTGTACTCCTGGTGGCGGCCGGCACGACGCTGCTCGCGCTCGACCCGGCAACCGGCCACGAGCACTGGCACGCCGCGATCGGCGGGTTCGCCGCCGGCCGTCCCGCTTGCGACGGAGAACGGGTGTACGTCGGTGCGGGTGACGCCCGTGCCCACGCGTTCGACGCCCGCACCGGTGCCCCGCTCTGGGCCTTCACCACGCGCGCGGCGACAGACCCGAACACGGCGTTGCTCTACGGCCCGTGGGACGACCGGACGGTGCTGGTGCCGAACGGTCCCGTCGTGGTGTCGTCGGTCTCCGCGACGTGGGGTCTGGACCGGGCGACCGGTGCCGCACTCTGGTCGGTTTCCGGCTCGTCGATGTACGCCGGCCCGCGACTGGCGACGGTCGGCGGGTCGACCGCGCTGCTGCTGAACCAGGAGCGCGGAGCGACGCTGCTCGTCGACGCGATGAGCGGGGCGATCCGCTGGCAGACCCAGTTGGGCTTCCCGGTCTTCAACTCCGGTGCCGTCGTAGACGGCGAAACCGCATGGGTGCTCGGCGTCAACAGCCAGGTCGGCGCGTTGGACCTGAACACCGGCACCCTGGACCGGCTGGTGAAGCTCGGTACCGGCTACAGCTTCTCCACGCCGGTGTTGGTCGGCGGTCAACTGGTCGCCGCCGACCAGAACGGCCGGGTACGCGGCGTCGACCTCGCCTGAGGGTCCGGGAGGGGCCCCTCGTCACAGGGGCTCCTCCCCTGCTGCCGTCAGGCAGGGACGACGACTGTGCGGGATTCGGTGCGGGCGGTTTCGGCGGCGGCGAGGATGCCGACGACCTCGCGGCCGAAGCGCACGTCGCAGCGGTGATCCCGGGTGCCGGCCTGCACCTGCTCGACGAGTTGGTCGATCGCGACGCCGAACGCGGTGGCGGCGTCGTTCTCGCCGAACGGGACGGTTTCGATGCCGTTCTCGCCGTAGAACACGAATTCCCGGGCCATCGACTCCGTCGGGGCGTCCAGGGAGAGCGAGGCGCTGCTTGTGGCACCGCCCTCGTGGGTGAGCAGCAGGTGCACCATCCCGCTCGGCCCGTCCATCGCCGCCACCTGGGTCACCCGACCCAGCACCGGCAAGAGGATGGAGAGCGCATGCGGGGCGATGTCCCAGAGTGCGCCGTGCTCCCGACGCCACAGCGAACCGCCATACGGGCTGCCGTCCTGGAAGATCGAGGCGAACGCGGTGGTCCGACCGTGCTGCCAACCCCCGGCGGCAGCGGTGGAGGCGAGGAACGCGGTGACGTTCGGCTGGAACCGCTGGGTGAAGAAGACGACCGAGGCGACCCCGGACTCCTCGACGGCTGCCACAACCCGATCGGCGTCGGCCACACTGAGCGCCAGCGGCTTGTCCAGCAGCAGGTGCCGGCCGGCGGCGGCCGCCCGGACCGCGATGTCAGCCTGAATGTCCGGCGGCAGGGCGACGGCGACCGCTTCGCACTCCTCGATCAGCGCGTCGACGTCGGCGAAGGCGGGTACCCCGTACAGCTCAGCCAGCACGGAGGCCCGCTCCGGGTTACGCCCCCACACCCCGACCAACTGCGCGTCCGGGTGCGCGTGCAGCGCCTTGCCGTGTGTCTCGATCGCCCAGTGACCGGTGCCGAACAAGCCGAACCGCAGCACGTGTACCTCCACCATTTCCCCCCGCCGCGACAACGCCGCGGACGTGATCCACGCTAGTCGCCGCACCAGGGGCACCGGCGGCGGGTCGACCAACCGAAGCAGCTCACGTCCCGTGCCGCTCGGGCGCGACATGGTACGGCCAGTGCCTGTAGAGCTGCCCCAGATATGGGGCGCCACGCACGATCCCCGACCCGACCACTCACCCGGCCCCACGCACGATCCTCGGCCCGGCTCCGCCCACGACACGCCACGCACGGACCCGCCCCACTCACGAGACGTCACGCACGATCCCCGACCCGGCCACTCACCCGGCCCCACGCACGGTCCCGACCCGCCCCACCCACCGGGCGCCCCACGCCCGATCCCCGACTCGCCCCAGCTACGGAACGCCACGCACGGTCCCAGCCCCCCGCCCACAGAACGCCACGCACGGTCCCGGGCCCGACGCCCCACCCACCGAGCCAGGCGCGATCCCGCACCCGCCCTCGCTCACCGGGCCCCACGCATGGTCCCGGACGCGCCCCACTCGTGGGGCAGCTCTACAGCGAGCGGCGGAGCCACCGACGGTGGCACGCGGCGGGGTGTCGAGGCGGGGGCACCGAGGCGGGGGCACCGAGGCGGGGGCACCGAGGCGGGGGCACCGAGGCGGGGGCACCGAGGCGGGGTCAGCTGTTTACTACGACGGTTAGTAGGCTGTGCCGGTGACCGAGGCAACGACCAGGTGGGGCCGATGACCAGCGCGGCGGCGGCGAACTCGCCGGTGGACGGGGTCCTGGCGACGGCATCGATCGTGCTGTCGCTGCTCGTCGCGGTGTGGGCGCTGGTGGCAGCGGTACGCCACCGGCCGCCGGACCGGGTGCAGTTCATCGGCCTGGGCCTCCTCGAACTCGCGCTGCTCGTGTTGAGCGTGCTGGCCCTGGTCGCGGTCGGCGGCGGGGACCGGCCCGGTGAGCCCGGCGCCTTCTTCGGCTACCTGGTCACGCTTGTGTGCCTGCCACCGCTGGCCTGGGTGCTGGCCCGGATGGAGCCGACCCGTTGGGGTTCGGCGATCGTCTGTGCGGTCTGCCTGGTGGCCCCGGTGGTGGTGCTCCGGTTGCAGCAGACCTGGGAGGTGCTCGGTGGTTGAGACACGACCGGCCGTACGTGCCACGAACGCCGGCCCGGGCCGGTTGCTGATCGCGGTCTACCTGCTCTTCGCCATCGCGGCGACCAGCCGGGCTGGCCTGCAGATCGCCACCCGGTTCGACGAGGCGCCGGTGGCGTACCTGTTGTCCGGGCTGGCCGCTCTCATCTACATCGTGGCGGCGGTGGGGTTGGCCCGCGCCGGGCACACCGGCCGACGGGTCGCGCTGGCGTGCTGCTCCGTGGAGCTGGTCGGGGTGGTGGTGGTCGGCATCCTGAGCGTGGTCGACAAGGAGCTCTTCCCGGACGAGACGGTCTGGTCGCAGTTCGGCAGCGGGTACGGCTACATCCCACTGGTGCTGCCGGTGCTCGGCCTGATCTGGCTCTGGCGCACCCGCCGCGCCCCCGCCTGACCCAGCGACGAGGGCGTCCCTTCCTCGAAGGAGCGCCCTCGCCGGTGTGCGAGTCAGTCCCGTGGGCCGCCAGCGACGTAGATGACCTGCCCGGAGACGAAACCGGCACCCTCGCTGGTCAGGAACGAGATGGTGTGCGCGACGTCCTCCGGCCGCCCCGGGCGACGCACCGGGATCTCGGCTGCGGCGTGCTTCTGGAAGTCGTCGAAGTCGACCTTCATGCGCGCCGCGGTGGCCGCCGTCATGTCGGTGACGATGAAGCCGGGTGCGACCGCGTTGACGGTCACCCCGAACGGCCCCAACTCGATGGCGAGCGTCTTGGTGAAGCCCTGCAGACCAGCCTTGGCGGCGGCGTAGTTCGCCTGGCCGCGGTTGCCCAGGGCAGAGGTGCTGGAGAGGTTGACGATCCGCCCCCACTTGCGGTCCACCATGTGCTTCTGAGCGGCCTGGCTGAACAGGAACGCGCCGCGCAGGTGCACCCCCATCACCGTGTCCCAGTCGGCGTTGGTCATCTTGAACAGCAGGTTGTCGCGGAGCACGCCGGCGTTGTTGATCAGCACAGTGGGCGCGCCCAGTTCAGCGGCGACACGGGCCACCGCCGCCTCGACCTGATCCCGGTCGGAGACGTCGGCACCCACACCGAGCGCCCGGCCACCGGCGCCGGCGATGGCGTCCACCGTCTCCTTGGTCGCCGCTTCCTCGATGTCGACCACGGCGACGACCATCCCGTCGGCGGCGAGCCGTCGGGCGGTGGCCGCGCCGATACCGCGTGCGGCTCCGGTGACGATGGCGACGCGGGGCTCCTCCGACATGATTACCTCCCGGTAACGTGGGGTCGATCGGAGGAGCTTAACGTCAGAACCCCCGACCCCGGCATAGGCGAATCCACCGGTATCCGTGCCCGGAAACCTTCACCGCGCCGAGCTTGCCCAGCTCGCCGTAGCCACGGTCGGCGAGCACGTCGATCGGCAGGTCGGCCTCCGGCTCAAGGGTGCTGAGGTCCACCTCGACGTCGTCGGTGCCCAGGTTGTGCAGGAACACCATGGTGCCGGTCGGCCCGTCCGCCCGGTGGGCGAGCACTCCGGCCGGCATCGCCACGTCGATGTGGGTGGTCGAGCCAGAGCCGATCTCCGGGGCCTCGCGCAGCGTGCGGATCATGCGCTCGAACCAGGCGAGCAACGACTTCGGGTCACCACGTTGGGCGGTGACGTTGACCGCCTGGTAGCCGAACTCACCCTTGTCGATCACCGGGCGGACCAGCTTCTCCTCCTCCGCCGTGGAGAAGCCGGCATTCGGCTGGTATGACCACTGCATCGGGGTACGGATCGCCTCCCGGCCGGGGAGCGACAGATCCTCGCCCATCCCGATCTCCTCGCCGTAGCGCAGCACCGGCGTGCCGCGCATCGAGAACTGCAGGGCGTACGCCAGCTCGATGCGCCGCCGGTCGTTACCGAGCATCGGGGCGAGCCTGCGACGGATGCCCCGGTCGTAGATGCGCATGGTCTCGTCCGGGCCGAACTCCGCGTACACCTGGTTGCGTTGTTCGGTGGTCAGCCGGGACAGGTCGATCTCATCGTGGTTTCGCAGGAAGGTGGCCCACTGCCCGCCGACGGGCAACTTCGGGGTGTCCCGCAACGCCTCGATCAGCGACTCCGGGTCCTGCCGGGCCAGGGCGAGCATGAGCCGACCGTTGAGCATGAAGTCGAAGAGCATGTGGATCCTGTTGCCGGATCCACTGGCGTCGCCGAAGAACGTCGGCAGCTGGTCCGGCTCGACGTTCGCCTCGGCCAGCAGAACGGCGTCGCCGCGCCGCCACTGCACGTGCTGGCGCATCTCGGTGAGGAACTCGAAGTCCTTCGGAGAGTTCGGGTTGCCCGGCTCGGTCAGCTCGATGATGAACGGCACCGCGTCCATCCGGAAGCCGGAGACGCCAAGCTGGAGCCAGAACGACATGATCTTCTTGATCTCCGCCCGGACCTGCGGGTTGGCGAAGTTGAGATCCGGCTGGAACTTGTAGAACCGGTGGTAGAACCACGCCTTGGCCGTCCGGTCGTAGCTCCAGGTCTCGTTCTGCTCACCGGGGAAGACCATCCCCTGGTGCCGGTCGTCCGGCTCGGTGTCGGACCAGACGAACCAGTCCCGGTACGGAGAGTCCGGAGAGGAACGGGCGGACTGGAACCACGGGTGCTCGTCGGAGGTGTGGTTGACCACCAGGTCGATGATCACGCGGATGCCCCGGTTCTCGGCCTGGTGCAGCAACTCGGCGAAGTCGCCCAGGGTGCCGAAGCGCGGGTCCACGTTGTAGAAGTCGGTGGCGTCGTAACCGTCGTCACGGTTGGGCGACGGGTGGATCGGGTGCAGCCACAGGCAGGTCACCCCGAGCCGGGCCAGGTAATCCAGCCTCCCGATCAACCCACGGATGTCACCGACCCCGTCGCCGTCCGAGTCGGCGTACGTGTCGATGTCGAGGCAGTAGACGACGGCTTCGGAATACCAACGGTCACCCATGCGGAAAGGACTTCTCCGAACGATCATCGCGGCAAACCCGTCCGGCTGCGGTCGCCCCCGGTTGGTTACCGTGCCCGTCATGGAGACCGATCTCGTACCGCCGAGCGAACCGTTGGACTGGTCTGCGGGCAGTTGGCTGCACCCGCCGGTACGCGTCGAGGAGGGCCCGGCCGGTGAACTTGTCGTCGAACCGGCCGCGGAGACCGACTTCTGGCAGCGGACCAGCTACGGCTTCGTCCACGACAACGGCCATGCTCTGCTGGCACCGCTGCCGGTCGGCACCGCCATGGAGGTGAGTTTCCGGCTCGACTTCTCGGCACAGTTCGACCAGGCCGGTGCCCTCGTCCGCGTCGACGAACGGACCTGGACCAAGGCCGGCGTCGAGATGAGCGACGGGGAGTCGCAGCTCGGCGCGGTGGTGACCCGGGAGTTCTCCGACTGGTCGGTGGCGCCGGTGCCGCAATGGGCCGGCCGGGAGGTGACCGTCCGGGTCAGCCGAGCCGGCGACGCGCTGACCGTCCGCGCCAGGGCCGACGACGAGCCGTGGCGACTGGTTCGGCTCGCCCCGCTCGACCCGGCCGCAGTGGCGATGGCCGGCCCGTTCTGCTGCACGCCGTCCCGCGCCGGCCTGACCGTGGTGTTCACCGGCTGGCGGCGGGGACCGGCGGACACCGCGCTGCACCCGGAGCACTGATCGGCAGGTGTCGGCAGGACGTCAGTGGGTATGACCCTCCGATCCCCGACAGCCGAAACGGAAGGACGACCATGGCGTACGCCCAGACTGGCGACCCGTCCGAGTTCACCGGGTTGACCGGTTGGGTGGCCACCGTGATCGAGACGATGGGCCCGGTCGGCGTGGCGCTGCTGGTGGCACTGGAGAGCATCGTCCCGCCGATCCCCAGTGAGATCGTGCTGGCGCTCGCCGGCTTCCTGGCTCACGAGGGCCAGTTCAACGTGGTGGTCGTGGTGCTGGCCGCGACGGCCGGCTCGCTGGTCGGCGCGTTGGTGCTCTACTGGCTCGGCGCGGCGCTGGGTGAGGAGCGGCTCAAACGTTGGCTGGACCGCATCCCGTTGGTGGACAGCGAAGACCTGGAGAAGGCCGACCGCTGGTTCGAGCGGCACGGCCGGTGGGCGGTGCTGATCGGCCGGGTGGTGCCGGTGGTCCGCAGTCTGGTCTCCGTGCCGGCCGGGGCCAACCGGATGCCGCTGGGCGAGTTCATCCTGCTCACCACCATCGGCAGCGGGGTGTGGAACGGTCTCATCGTCGGGGCCGGCTACGCGCTCGGCAGCCAGTGGCAGGACGTGGCCCGCTACAGCGACTGGTTCAACTACGCGATCGTCGCGATCTTCGTCGTCATGGCCGCCACTTGGACGATCCGTAAGGTCCGCCGACGTCGCGAGCGCGACGACCGGCGGTCGGTGACCGCCGGTCGCTGAACCGCGCTAGACCTTTCTGTCCAGAGGGCGCGGTGGCACCGCCTGCGGTCGGCGAAGCACCGCCTGCTCGATCGCCGACCACGTGCTCGTGGTCACCAGGTAGATCACTGCGGCGAGCGGCAGCACCAGCGCCACCAGCACCGTCGTGAACGGCAGCAGGGGCAGCAGCCGGCCGAGCACTGCCGCGCCCGGCCCTTCGGTGGGCGTACCGGCCACCGTGCCGACGGCCGCCGACGCCCGGCGGGCCCGCCGCGACGACCACCACGCCACCGCCAGCAGCACGGCCAGCAGCACGGCGAAGAGCGGGCCGGCCGCCCCCGCCACCCCGTCGCTGAGGTGGTGGCCCAGCGGGACCCCGGCAAGTCGCTCGTCCAGCAGCCCCGTGCCGCCCTCGTTCGTGGTGAACAGCCGGTAGAGGACCAGCAGGAACGGTGCTTGGAGCAGCACCGGCAGGCAGCCGGCGATCGGGTTGGCGCCAGCGGTCCGGTACAAGGCGAACACCTCGCGCTGAAGCGTCGCCGGGTCGTCGGCGTACCGCTGCTGGAGGTCACGCACCTGTGGGGCGAGCGCCGCGCGGCGTCGCTCGCCGCGGACCTGCGCGACGGTGAGCGGCGAGATCAGCAGTCGGACGGCGACGGTGAAGAGCACGATGGCGGCGGCGGTCGCCATGCCACCGGCAACTGGTTCGAGCAGTTCGGTGAGCCAGGACAGTGCGGTGCCGGCAGTGCCGACAGCGCCGTGCAGTGGTGCGAAGGCAAGCATGGGAGACCCCTCGGTCCGATTCCGGTGAGGCCCCTCCCCGGGCGGTATCCGCTCAACAGGGGGGCCGATGACGGCGGGATCGGCCGCGCGGCGGCGTGGCGCTACGCGGCCGAGGGGTGTCCGGGAGCTCGGGGACGAGGTCGACCGGCGGCGTCCGGGTCGATCTGCCGGGGCATTCGCCGACCACGGGACCGGGCTCGCAACCCGGCCCAACGCGGCTCGGCTCCGGGCGCACCCGAGCGGCTGAGCACCCGCGCCGCCAGCACCACGGCGAGCAACACCAGGGCGGTCAGCGCGGCGCCCGTGAGCAGGTCGACCGGTCGGCCCGCAAGCAGGGTGAGCTGGGCGAACGCGTAGATCCACGCGACCTGTAGGAATCCCAGCGGCACCGGCACGGGCTCAGCATAGGACCCGTTGTCACGCCGCCAGGCCGAATCGAACGGCCCTACCTGGTCGGCACGACTAAGACCATGTGCCGCCACGTTTCCCGGTGTCGCCACGTTGGGTAACCAACGGCGGACCAACGCGGACGGACCGCGAACGGTAGGAACGGACGGTGGTTTCCATGACCGGCCAGGTGGCGGAGGCGCCCAGCGAGACGGCTGGGGCGACCAGGTTGCTCACCGTGGGTGTCGAGGAGGAGTTCCTGCTCGTCGACCCGCACACCGGGGCCGCGGTCCCGGCCGTCGACCTGGTCATGGAGCAGGTTCCGGCCGAGCTGCGCGGGCAGGTGGAGCGCGAGTTCCAAACCAGTCAGATCGAGATCGGCAGTCCGCCCGGCCTGGAACTCTCGTCGATCCGGCACTCACTCGGTGTGCTGCGGCGCGCGCTCGCCGACGCCTCCGAGCGGGCAGGCGTACGCCTGCTCGCCATCGGCACCGGCCCGGTGGACGGCCCGGTGCCGCCGGTGGTCGACAAGCCACGCTTCGACCGGATGATCGAGCGATTCCGGCTGCTCGTTCCCGGGCCCGGCAACAACGGCATGCACGTGCACGTGGGCGTGCCCGACCCGGAGACCGGCGTGCAGGTGCTCAACCACGTACGGCCCTGGCTGCCGCTGCTGCACGCGATGACGACCAACTCCCCGTTCGCCCGAGGTGAGGACACCGGCTACGCCAGTTGGCGCTCGGTGGAGTGGGAGCGTTGGCCGTCGGTGGCGCCGACGCCGTGGCTGGAGTCGCACGAGCACTACCAGCGACTGATCCGCCAGTTGATCGCCAGCGGGGTGATGCTCGACGAGGGGATGCTCTACTGGTACGCCCGCCTGTCGGCGAAGTATCCGACGGTGGAGCTGCGGATCGGTGACGTCTGCCCCTCGGTGGACGACGCGGTGCTGGTCGCCGCGCTGGTCCGGGCCCTGGTGGCCACCGCCATGACGGATGTCGAGGCCGGCCGGCCGGCGTTGCTGACCGACCACCACCTGCTGGTCGGCGCGCACTGGAGGGCCGCACACGACGGCCTGGAGGGTGAAGCCGTCGACGTCACAACCGGCGAGCTGCGCCCGGCCTGGGAGCTTCTGGACAGGTTCGTGGATCGGCTGCGGCCGGCGCTGGAGCAGCACGGCGACTGGGCCGAGGTGACCGACCTGCTGGGCGGGTTGCGCCGGCACGGCAGCGGTGCGGCCCGGCAGCGCGCGGTGTACGCCCGCACCGGCCGGCTCACCGACGTGGTGCAGGACGTCGCACGACAGACCCGTGACTGATCACCGCGTGACAGGATGAACCCGTGGCGCAACGGCTGATCGTCATCGGCGGGGACGCCGCCGGCATGTCGACGGCGTCCCAGGCTCGACGCCGCCGCGACCGTGACGACCTGGAGATCGTGGTCTTCGAGCGAGGCCACTTCACCTCCTACTCGGCGTGCGGCATCCCGTACTGGATCAGTGGGCTGGTGTCCGGCCCGGAGGAGCTGATCGCCCGGGACCCGGAGACGTTCCGCACGAAGTACGCCATGGACGTACGGATGCGACACGAGGTCACGGCCATCGACCTGGACCGCCGGGAGGTGGTCGCCCGGGACCTGGCGGGCGGGGTCGAGGTCCGCGAGCGCTTCGACGACCTGATGTACGCCGCCGGTGCGGTGCCCGTGAAGCCAAACTGGGCGGACACGGACGCGAGCGGTGTGTTCGGCATGCAGACGCTCGACGACGGGGCGGCGCTGCGCGACTGGTTGGAGGCTGAGCCGCAGCCGCGCCGGGCCGTGGTGGTCGGTGGCGGGTACATCGGGGTCGAGCTCGCCGAGGCGCTGATCCAACGTGGCCTGTCGGTCACCCTGGTCGAGGCCGGCGCTCAGCCCATGGCGACGGTCGACGGCGACATGGCCGAGCTGGTCGCCGACGCGATGCGCGGCCTGGGTGTCACGATCCGCACCGGCCTGCCGGTGACCGGCCTGGAGCAGCGGGACGGCCGGGTGTCCGCGGTGGTCACGGCCGAGGGGCCGATGCCGACCGACGTCGTGGTCCTGGGTCTGGGAGTACGCCCGAACACCGCGCTCGCCGAGGCTGCCGGGTTTCCGATCGGGCCGACCGGTGGGATCCGGGTGGACCGCCGAATGCGGGTGCCCGGGCTGCCCGGCATCTGGGCGGCCGGCGACTGCGTGGAGACGCTGCATCGGGTCAGCGGAATGCCGGTGCACGTGCCGCTGGGCACGCACGCCAACAAGCAGGGCCGCGCAGCCGGAATCAACATCGGCGGCGGGTACGCCACCTTCGCCGGCGTGATCGGCACGGCCGTGACCAAGGTCTGCGACCTGGAGGTGGGTCGGACGGGCCTGCGGGAGCGGGAGGCCACCCTGGCCGGGTTCGACTTCATCTCGGTGGTCGCCGAGTCGACCAACCGGGCCGGCTACTACCCCGGTGCCCGGCCGATGACAGTCAAGTTGATTGCCGAGCGGCCCAGCGGCCGGTTGCTCGGTGCGCAGATCGTCGGTTGGTCCGAAGCGGCCAAACGGATCGACACGTTGGCCGTAGCGCTCTGGAACGGCATGACGGTGGACGATATGACGTCGCTCGACCTGGGCTACGCTCCGCCGTACGCGCCGGTATGGGATCCGGTGCTCGTCGCCGCCCGAAAAGCGGTAGACGCGCTCGCCGCCCTCGACCGCTGACCGGTGCCCGCCGTGGAGGACCACCTCGTGACCCAGACCCCGACCCGGCCGACGGTGCGTCGGCGCCCGACGATGGTCGACGTGGCCCGGCACGCCGGCGTCAGTTTGAAGACGGTCTCCCGAGTGGTCAACGACGAGCCGGTGGGGCAGGAGTTGGTCGGCCGGGTGTTGGCCGCCATCGCCGAGTTGGGCTTTCGGCGCAACGACATCGCTCGTAATCTGCGGTCCCGGCAGCTCAACGCCACGGTCGGGTTGCTCATCGAGGAGATCGCCAACCCGTTCTACGCGACCATCGCGAGCGTTGCCGCCGAGATCGCAGCCGCCCACGGCACCATGCTGATCACCGCATCGTCGGAGGAGGATCCGGAGCGGGAACGCGCCGTGCTTCAGGATTTCACCCAGCGCCGGGTCGACGGGCTGCTGGTGGTGCCGGCGGGCCTCGACCACTCGTTCCTGCGCCGCGAGGTTGAGCTGGGCATGCCGGTGGTGTTCCTGGACCGGCCGCCACAGGGGCTGCAAGCCGATGCCGTGCTCTTGGACAACCGGGGCGGCAGCCACGCTGGGGTCAGCGCGCTGCTCGACGAGGGGCACCGACGGGTGGGTCTCCTGCTCGGCGCGCCGAGCGTGCCCACCATCCGTGAGCGGCTGGCCGGGGCTCGGGCGGCACTGGCTGCGGCCGGGGTCGAGCCGGACGAATCGCTGGTGCGTGACCGGCTCATCGCTCCCGAGGAGGCCGGACGGGCGGTCGCCGCGCTGCTTGACCTACCGGACCCGCCCACCGCCTTCTTCTGCGCGAACAACCGGCTCACCGTCGGCGCGCTCCAGGAGTTGCACCGGCGGGGCAGTGACGCCGCGCTTGTCGGTTTCGACGATTTCGAACTGGCCCACCTGATGCCCCGGCCGCTGACGGTTGTCGCCTACGACACCCGGGAGCTGGCAAGGGTCGCCACAGAGCGCCTGTTCCAGCGGATCGCCGGCGACGACGACTCCCCACCGTCAACCGTCGTGCTCCCAACAAGCCTGCTGCGTCGCGGCCTAACCCCCGCAACCCCGTAACCCCTAACCCCGCGGCCCGCCGCCCGCCGCCCGCCGCCCGCCGCCCGCGATCTTGCAGTTTGTGTCGACGATTGGCGCAGATTGCGCTCTTTGTCGCGACAGAAAGTGCAAGATCGCGGGTCGGGGTGCCGCGCTGGGGCGGGACTGGGGTTTAACCCGCGGCGTTTAGCAGGGCTTTTAGCTCGGCGCGGTTGGGCGGGTCGGCACCTCGGCGGCCGCAGGTCAGCGCCGCCACCGTCGCGGCCTGCCGGAGCACCGCACGCCACTGCGGCTCGGTCACCGCGGCGAGCCGGTCGGCCGGCCGTTCACCGAGCGCGTCGAAGTCGGCCAGCGCGGCCAGCAGGCCGCCGGTGAACGAGTCGCCGGCGCCGACGGTGTCGACCACGGTCGTGCGTACCGCCGGTTCCTCGTAGAGCGACCCGTCCGGGGCGAGCAGCCACGCGCCGTCCCCGCCCCGGGTCACCACGGCGCAGGACACCCCAGCCTCGCGCCACTCCGCCATCACGTCGGCCACCGACCGGTCCGGGTAGAGCCAGGCGAGATCCTCGTCGCTGGCCTTGAGCAGGTGCGCGAGGGGCACCTGCCGGCGTACCCTCGCCTGCTCCGCCGCCCGGTCCGTGACGATGCTCGGACGCAGGTTGAGGTCGATCGAGATGGTGCGGCCGTCGCGGCGGCGTTCACGGTCGAGCAGATCCTCCAGCACCTGCGCGCCAGGTGCCAGTGCGAGCGCGAGGGACCCGGTGTGCAGCGCGGTCGCCGCGGTCCCGGCCAGCTCGGGCAGTTCCTGCGGCGTCCACTGCCAGTCCGCTGCGCCGGCCAACCGGAACTCGTAGCTGGCCTGCCCGGTGGCGTCCAACGTGGCCACCGCCACGGAGGTGGGCTCCGCGGCACGGACCGCCCACCCCAGGTCCACCCGGTTGGCGCTCAGGTGCTCGGCGACCTGCCGGCCGTACTCGTCGGTGCCGATCCGGGCCAGCAGCCGTACCGGCTGGTCGAGCCGGGCCAGGGTGACCGCCACGTTCGCCGGGGAGCCACCCGGCACGGCCCGCTCCCCTTCGCTGGTGACCACCAGGTCGATAAGCGCCTCACCCGCGACCACGATCATGCGGTCACCTCGCCCGGTGCGAGCGGGCCGGGGCCACCGAGCCCGTCAGCCGAACGGGAAAGCAGCACCGCCTGGTACGCGTGATAAACGTCCGGCCGGCCGTGCCAGACCGAGTCGGCGGGCAGGTTCTGCACGTCCAGCTCGTGCCGCCATCCGGTGGCGTCGACCAGGTAGCGGCGGGCGTACGCCCAGAAGACCCGGTACCAGTCGGCGTAGACCGCTTCCCCGGTGCGACGGTGCAGGGTGACCGCTGCCCCGATGGCCTCGACGAGCACCCAGTGCATCCGGGAGCGCACGACCGGTCGGTCGTCCCAGTCGATCGTGTAGACGAAGCCGTCGGCCCCGTCGACCGCCCAGCCGCGCCGCACGGCGGCGGCGAACAGGGTACGGGCGTCGGTGAGCAGCCAGCGTGGTGGCTGCGGCAGGACTGCCTCCAGCTCCAGCAGCAGCCGAGCCCACTCCAACCAGTGGCCCATCGTCGAGCCGTACGGCCGGAACGGGTCAGCGGGCTGGTCCCGGTTGTAGTCGAGCAGGGGCGTCCAGTCGGCCGTGTAGTGCTCGGGCAGCCGCCAGTCGTGCCGGGCGGCCTCGGTGTGCACCAGGTGAGTGGCGATCTGCAGGGCCCGGTCGGTCCAGCTCGCGTCGCCGGTGGCGGCGGCAGCGGCGAGAAATGCCTCGACCATGTGCATGCTGCTGTTCGCGCCGCGGTAGTCCTCGGTGACCGTCCAGTCGCGGTTCCACGATTCGCGGACCGCGCCGGCGTCGGCGTCCCAGAACCGCTCCCGCACCACGGCCTGGACGTCGGCGAGCAACTCATCGGCGCCGGGCCGTCCGGCGCGCACGGCGCTGGACGCGGCGAGCAGCACGAACGCGTGGTCGTAGCCGGCCTTGCGGTCGTTGACGGGCGTGCCCTGTTGGTCCACTGCGCCGAACCAGCCGCCGTACTTGTCGTCGCGCAGCAGTGTCCTGAGCGCGGCGATTCCGTGGTCGACCAGGGCGGCGGCGTCCGGATCTCCGTTGCGATGGGCAAGGGCGGCCACGTGGGTCATCCGGCAGGTGATCCAGGTGTGCACCGCCTCGCCCCGGTCCGGGGTGCGGTCGTCGGTCAGCCACCAGAAGCCGCCCTCGGGCCGGACCGAGCGGCGGGCCGTATCGAGGAGTGTGTGGGTCTGGTCGGCGAGGAACTCGGCCAGATCGGGGAGGTCGGGCGACCCAGCCGGAGCCGGGGTCGTTTCAGCGTCGGAGCGGGGCACGTCGGTCATTTCAGCTGGTCACCGTCGGGTAGGAAAGGGACATACGGCCAGGATCAGTGCACGGAGCAGGTCCGCGCCGGAAAACCCGCCAACGGTACGCCGCGCACCGACCGGCCACGCCGGGTGCACAACGGAGAGGATCATGAGTACGCCTTCCTCCCTTTTGTCCGTTGACATCGTTGTCACTTCTCAACCCTGCTCCGACAGTTGGTCAACTGTCAATTGCGGTTGCGTCACACCGCACGTCGGCTGGCCATCGCGGCGTCCATCACGCGCCCCCGAGGTCGGCCAGGCCGATCTCGGCGGGGGGAAGGCCCTGGATGTCCGGGCCGGCACGCAGGCCCTCAAGCATGAGGATCAGATAGCGGTCCACGCTGCGCTGGGTGAGTTCGGCACGCAGGCCGGGCAATGGCCGCAGCAGCAGCGCCATCATCAGGGTCAGATCGCCCGCGTCCACGTCGGGGCGCAGGTCGCCGTCGACCTGGGCACGGCGGACGAGCCGGTCGAGGATCTTCAGCAGGGCTTGCCGCAGTCGCCGCTCTTCGGGGTCGGCGTGCAGTTGTTCCCAGACACTGGTGAACCAGATCGACAGCCATGTGGCCAGCCGCAACTCGGCGGAGGCCCGGCGGACGAAGCGTGCCAGCGCACTCCACGCGTCCGGCTCCTCGTCCTCCGAATCGCGGGCGATGGCGACCACGCGGTCGAAGCCGTCCAGCGCCACCCCCCGGACAAGAGCCGCACGGTCGGGAAAGCGCCGATACAGGGTGGCGGCCCCGACGCCGGCGCGGCGGGCCACCTCCTCCATGGGCACGTCGACACCACGTTCGGCGAAGAGCGCGCGGGCGGCCTCGATGATCTGTTCGCGGTTTTGCCGCGCGTCGGCCCGGAGCCTGGGGCCCTCGTTCGTCACTCGACAAGTATACGGATGGAACTCTTTCACTTAGACTCTCGAAGTGGAGGGATGTCTATCACTTAGGAGTCGGCCAATGAGCACAGGAGCGAGGATCGAGCACATACTGCACCGGATCGGGCACCACGGGCGCGTGGCAGCCGACGTGGAGACGCTGTTCGCACTGCATCGGGCCTGGCGGAACGCCGTGCCGTACGAAAACCTCGATATCCAGCTCGGCAGGCCGATCCTCCTCGACGCGGAGGCGCTCTTCGACAAGCTCGTGCGGCGGCGACGCGGTGGCTACTGCTACGAGCAGAACGCCGGCTTGGCCATGCTGCTGCGGCTGGCCGGCTTCCAGGTGACGATGGTGGAGGCTGCAGTCCTGCGGGCGGCCCGCGGCGAGGAGACGTGGGGCAACCACAACGCGCTGCTGGTCGACCTCGAGGGCGGACGCTGGCTGGCCGACGCCGGCATCGGTGACGGGTTCATCCAGCCGTTGCCGATGCGGGAGGGGCCACACAGCCAGGGAGGCCTGACCTATCGGCTCGAGCGACTCGATCCGGACACCTGGCGTCTGCACCACCGCCCTGGCGGCACCATTGCCTCCTACGACTTCCGGTTGCGCCCACGGGAGATCGCCGACTTCGCCACCCGCTCCCGGGAAATGTCCACGTCTCCCACGTCGGCGTACGTCACCACGCTCATGGCCGCCCGACCGAGCGCCGATCAGACCCTGGTCCTGCTCTCCCGGACGCTGCGCCGGCTGGGCACCGACGCCAGCACCGCCCACACGATCGCCGACGTCGACGAATTCGCCAGAACGCTCGCCACGCACTTCCTCGTACCACTCGACGACCTCGGCGAGGACGGCGTCGCCCACCTCTGGCACAGGACAGGCACCCAGGACGACCTGTGGCGCGCACGCGTCCGCAAGACTGATGCTCCAGGATGGACAGGTGGAACTGCCCGAGGGACTTGACTGGGTACGCGGGTCACCGGCCGGCCGAGAGTGGCTGGCCACACTCCCGACGTGGCTGGCGGAGTGCACCGAGCGATGGTCGCTGCGACTCGGCCCGCCCTTCCAGTACGCGTACGCCTCGCTGGCGCTCCCCGCCGACCTGCCCGACGGCACGGCGGCGGTGCTCAAGCTTCAGTACCCGGACGAGGAGAGCCGGCACGAGGCGGCCGCACTGGCCCACTGGGACGGTGCCGGGGCGATCCGGCTGCTCGCACACGACCCGCAACGGCGCGCCCTGCTGGTGGAGCGCTGCCAACCCGGCACTGCGTTGCACGAGTTGCCGATGGACCAGGCTTTGGACGCGATGATCGACCTGCTGCCCCGACTGTGGCGGCCGGCCGGCGCGCCGTTCACCCCGTTGGCCGAGGAGGCCGCCGGCTGGGTCGACCGGATGCCCCGCAAGTGGGAACGGGCCGGCCGGCCGTACGAGCGGCGACTGCTCGACGAGGCGCTCGCCCTACTCAGCGGTCTGGCGTCGAGCCAGGGCGAGCAGGTGCTGGTCAACCAGGACCTGCACGCCGGCAACGTGCTCGCGGCCGACCGGGCACCGTGGCTGGCGATCGACCCGAAGCCGCTGACTGGCGAGCGGGAATTCTCGGTCGTGCCGATGGTGCGCGGCCGGGAGCTCGGCCACTCGCCGGCCGCCGTCCGGTACCGCCTGGACCGGCTCAGCACCGAGCTGGGGCTAAACCGGGAGCGGGTCCGGGGCTGGACGATCGGGCACACGCTGGCCTGGAGCATCGCCGACGAGGTCGTCTTACCGCACCAGATCGAGGTGGTCCGCTGGTTGCTCGACGAGGGCTGACCGATCAATCGTCCCGCGTGCGCCGTCCTTGATCGTGCTCGATCCAGGATGTAGTGGTCTGCTCCGCCCGGGAGGCCACTCTTTCCTGGTTGCAGCACGATCAAGCGCGGCGCAGGCGCCAGCACGATCAAGCGCAGCGCAGGCGCCGGCACGACCAAGCGCGGCGCAGGCGCCGCCACGACCAAGCGCGGCGCAGGCGCCGGCACATTCAAGCGCGGGCGCTCAGTTGGCCTGGCAGGTACGGCACCAGTAGAGGTTGCGTCCGGCCAACTCGCCGCGGCTGACCTCGGTGCCGCAGACGTGGCAGGGCAGGCCGGGGCGGCGGTAGACGTACACCTCGCCACCGTGCCGATCCACCCGGGCCGGCCGGCCCATCGCCTCCGGCAGATGCGCGTCGCGGACCGTGTCGATCCGGCCGTGCTCGACCGCGAGCCGCATCAACCCGACCAGGTCGGCCCAGAGTGCGTCCCAGCCGGCACGGGTCAGCCCTCGGCCCGGCATCGTCGGCGGCAGCCCGGCCCGGAACAGCGCCTCGGTCACGAAGATCAGCCCGGTGCCGGCCACCACCGACTGGTCCAGCAGCAGCGCGGCCAGGGGTGTCGGACTGCGCGAGATCCTGCGGTACGCCCGCTCCGGGTCCGCGTCGGCACGAAGCGGGTCCGGCCCGAGGCGATCCCGAAGCGCGGCCACCTCGGGTGGAGTGAGCAGCTCGCAGGCGGTGGGCCCGCGCAGGTCCAGCCAGTGCCGGTCGCTGGCCAGTCGCAGCCGCAGCTGACCGACCGGCTCCGGCGCCTCCCCCGACCCGTCGGTGAACTTGCCATACAGCCCGAGGTGTACGTGCAGCGTCAGCTCACCGGCGTAGTGGTGCAGCAGGTGCTTGCCGTACGCCTCGGTGCCTTCGAGCACGGCCCCGGCGAGCCGGGCGGCGCCCTCGGCGAAGCGGCCCTGTGGGCTGGTGGCGTGCACCTTGTCCCCGGCGAACAACTCGGCGTGCCGGGCCGCCAGGCGGTGGATCGTATGTCCCTCTGGCACGGGTGCCAAGGATAGCCAGCAGCGCTCGCGAGGGGCCGCGCGAGCGAGGCGATGCCGTCAGCGCTGGCGCTGCCCCGTGACGCCGGCCACGAACGCGCTCCAGGTGGCCGGGGCGAAGGCCAGCGCCGGCCCGGCCGGGTCCTTGCTGTCCCGCACACCCACGACACCGGCGAGGTTGTCGGCCACCTCGACGCAGTCACCGCCGCTCCCGCCGCTGCGGGTGCTCTTGCGCCAGATGGCACCGGCCAGGTCAGTCATGATGCTCCTCGATGATCGAAGTGATCATTTTCTCTGATTCTGCCTCACCCGACGCGAGCGCTTCCAGATCCGACCAGACATGTTCGTAGGCCGCCACCTCTGCCGGCTTGTCCAGGTAGAGCGCTCCGGTGATGTTCTCGACGTAGACGGTGGTCGGCTCGGTCGACGCCCTTCCGAACGCCTGCGGGAAGCCCAGCAGGACGAAGGTGCCGGTTTCGCTGGCCAGCGGTGGACCGGCGGCGAGCGGCAGCACCCGCAGACTCACGTTGGGCAGCGCTGCCACGTCGAGCAGGTGTCGCAACTGCCCCACCATTGCCCGGTGGTCGGGGATCGTGCGCCGCAGCACGGCTTCGCTCAGGACGACCCGCAGGGTGGGCGCGGTGGGCAGCCGGCGAACGAGGATGCCCTGCCGTTGCAACCGGACCTCCACCAACTTTTCCCGATCCTCCCCACTCATCGTCGGGTTCTTTCGGCGGAACAACTCGCTGGCGTACTCGCGGGTTTGCAGAAGTCCGGGGATCAACTCCGAGTCGTATCGGCGAATCAAAGAGGCGGAGGCTTCCAGGCCGACGTATAGCGAGAACCACGACGGAACGACATCGCCGTAGGAATGCCACCAACCCCTGGCGCGAGTTTCTTTCGCGAGCCCGGCGACGATCTCACCCATGGTGTCGGTCACCCCATAGAGAGCGCACATCGCGCGGGCGTCCACCACGCGCACCGGGACCAACCCCTTCTCGATGCGCCACACCTTCTGCCGCGAGCAATCCAGCGCTTCGGCTGCGGCGTCCAGCGTCACCGAGGCGTCCTCACGAAGCTGTGTGAGCAGCCGTCCAAGCTGTCGCCGAGGGACCGTTGACCCACTTGTTTCATCCGTCATGCAACATCACCGCGCCCCTCCTGCAACACCGAACGTTTCGCCCCGCACGCAATTGTCGTCCATTCCTCGTGCGTCAATATCGCTTGAGGCTAGGACGACTCCGAGCATTGCACAAGGTGGCCAGCATGGAACATGCTGTCACGCGTAAGAGGGCCTCCGGATAAGCGCCGGGAATGGCGTCGACAATAGCGCACTGCCTCGCACATCTGGATTTGCCGGGGTGACGCCATTTCTCAGGAAGGACGCCGCAGTGCGCGTGTCGTACAACGAATATCTCTTGGTCACCGCGCTGACCCTCGCCCGCCGGCACCGGCCGGTCTGGAGTTGGACGCGCTGGCGCAGGGTGTGCCGCTGCGGCGCGGAGTTGCCCTGCCGAGCCCGCCACCGCATCCCGATCAACCGTGGGCACTGGCCGACATGAGCGCCCTCAAGCCGGGAGACGTGCTGCTGATCGGCGAGGCGTGCTCGGTCCAGTTCGCCGGCGCGCGGGCGCTGCGGCTCCGGCTGGTCAGCGTGGACCCGCGCCCGACGTACCACGGGTGGGTCTGGCTGGCCGGGTACGTGCTCAACGACAAGGGCTTGGCCGTCGACAAGCGGGAGGTGTACGTGCGGCGGGCCGGACTGCGAGTGCTGCAGACCGCCCGCCCGGGTGGGGCACCCTGCCGCCCTGTGGAGCTGATGTCACAGACGAGTCATCCGCTGATGTCGTGAACGATTCAGCTCCAAAGGCACCCCGACCCACACTCCCTGCTGGTCAGCGACGGTCCCGTGGGCAGAGACGGCGATCGTCTAAGGCCGTACCCGGAATTGGTGTCAGAAAACGCCCAGCGGGGTACTTCAGGGCGGTACCGCGTGGGTGCCACCCGACTTGTCGGCCACCACGCATTTATCAGGAGGTGTGTAGTGGTCAAGATTCCTTCGCTGTCCCGCCGGTCCGAGCCGGCGCCGACGCGGGACGAGAACCTCGACGGTCGCATCGACGGCCGCGACACCCCGGTCAGCGACCGGCAGAACACGATGGTGCTCGGAGGCCGGTCAAACGACGGCGAGCGCGACCGCCCGGTGGTCACCGACCGGGACACCGACCAGGCGACGTACCGCAACGCTGCCGTGCCCACCGAGCAGACCGGCGGGACCGAGCGGACAGGCGAGGCCGAACGGCGGGCCGCCGAGCGGGCCGCCGTGGCCCGCGCCGCCATCGCCCGCCCGGTGGAGGGCGACGCACGGCCCACCCGCCCGCTGGACAGCGACGCCCGGCCCGGCACCGACCCGACCACGGGCCGCAGCGCCGTACGGGACACCGACCGCGACAACACCACCGGGCGGCCCGACACGACTGATCGGGTCGCGACCGCCCGCCCGGTCGACCCGACCCCCGCCGACGCCAGGCCGGAGCCGCCGGTGGTACGCGGCCCGAAGCCGCGGGCCAGCCTGCTCGCCACCCTCGGCCTGATCGTCTCCGTCGCGGGTGCGCTGTTCGTGCTGACCGGCACCCTGGCCGGGTACGGCATCGGGCTCGGCGCGGTCGGCGCGGTGCTCGCGGTGCTCGGCCTGATGGCCACCCGTCGCCGGCACGTCGCCGGCAAGACCGACGCGTTGTTCGGCGTGCTGATCGGGCTGGCCGCGGTGGTGATCGGGGTGTTGGCGATGACTGGCCAGTTCGACTGGCCGACCACCGACGGCGACTGGGTGCAGCGGTTCCGCGAGTGGCTTGACTCACAGTTTGTCGATCGTTTCTAGCGGGCACTGTTCCGTTCGCCGGTGATCAACCGGCGTAGTACCCGGCGGTTCGCCGGCAGCCCGATCTTCCGGTGGTTCACCGGCCGGGCAACACCCTTTCAGGGGCGGCGGTTCGCCGCCCCTGAAGTGTTTCCGGGGCTCGACGCAACGAATCGCAGACCAACCCCCAACCACACGCAACGAATCTCCGGCATGCGCAACTCTCAGTGGTGGATCCTGCCGCTCAGGCCGCATAGCGTTGAGCAACGGCGCCAGCCCGTGGGCCACGGTGGCCGGGCGCGCCCGACCCCTGGGAGCAGGACAATGACGATGGACGCCACCAGCCAGCACCTGTTGATGTGCCGGCCGACGTACTTCGCCGTCGACTACGCGATCAACCCCTGGATGGACCCGAGCGCGCCGGTCGACACCGCGCTGGCCATCCGGCAATGGGAGCAGCTGCGCCAGACGTACCGCGATCTGGGCCACACCGTCGAGGAGATCACTCCGGTGCCCGGCCTGCCCGACATGGTCTTCGCCGCCAACGGCGGCACCGTGATCGACGGCAAGGCGATGGCCGTGCAGTTCCGCGACCCCCAGCGCGCCGACGAGGCACCGGCCTACCGGGCCTGGTTCGAGGACGCCGGCTTCGAGATGTACGACCCGAAGCACGTCAACGAGGGTGAGGGCGACGTCCTGTTGGCCGGCGATCACCTGCTGGCCGGCACCGGCTTCCGCACGGCACACGCCTCGCACGCCCAGTTGCAGGAGGTCTTCGGCTACCCGGTGATCACCATGCAGTTGGTCGACGCGCGCTTCTACCACCTGGACACCGCGCTGACCGTGCTCGACGAGCGGACCGTGGCGTACCTGCCCGAGGCGTTCTCCCCCGGAAGCCAGGCCGTGCTGCGCCGGCTCTTCCCCGACGCGGTGCACGCCACCATGGCCGACGCCGAGGTGCTGGGGCTGAACGCGGTCAGCGACGGACGGCACGTGGTGCTGCCCGCGCAGGCCACCGACCTGGCCGCCAAGCTGCGCGACCGGGGCTACGAAACCATCGGTGTCGACCTGTCCGAGCTGCGTAAGGCCGGCGGCGGACCGAAGTGCTGCACACTGCGACTGCGTCAGGGAAAGGCAAGCAAGTGATCGTGGATGACATCCTGCGTACGCCGGAAGCGGTCCGGGACGCCGAGCGCTGGACGGCGCACAACTACCACCCGCTGCCGGTGGTGATCTCGTCTGCGGAAGGTGCCTGGCTCACCGACGTGGACGGTCGCCGCTACCTGGACTGCCTGGCCGGATACTCCGCGCTCAACTTCGGCCACCGGCATCCCCAATTGATCGCCGCTGCGCACGCACAGTTGGACCGGCTGACGCTGACCAGCCGGGCGTTCATCCACGACCAGTTCGCCGACTTCTGCCGGGAGCTGGCCGAGCTGTGCGGCAAGGACCTGGTGCTGCCGATGAACACCGGCGCCGAGGCGGTGGAAACCGGGATCAAGGTGGCCCGCAAGTGGGGCTACCAGGTCAAGGGCGTGCCCGCCGGCCGCGCCAACATCGTGGTCGCCGAGGGCAACTTCCACGGCCGGACCACCACCATCGTCAGCTTCTCCACCGACGAGGACGCCCGCGCCGACTTCGGGCCGTACACCCCGGGCTTCACAGTCGTGCCGTACGGCGACCTGGACGCGCTGACTGCGGCGATCGACGAGAACACCGTTGCCGTGCTGCTCGAGCCGATCCAGGGCGAGCAGGGCGTGGTGGTGCCGCCCGAGGGCTACCTGCCGGGCGTACGGCAGGTCTGCACCGACCGCAACGTGCTCTTCATCGCCGACGAGATCCAGTCCGGCCTGGGGCGCACCGGCGCGACCTTCGCCTGTGACCACGAGGGCGTCGTGCCGGACATGTACCTGCTCGGCAAGGCGCTCGGCGGCGGCATCGTGCCGGTCTCCGCGGTGGCCGCGAACTCCGACGTGCTCGGCGTGCTCAAGCCCGGCCAGCACGGCTCCACCTTCGGCGGCAACCCCCTCGCCTGCGCGGTGGCGATCGAGGTGGTCCGGCTGCTGGCCACCGGTGATTTCCAGCGGCGCTCGGCCGAGTTGGGCGAGCGGCTGCGGGCCGGTCTGGAAGGGTTGCTCGGCAAGGGCCTGGTGGCGGTGCGCGTGCGCGGTCTGTGGGCCGGTCTCGACATCGACCCGGCGCTGATGAGCGGGCGGGAGGCCTGTGAGCGGCTCGCCGAGCGGGGTGTGCTCGCCAAGGACACCCACGGCTCCACCATCCGGCTCGCCCCACCGCTGGTGATCACCGAGGAGGAGATCGACCTGGCGGTGGCCAAGCTCGCCGAGGTGCTGGCCGGCTGACGGGCCGCGCTGGCCGAGATCTACGCAACTACAGGGAAAGTGCTGCCTCGGATGGTGTCGAGGCAGCACTTTCCCTGTTCCTGTGCGGATCTTGACCGCCGCCGCCGCCGCCGGGGCGGCGCGGGCGCGTCAGGGGCGGGGTAGGCGCATGGCCATCGTCGGGGCCTCGGCCATTACCGAGGTGGGGGTGAACGGGGCACCGGCGGGCAACTCCTCGGCGCGACCGATCTGCACCCCCGGGTAGAGCTCCACCATGTCGTTCTCGCCCAACACCCGGGACTGCTGCGGTGCCAACGGGATCCGGTCCGACTCGGTCATCGAGCCGGCCGGACGGATGCCGGAGCCGTTGGTGCTGACGTCGGTCACGATGACCTCGCCGACCCGCAGCTCGAAGCGGACGTGGCCACGGCTGATCCACCGCCGGGCCTCATCGTTGAGCCACTGCCCGAGCATGATCCCGCCGTCCTGCTCCGGGGCCCGGCCAGCCACCACCGGCTGCTCCTCGCTCAGCACGAACCGCCGCCGGACCAGCCCGCCGACGCGCACCGCGAGCACCTCCGTACGCGGCCGAGGGCCGCTGTCACCGAGGCGAACGCCGTGCCGGGGGCAGGTTGGTACGCCATTGCGCAGCGCGGGCGGCGGCTGCCCAGCGGGGCTGCGTTCGACCACCCGGGCCAGGTCGGCGAACGCGCCGCCCCCACCGCCGCTGCCGAACAAGGCGCAGCCCGACTCCGGGCACCGCCACTGGCGGGCCAGCAACTTCATCCCGGTCGACGAGCGCTTGCCGGTGACCGGCGAGTGTCCGCCACCGACGTGCGCGATGAACACCGGGCCGCCGGCGCCCGGCACCGGGGCGAGCACCCGACCGGGCTGCTCGACCAGCCATGGGAACCGACCGCGCAGCCCGTCGAAGCGGACCCGGCTGAGCACCGGCAACCCGAGCAGGTCGGCGACCTCCAACATCCGGTCGCCCGGGTTGTCGAGCACCTCGACGAGCCCGTCGTCGGCCCAGCGGCGGACCACCATCCGCTCGTTGGAGGTCAGGTCGGCGTCGGAGAGCAGCGCCCGGTGCACCACCGCGTAGACCTGGACGCTGTCCTCCTCCAGCTCGCGGGAGAGCGCGTCGATGACCATGCCGAGCCGTAGGAGGCTGGCCGGCCGACCGCCGTCGATGTCCTGGTAGCGGATAACCTCGGCCAGGTCGACAACCGCCCGGGCCAGCGACGGGTCGGTGCAGACCCGCCCCTCGATGGCGTCCAGAACCTTGCTGATCTCGAATCTCATGCCGCACTCCGGACGATGTCGTCAATCCGCCGGGCCAGCTCGATGTCCCGGTGGGTGACGCCACCGGCCGAGTGCGTGACACAGCGGAAGGTCAGGGTCCGCCATCGGATGTCGATGTCGGGATGGTGGTCGAGCTCCTCGGCCACCGTCGCCACCCGGTCCACCACATCGATGGCCGCCGGGAAACTGCCGAGCTGTGCGGTACGACCGATGCCGGTCGGGTCACCCGACCAGTCGGGCAACCGGCCCAGCTCTTCTCGCACCGCGTCCGCGGTGAGCAGGTCTGCCATGACCAGACCCTACCGGTGGCGCGCCCGGCTGACCGGACACGCCACCAGCGGTGGCGGGGCGGCATCAGAATGCCGCCCCGCCTATCCCCCTCGTGTCACCCGCTCTGTTCAGCCGCGCAGCGGCCGCCCCACCTCGTGCAGGTGACCAAGCGCCTGCCGGTACGACTCGATCAGCCCGGTCGCGGCGTACGGGATGCCCTGTTCGACGCAGAAGGCACGGACGATCGGTTGCGCCCGGCGCAGGTTCGCCCGGGGCATGTTCGGGAACAGGTGGTGCTCGATCTGGTAGTTGAGCCCGCCCAGCGCGGTGTCCACCAGCAGACTGCCACGCACGTTGCGGGAGGTCAGCACCTGCTTACGCAGGAAGTCCAACTCGTCCTCGGCGGTCGGCATCGGCATGCCCTTGTGGTTCGGCGCGAACGCGCAGCCCATGTAGAGACCCCACAGCGCCTGGTGCACAACCGCGAAGAGCAGCGCCTTGACCGGGGACATGACAGCCAGCAGCAGCGCCGCGTAGCCGACGGTGTGCGCAATGAGCAGCGCCGCCTCGACCGCCCGGTGCCGCATCGGGGTGGTGTACCGGCCGTCCGGCCCCCGGCTGATGATCGCCCGGATGCTCGCCGCGTGCAGGTTCAGGCCCTCCAGCAGCAGCATCGGGAAGAAGAAGTACGCCTGCCGCTGCGCCATCCAACGGCCGAACCCACGGGTCTCCAGCGCCTGCTCGGTCGTCCACACCAGGGCGCCCGCGCCGACATCCGGGTCCTCGTCCTCGTGGTTCGGGTTGGCGTGGTGCCGGTTGTGCTTGTCGACCCACCAGCCGTAGCTGATTCCCACCGCCACGTTTCCGGCCAACAGCCCCACCAGCTCGCTGGGACCGCGCCGTCGGAACATCTGGCGGTGCCCGGCGTCGTGACCGAGGAACGCGACCTGGGTGGTGGCCACCGCCATCAGGGCCGCGAGTGGCAGCTGCCACCAGGAGTCGCCGAGCAGGAACACGGCGACCCAGCCGGCCACGAAGGAGCCGAGGGTGAGCGCGATGCGGGTGACGTACCAGCCCGGGCGCCGCTCCAGCAGACCCGCCTGGCTGATCCTGCGGGACAACTGTGCGTAGTCACTGCCTCGCCGTTGTACCGGCGGTTCCGCCACCGCTCCGAGCGCCATCGCTGCTCCCGATCCGCTTGCGCCCGTACCAGGGTGGTTCGGGCTTAATGTCAAGTCTCCTGGCAGCGGTTGCGCTGAGTAACCCTGACAACCCCCGAATGGGGGGTAGGGCGGGCACTACCCCCCTGACTTCACACTCAGCTCAGCCGACCCACCGCGGCTCGCAGCCGAGCCAGGTCACGCCGCCGCCGCTCGTAGGTGGCGGCCAGCCCGACCAGCGCCAGGCCACCGGCACCCAGGTAGATCCACCGGGGCAGCAGGTCCCAGCCGCGGGCCAGCTCGTGCAGCGCCAGCAGCGCCAGCACCCCGCCGCCGAGCAGCACCGGCGCCTGCCATCGGCGGGTCGCCCCGGCCAGCACCGAGCCCAGCGCCGCCACGCCGACCAGCAGTCGCCGCCACGGCTGTGGGTCCGGGCCGGCCAGCACCGACATCAGGCTCGGCAACAGCGCCGTGACCAGCCCGGGGCCGAGTGCCGGCCAGCTGGTCAGCCCGGGCCGGGTCCGCAGCGCCAGCAGACCCGCGCCGAGCGCGAGCACGGCGGCTGGCAGGGTGTACGCCTCCAGCACCGTGACCCCGCCGGCGGCCAGCAGCACCCACGCCCCGAGCAACTCGCTGCCGGCGGCGATGCCAGCGAATGTCCACCGTCGACCGGCCGGCTCCCCCCGCCGCAGCAGCCGCAGCGCGACGGCGGCACCCCAGAGCACGCAGACGGTGGCGAGGTGCCGCGCCACCTCGACGGCGAGCATCGCCGCTACCAGCGCCACCGCCTGCGCGGCGGCGTCCAGGACTCGCCCGACCTGGGCTGGGACCGTCGACCTCGGGCCGAGCGCCACCGGTTGCGACGGTCCGCTCGCGTCGCCCGACGCGAGCGCCGGTACCGGGGTGGTTGCGGCGGCCACCGCCAGGATCAGCGCGGCCACCGCCAGCAGCGGGTACGCCGCCGCCCTCAGCGGCCACCCTCCGGCGAGCGGGGCGGTCACCGCCAGCGCGGACGCCGCACCCACCGCGGCGAGGCAACCAGTCAGCCGCACCTCGACCCTCCGTGCCCCGACCGCGACGATCACCGCCGCCACCAGCAGCACCCCTTCTGCGGCGAGCGTGCCGGCCCGGGTGACGAGCAGCCCGACCACGCCGGAGGCCGCCAGCACCGCCCCCACCGGCGCGGCGATCGGCGCGAGCGCCGGACGGGGTGCCGCCAGTGCGGTGAGCAGCAGCGCGCCTACCCCGGTGAGCAGGACGGCGGCAGGCAGCACCGGCCAGGGCGCTCCGACGGCGACGAGCAGCACCGGCAGCGCGCCCGCGGCGAACGGCAGCGCCGGCAGCACCGGCGGGCGGACCCACCGACCGGTCAGCACGGCGGCCACTGCCAGCACGACCAGCGCCAGCCCGGCGGGGAGCACCGCCGGGTCGGCGACGACCGTGGGAACCCCCGACCAGACCCGCCCCCGGCTGCCATACGGCGACACGAGCGCGGTCAGCACCGTCGGCAGGCTCGCCAGGACAGCAACCGCCGCCAGCACACCTTCCACCGCCAGCACGCCCGGCCGGCCGGTCCCCGTCGGCTGGTCCCACCGGGCGACGAACGCGACGCCGAGCGCCGCCAGCGCGGCGTACAGCGCAAGGGGCTCGTCTCCCGCCACGACCAGCGGCGCGAGTCCGGGCACCGTCGCCGCGACCACGGCACCGGTCACCGCGTACCCGGTCAGCTCCACCCGGTGGCGACGCGCCGCGAACACCGCGACCAGCGGCAGCCCGGCGGCGACCAGCGCGAGCCGCGCCTGCCACCAGGGCGGCGCACCCGCCGCGAACAGCGCCACCGCCGCGACCCCGGGTAGCGCGAGTTGCGCGACCAGCAGACCCACACCCGCAACCTGCCGGTACGGCCCGGTGCCCCGTCGTACGGCCAGTGCCAGCCCGACCACCACGATGATGCCGAGCGCCACCAGGGCGCCGGTCGGGGAGGCCAGGGCGACCAGCAGCCCGTGCCCGAGCAGGACGGCACCACCGAACGCGCGGGTGAGCAGAGAGGCTGGGCGGATCACCGGGCGGGCCAACACGGCGAGCAGCAGCACGACCCCGCCGACCAGGTCGACGGCCACCACCTGAGGCCAGGGAGCGGCCCAACCGGCGGGCAGAGCGAGCAGCACCGCCACCGCACCAGCCGTGGCAAGCACCGCCCGCGCTGCCCGAGGCATCAGCAGCACCGTCGCGCCGAGCGCCAACGCCACGGCAGGTGCCAGCTGCCAGCCCCAGTCCAGGTCCGGTCCGGTCCCGGCCCCGCGCCACGGCGGCATCGACCGGCCGACGGCAGCGACCGCGAGCGCGGCGGAGATCAACGCGGCCACCGTCGCCGTGGCCACCGCGACCAGCAGTGCACCCGTACGCGGGCCGGTCCACCAACCATCGACCCCGGCCCGCCCCGACCCCGCCGCTGCGCGGTCGGCACCGGGGATCGGTTGCCAGCGGGCCGACAGTTGCCGCACCGCCGCAGCCAGCACGAGGGCCACCAGCGCCGCCGCGAGCAGCAGCAGTGACGGCCGCAGCTCGGCCACCGGGCGCAGCAGGGCGGCGGCGAGCACCGGCACCAGCAACCCGGCGGCCACCGCCCGCAGCGCCCGTCCGCCGACCAGCCAGGCCGCACCGAACCCGGTCAGCACGACCAGCAGCAGCGGCAACCCGGCCAACAGTGGCGAACCCGCCGCCCGCCCGAGAATCAGCGGCACCAGGGCACAGCTTGCGGCACCAACGAGCGCCGCGACGTGACCGCTCCCCGCCAACACCCGACCGACGAGCTGCGCCACGCCTTCCCCGCCGCGCAGCCTGACCAGCACGGCCAGGTCCAACACCGCCACTGCAAGCAGAACCAGCGCCCAACCGGCCGCCCCCGTCTCGGCCTCCACCGCGAGCAGCGGCAACACCGGCTGAGCGGCCAGCAGGGCGGCGAACCAGGGTCCGGTCAACCTGCTCCACCGGCCGTACGCCACGGCGACCGCCGCGCTGGCCCCCCCGACCAGCGCGGCGTACCGGCTGTCTGGCCAGCCGGCAACGCCAGCCAGGTCCACCGACCAGGCCGCGTAACCGTCCAGCACCACCGACAGCAACCCGACCGCGGCGAACGTCTCCGCCGTGCCGCGCAGCCCTCGGCGAACCGCCAGCAACGGAACGGCCAGAGCGAGCGCGGTGAACGCGGCCAGGATCAACGCCCGCCCGCCGACCCCCACCGCCGCCCAGGCCACCGCGGTGAACACCACCGCCGCAGTGCCCAGCAGGAGTCCACCGAGGACGAACAGCAGACCCTGGACAGTCCGGGTCGAGGTCTCCGCCGCACCCGGTCCCGAATCGGCTGTCGCACCCGGGCCACTGGGCGGCACCGGCCCGACGGCAGGCGCGGGGCGTGCCACGACCGAAGCGGCCACCCCCGCGCGGACGACCGCCGCCAGCTCCGCCCGCCGCCGCGACGTAGCTGACAGGCGTCCGGCCAACTCGATGTACGTGCGGCGGGCCCGATCCACCTCCGGCTCAAGCTGGGTGATCTCCCGGCCCAGCCGGACCACCTCAGCGGCGATCGGGTCGGGGGCGCGCCGGCAGCCGGGGCAACCGGTGCTCAGGTCAGCCAGCGCACCGCAGGCGGGGCAGGGATAGCGGGTGTCATCCACCCGGTCATCATTGGGAGCCGACCAGGGTGCGCCCCAGAGTGCGCGTACTCAGGGCCGGCTGTGCTCGTGCACCCAGGTGGCGTAGGCGGGATCGCCGCTCTCCACCCTGGACACCAGAATCTCCGGCACCTCGTACGGGTGGCTGAGCCGGATCTGGTCCACCAACGCGGACAACCGGTCCGGCGCGGTCTTGAACTGCACCGACCACTCGGTGCTGGTCTCCATTGCGGACCGCCACCAGTAGGTGCTTTCCACCTGACCACCCACCTGGGCACAGGCGGCGAGTCGCCCGGCGACCGCTGAGGCCGCCAGCACGTCGGCGACCGCACGCGCATCCACCACAGTCGTCACCACGCAGATCTGGTCCACGACCGCACCCTACGCGGCGCCATCACGATTAGCGGCGATCCAGGCATCGATCTGTGCCCACCAGTCGAACAGCCAGTCGATGCGTTGTTGCCGTCCGGCTGGTACGTCCTCCGGCGGCACCGACCAGAACCTCATGACGATCCGTTTGTCCATCGGCAGTTCCCGCCACACGTCGGCGACGGTGAGCATCCGGTCCAGCCCGGTGTGGGCGACGAAGATGACCCCGGCGTCCGGGGCGGCGTCCAGCGCGGCGAGCATCCCACCGGGCTGTGGGGCGAGCACGTGGCGCATCCGCTCGGCGCGCAGGGCCATCCGTTCCAGGCCGAGCGAACGCAGCCGGGCAATGGCGCGCAGCCGCCGCTTCGGGGTGAAGTTGCCACCCTCAGGGAAGATCACGAACGCGTCGTTGTCGTCCAGGCCGGTGGCCAGGTGCCCGACCTGGCGTACCGTCTCCTCGCCGCGCTCCGGCGTCGGAGCGATGAAGCGGTTGGGTAGCCGGTTGAGCAGCACGTCGATCGCCGGGTCCCACTGGAGGCTGTCCTTGAGGACGATCCGCGGCTCCCGGTGGAACCAGTTGACCAGGCCGTGGATCAGGATGAACGAGTCGCCCGGCCCGGCGTGCCGGCAGAGCACCAGCTCGGGCCGGCCGGGCAGCGCAGTGTCCGGGTCGGTGCCCACCACGTCGATGTGCAGCCGCAGTGTCCATCGGGCCTGCCAGAACAGCACCCGCAGGAACCAGCCGGCCAGCACGTAGTGTGCGCGCTGGAAGGCCGGGGTCCGGGCCCGCCAGCCGAAGCCGGAGGCGACCCACAGCCCGAAGAGCGCGAGCAGGGCGGCAGCGTCCCAAACCAGGTAGAAGCAGCCGATCCAGAGCAGCCGCAGCGGGCGTAACCGGCCCGGGACCAGCGGGGATGCGGCCGCGGCGAGTAGCGCCCAGACCGGCAACGTGGTGACCACGACGAACGCGAGCACCACCACCGCGGGGGCGAGCAGCAACCGACGCAGCCACCTGGGGAGCAGCGGCATCACCGCTCCAGATGGGTGGCGAGATAGCGCCGCGAGGCGGTGTACGCGCGACTGATCCGTCGTCCCACCGCCGCCATGTCCCGGTACGCCCACGGCGTGTCGTCGCGGGGGTTCAGCCCTCCGGTCGGCAGGACGTGCACATCCACCCCCTCGGGCAGCGCCGCCATCTCCCGGAAGAAGCGGTGCCGGCGGGAGATCTCGAACGCGACCTGCGCGATCTCCCACGGCCGACGGGGCGGCGTCAGCTCCCGTTCGATCCGTCCGACCTGGAGGACGTAGATCCGGCGGGCACCGACGGCCACCGCCTCGCCGATCGGGATGGAGTTGACGATGCCGCCGTCCACGTAGTGCGCGCCGTCGATCTCCATCGGCGGGAGCAGGCCCGGCACCGAGGCCGACGCCAGCACCGCCGGCACCACCGGGCCGCTGTCGAACCAGTGCTCGGCGGCCCGCTCGATGTGCGCAGCGCAGCAGCGGAACGGCACCCGCAGCTCGGCGAAGGTGGTGTCCACCCCCAGCTCGGTTTCGAGCAGGCGGCGCAGCGGCCGGGGTGAGTGCAGGTGGGTGCGGGCAGCGAAGCGGCGCAGCTGCCGGGCGACCGAGTCGCCGTACACCTCGCTCGCCTCCGGCGAGGCCCAGAGCCGGACCAGCCGGTCGGTCACCGCCTCCGACGGGTCGGCGGCGACCAGCGCGCCGTTCACCGCGCCGATCGAGGTGCCGAGCACCATGTCGGGTTGGATGCCGGCGCGGAACAGTGCTCGCAACATGCCCACCTCGACCGCGCCGAGCACTCCCCCGCCGCCGAGCACGAACGCCACCGGTCCCCCCGCCATGCCCCTCATCCTGGCACGGGCCCGCAGCCGACCGGCCGGCCGCCGTCAACGGGCGGTCGGCGCACGCCAGGCACCGCCCATCGACGGAGGGCCCCGACGGCGTTGACAGGCAGGACACATTCGCGCAACCTGATACCGCTCCCACCCCTGAGGCAGGTGCGATCGGTGAAGGCAGCACTGCATCCGGGCCGGTTGCTGGCCCGCAGATACCGACTTCTCGACCAGATCGGCGCCGGCGGCATGTCCGTGATCTGGCGTGCCCGCGACGAGGTGCTGGACCGGGTCGTCGCGCTCAAGGTGCTCGCTCCGTCGCTGGCAGCCGACGCGCGTTTTCGGGGCATGGTGCGCGAGGAGGCCCGCGCCGCCGCCCAGTTGGTGCACCCGCACGTGACCTCGGTGCACGACTACGGCGAGACGGTCGCCCCGGACGGCTCGCTCACCTCGTTCGTGGTGATGGAACTGCTCAGCGGCGAGGAACTGGAGCTGCGACTCACCGAAGGGCCGTTGCCGTGGGCCGAGGCGGTCGAGGTCGGCGCGCAGGTCGCGGACGCGCTGGCCGCCGCGCACCGACTCGGCATCGTGCACCGGGACATCACACCGGCCAACGTGATGATGACCGGGACAGGGGTCAAGGTCCTCGACTTCGGCATCGCCACCCGGATCGGCGCGCCCGACGAAGACGAGGACGGCGGGACCTTCGGAACTCCGGCGTACGTCGCCCCGGAACGGCTCGACGGCGCACCGGCGCAGCCGTCCACCGACGTGTACTCGCTCGGCGTACTGCTGCACGAGGCGCTCACCGGCCGGGTCCCGTACCCGGCGGAGACCTGGGAGCAGCTCAGCGCCGCGCTGGCCAGCGGCCCACCGCCGACGCTTGCCGAGCTGCCGGAGCTGCCCCCGCCGGTGGCGCGGATCTGCCTGCGCAGCCTCGCCCGGAACCCGGCCGATCGGCCGACCGCCCGGCAGGTCGCCACCGCGCTACGCGACCAGTTGCTGCCGGCCGACCCCCCACCCGCGCCCATCCAGACGCCCACGCCGCCCCTGCCACCGCAGCCAGTCACCGTCCCGACGACGGCCGCGTCGGGCTGGTCGCGACGGCGGCTGGCGCTGCTGCTGGTCCCGGTGGTCCTGGCGGTCGGGGTGGCGCTGACCGGCGTGGCCCTGCTGCCCGAGCAGCCGCCGGCACGGCAGGTGCAGCCGTCGGTTGGCCCGGTGGCGACCCCGCCGACCGACCCGCCGGCCTCCGCGCCGCCCGAGCCGACCTCGGCACCGCCAGCGTCGCCGAGCACCGTCGCGCCCACCTTAGATCCGGGCACCCTGATCGAGGCCGCCAATCGGGTCGACAAGCTGATCGGTGCCGGGCTGAGCGCGGGGGAGATTCGCAGCGACATCGGCCTCGACCTGCGCAACGAGCTACGCAACCTGACCACCGCAGTCAGCTCCGGCCGCGACGAGCTGGCCCCACCGGTGGCCCGGCTGCGCCAGAAGGTCGCGGTCCGCCTCGGCGAGGGTGGCATCAGTCCGGCGTACGCGGAGCGACTCGACGCCGCCATCGCCGAGCTGGGCGCGGCCAGGGTCTGACCAGTCCCCGGGGACGGGGGTCAGCGGGCCGATACCCGGGCGGGTTCGAGGCGGTCGGTTCGGCCGGCAGCGAAGCGCCGGTAGACCTCCGCGTAGCCGTACGCCATCCGTTCGACCGAGAAGTTCTCCGCGACGTGCGCCACGCAGTCCTCCGGGTCGAGCTGCGCCGCTGCGAGCAAGGCCGCGGGCAGCTCCTCCGGGCGCGTACAGACCAGCCCGGTCAGCCCAGGCCGAACCAGCTCCGGCACCGCACCCCGGTTCAGCGCGACCACAGGTGTCCCGGTCGCCATCGCCTCCAGCATCACCATGCCGAACGGCTCATCCCACTGAATCGGCATGATCAGGCAACGGGCGTCGACGAGCATCCGCAGCGTCTCCGCGCGGTCGGCGTTGAGCACGACTGTCACGTTCTCGTCGACGAGCGGCGCGACGACCTTCTCGTAGTAGCGGCGCTCGGCTGGCTCGTTGCACTTACCTGCCAGCAGTAGGGGCAACCCGGCTTCCCGGCACGCCTGGATGGCGACGTCCGGGCCCTTGTCCGGGCTGAACCGCGCCAACCACAGCACTGGCCCCTGACCGGTTTCGGTCTTGCGCGGCAGGCCGCGGACGTCCAGCGCGTTGTGCACCGTGCCGGCCCAGGGCAGGCCGGGGTTCAGCAGGCGCTGTGCGTGTGAGATCGCCACCAGGGCGACGTCCGAGTCGATATCGCTGAGCACATCGCCGTACTCCCCCACGGGGTTGCCGTGCACGGTCGCGACCGTTGGTACGGCCCGGCGGCCGGCGATCAGCGGCCCGATCGTGGTGTGGTCGTGGATCACGTCGAAGTCAGCCGCCGTGATCAGCCGGTTCACCCGGGCCAGGTGGGCCAGCTCGGGCAGTGACTCGCCGAGCCGCTCGTACTGCACCTCGGGCACGGTGGAGACGAAGTCTTCGGCGGCGGTGCCGTGGTGGCTACCGGCGCCGAACAGGGTCACCCCGTGCCCGTGTCTCGTCAACGCGTCCACCAGGGCGGCGACGACCTGCTCAAGGCCGCCGTAGCCGGGCGGCGGAACGGACAACCATGGCGGGACCACCATCGCGATGCGCAAAGACCGCTCTTGAGGGCGGCCCGCAGGCGGGTGGTTCACGGCCACGAGTCCTCCCCGTTGATCCCCGGTGCGGCGTCACCGCCGGTCGGCGGCGGGTTCCCTGTGACGTCCCGGGTAAACCGGACAAGGCGGACGCTCACCCGCCGACCAGGAGTTGGTCGTGCACCACCCGCACCCCCGGCGCGCACCAGGCGACCCGCTCGACCTGGTCGCGTTCCCACCAGGATCGGACCACCCCGGCAAGGACCAGCGTGTCGCCGTCCACCTCGACGGTCACCCGCTCGGCACCGATCGTGCGTGCCAGCGCCCGCTGGACGTCCCGACGCAGCCGATCGGCGACCGGTGGCGCCGACGGTCGCACCTCGATCAGGTTGGTGATTCCCCGGACGCCGTCGAGCCGGCGCAACTCCCCCTCGGCAGCGCGCCGCTGCCATCCGAACTCGACCTCACCGCGCAGCATCAGCCAGCCGTTGGCAACTGTCACGTCCAGCCGCTCAGCGGGCACGAAGCTGTCCCATTCCAGCGCACGGGAGGCAGCGATGGCGATCTCGGCGTCGGTACGCCCCGGTGTGCCGGGCAGCCGCACCTCGATCTCGTCGGCCACCGCCCGTACGCCCCGAACCCGCTGTGCACACCGCGTCGCGGCCCAAGAGCGAGCGGCACCGTCCACGAATCCGGTCAGGGTGACCACGCCCTCGTCAACGGTCACACCGATCTCGTTCGGTTGCAGCCGGGCGTCCCAGGCCAACTCCGCCAGGACGTCGCGTTGGATCCGCTGGTCGTCGCGCGACGCTCGACTCCAGGTCGGCGATGTGGGGGCATCCAAGCCCTGGGACACCCCCACATCGGCGACCTCGTGTCGATCACGCCCGCGGACATCCACCATCCCGGTCATGGCACCCACCCCCTGGTTCGGTTGCCGAGACTCGCCCAACGAACCTGCCGGGCAAACGGGTGACGGCGGTTCACCCGATCCGGGTGAACCGCCGTCGGGGCGGAAAGAAGCGGCGGGTGACGGAGCCGACCCCCTCGGCCCCGCCACCCGCCGCCGGAGGGAGGAGGCAGGTTCAGATATGAGTTAGGACGTCTCGGCGAGCGTCACGGTTGCCGACTTCTCGGCGCCGTTCCGCTTGAACTGCACCTCGACCCGGTCGCCGACCTTGCCGGCCTGCACCGCGCCGACCAGGTCATCCGAATCGTTGACCAGCTTGTCGCCGAATCGGGTGACGACGTCGCCGCGCTGGAGTCCGGCCTTCGCGGCCGGGCTGCCCTCGGTGACCGACGCGACGAGTGCGCCGCCGCCCTCGGCCTGGTTGACGCCCACCCCGAGCGACGGGTGGCTGACCTTCTCGCCGCGCTGAAGCTTGCCCGCGACGTCCTTGGCCTTGTTGCTGGGGATGGCGAACCCGACGCCGATGTTGCCGGTGCTCTGCCCGGAGGTCGCGATGGCGGTGTTGACGCCGATCACCTCACCCCGAGTGTTGACCAGCGCGCCGCCGGAGTTGCCCGGGTTGATCGGTGCATCGGTCTGGAGCAGACCGGAGATCGAGCTGACGGCCTGGCTCTGCTGGGTCGGGTCCTGCTGCTGACCCTCGCCGGCCCGGATGGTGCGGTCCCGGGCGCTGAGGATGCCCGAGGTCACCGAACCCTGCAGGCCGAGCGGGCTGCCCAGGGCGAGCACCTGGTCGCCGACCTGCATGGCGTCGCTGTCGCCGAACTTGGCCGGCTTGAGGTCGGTGACCGCGTTGGCCTTGACCACGGCCAGGTCGGTCTTCGGGTCGGTGCCGATGATCTTCGCTGCGGCCTTCGTGCCGTCGGCGAAGACCACCTGGACGGTGTCACCGCTGGCGGAGGCGACCACGTGGTTGTTGGTGAGCACGTAGCCGTCGGCGGTGAGCACCACCCCGGAGCCCTCGCCGCTTTCGGTGGCGATGGAGACGACGCTGTCCTGCACGGACGCGGCGATCTTTGGCAGGTCGGCGCTGTTGAGCACCGGTGCCGCGGAGTACGTGCGGGTGACGCCGCCGCTGTCGTCGCCCAGGGCGAGGGCGAGGGCCCCACCTGCCACACCGGAGCCGAGCATCAGGGCGAACACCGCGACGCCGGCACCGGCGAACTTGGCGATCCGGCCCGGTCGGGGGCCGCTGCCGGGCGGCGCGACCTGCGGGCCCCACGGCGGGACCGGCTGACCCGGGTGCTGGGCATGCTGACCCGGGTGCTGGGCGTGCTGCTGGTGCGGCGGGTACGCCATACCCGGCTGACCCCCGCCGGCCCAGCCGGACTGCTGGCCCTGGTACCAGGGGGCACCGGGGTGCTGGCCGGCATTCGGCTGCGGGTAGCCGGGCTGGCCGGGTGCCGGGTATCCGGAGACCGGGTACGGCGGCGCGGACGCAGTCGGCGGCTCGTACCCGGTCGGCTGCGCGGTGGTCGGCGGCTCGTACCCCGTCGGCTGGCCCGGGTGTGCGGCCGGTGCGTCGGCCGCGGCGGGCGTGACAGCGGTGGTCTCCGTGTCACCAGCGGTCGAAACGACCGTGGAGTCACCGCCGGTCGAAACGACCGGAGAGTCACCAGCGGTCGAAACGACCTGGACGGGAGTAGTCGGGGAGTCGGACTGCGCGCGCTCGTCGCGCGGCAGCTCGGCGGTGGGGTGCGACGGCTCGGCGTCGATGGGGGCCGGCCGGCGCTGCGGGTCGGACTCGAACTCGGTCATGCCACTACCTTCTCCCTGTGCACTGCAATCAAGCTGGAACCGGCCTGGAAGTTGGCTGAAAGTCACTCGTCGGCTTCGTCGACCTGTGGCAGCAGCGGCATCCGGACCCGGAAGGTGGCCCCACCGCCGGGTGTCTCGGTCACCTCGACCGTGCCGTGGTGCGCGGCGACCAGCGCCGCCACGATGGCCAGGCCGAGGCCGGTGCCGGTGTTGCCGTCAGCCCGCCGTGTACGCGCCGCGTCGGCCCGGTAGAACCGCTCGAAGACTCGTTCCGCCTGCTCCGCCGAGAGACCTGGGCCGGTGTCGGCCACCTCCACGACGGCGAGGTCCCCCGGTTCGGCCCGCAACCGCACGCGAATCTCGGCGTCCGGCGGGGTGTGGGTCAGCGCGTTGGTGACGAGGTTGCCGATCACCTGGCGCAGCCGCGCGTCGTCGGCGGAGACGACGAGCGGACCCGATCCGGGCTCGATCTCCAACTCGATCCGGCGATCCGGGGCCATCACTTGAGCGGCCTGCACCGCGTCGGAGGCGAGCACCGGCAACTCCACCGGAGTCAGCGAGAGCGGCCGTTCCCGGTCCAGCCGGGCGAGCAGCAGCAGGTCCTCCACCAGCAGCCCCATCCGGGCCGCCTCGTCCTCGATCCGACGCAGCAGGCCGGCGGTCTGCTCCGGCTCACGGGCCGCGCCCTGCCGGTACAGCTCGGCGAAGCCGCGAATGGTGGTCAGCGGGGTCCGCAACTCGTGCGAAGCGTCGGCGACGAACCGCCGCATCCGTTCCTCGGAGCCGATGGCCCGCGCCTCGGACGCCTGAGCGGCGACGGCGGCATCGCGAGCAGCGCTCTCTGCCCAGCGCGCCGCGGTTTCCGAGGCGGCTCTGGCGGTGAACGCCGCCTCGATCTGGGTGAGCATCGCGTTCAGCGCACGGGACAGCCGGCCCAGTTCCGAGGTCGGATGCTCCTGCCCCTGCTCCGGGTCGGGCACCCGCTGGGTCAGGTCGCCCCCGGCGATGGCGGCGGCGGTGCGTTCGATCTCCACCAGCGGTTTGAGGCTGGTCCGGACGATCGCCGCGCCGACCGAAGCCAACATGATCAGCACTGCGCCGCCGACCAGGAGATCTATCCAGACGAGCTGCTTCACGGCCCGGTCCACGTCGGTCAGCGGCTGGCCCACGGCCAGCACCGAGCCGTCCGGCTGGGCCGCGTAGTAGAGCCGCCACCGGGTGCGGCCGTCTTGCGAGATGACCGTCCGCGGCTCCCCCTCCAGATCCTCGAAGCCGTCACGGCTCGTCGCAAAGGTGGGCAGCTCCCCGGGATCGAGACTGAACTTGTCGTAGACCGGCTTGTAGACCTGCTGCTCGTCGGCCAGGCGCAGGACGTAGTCACTGGGCAGCATCGCGCCGACCTCACCGCTGCGCAGCTGCGGGAGCAGCTGGCCGAGCCCTCGGGCGGTCGAACTGATCTGCCCGTCGACCTGGCCCTCCAGGTAGTTGCGGAGGAGGTAGGCGGTCAATGAGCTGATCACCAGCAGCGCGACGGCGACCAGCGCCAGCACCGAGGTGACCAGTTTGACCCGCAGCGGTACGCCCCGCACCCGCCCCTTCGCCTGCTGGACCGCGTTCACGCCGCCGGCTTGCGCAGCACGTACCCGACGCCACGGAGGGTGTGGATCAACCGGGGTTGGGTGGTGTCGACCTTGCGCCGCAGGTAGGAGATGTAGGACTCGACGATGTTGTCGTCACCACGGAAGTCGTAGTTCCAGACGTGGTCGAGGATCTGCGCCTTGGACAGCACCCGGTTGGCGTTGAGCATCAGATAGCGCAGCAGCTTGAACTCGGTCGGCGAAAGCTGCACGCGCTGGCCGGCCCGGTGCACCTCGTGGGTCTCCTCGTCCAGCTCCAGGTCGGCGAAGGTGAGCCGGGACGGGGCCTGCTCGCCGGTCGTGGTGCGGCGCAGCACGGCGCGGATCCGGGCGGTCAACTCCTCCAGGCTGAACGGCTTGGTGACGTAGTCGTCGCCGCCCAGGGTCAGCCCGCGGATCTTGTCGTCGGTGGCGTCCCGGGCGGTCAGAAAGACCACCGGGGTACGCGTGCCGCCCTCGCGCAGCATTCGGATGACCTCGAACCCGTCCAGGTCCGGCAGCATCACGTCGAGTACCACCAGGTCGGGCCGGTGGTCCTTGGCGGCGTTGAGCGCCGCGCTCCCACTGGTCGCGGTGGCCACGTCGAAGCCCGCGAACCGCAGGCTCGCGGAGAGCAGTTCGAGGATGTTGGGGTCGTCCTCGACGACGAGCAGTCGCGCCTCGGTCTGGGTAGCGGGCATGCGCCAATCATCGGTGACGTCACTGCGGCGGCGCTGGATGATTCCTGCAAAAAGGCTGTGAGTCGCCGGGCCCGTCACCGGCCGTGCGACGACGTCGGTCAGCGCAGCAGGCGACGCAGCCCGTCCAGCGCGCCGTCGAGCAGCCGGACCGCGGTGCGCAGTTGGGTGTCACTGAACTGCCGGGCGCGCACCAGCCTGCCCACCTCGGCGGTGAACGCGCTCAACCGCTTGTCGAACTCGTCGAGCAGTGCGGCTTGCGGCCCGTCGGCCGGCGCCGGCCGGGTCGGTGGCACCTGTGTGTCCCACCGGGTACGCCGGGTCTGCCGGGTTGCCTCGCTCAACTCCCGCTTGAGGTCGCGAACCGAGCCGCGCACCTCGCTGCGGATCTCGCCGGCGAGGGTGGAGAGGTCCGCCACCGAGGCTGCGATGTCCGCCTCCAGCGCGGTCAGCTCGCCGGCTCGTTGGCGCAGCTCGTCGCGGCCGGCGTCGGTGATGTCGTACGTCTTGCGTCCGCCGGCAGCGGTGTGGCTGACCAGCCCTTCGGCCTCCAGCCGTTGCAGCCGGGGGTAGATGGTGCCGGCGCTGGGCGCGTAGAGCCCGAGGAACCGGTCCTCCAGCAGGCGAATCAGCTCGTAGCCGTGCTTCGGGCCGTCGTCGAGCAGCTTGAGCAGGTAGAGCCGGAGCCGCCCGTGGCTGAACACGGCGGTCACGGCAGCTCCTCCCCATCGTCGTCGACAGCTCGGGCGAGCAGGGCGATGCTGCCCGAGGTCGCGGAAGCCCAGAGCTTACCTTCGCCGGCGCCGAGCACTCCCTCGCTGCTGGGCAGTGGGAACGTCGAGGTGCGCACCTGGGGGAAGCCACTGGTGATCCGGCCCGAGGCGGTGTGCAGTTGGACGGCGAGGTCGCTGTCCTCGCGAACCCGGACGGTGATGCTGCCCGAGATGGTGGTCAGCCGGATCTCGCTGCGCCGAGGATTGTCGAGGTCGCAGGTTATTGCGCCCGAGATGGTCTGCGCCCGCACCCGGTCGGCGGCGCTGTCGGCGAGGATCACCTCCCCGGAGACTGTCTCCAGGGTGAGGTCGCCGCGTACGCCGAGCGCCTCCACCGGCCCAGAGGTGATCTTCGCGGAGGTGCTGCCGCGCAGGCCCATCAGGGTGATCTGACCGGCGGTGACGTGGACCGTCGTCTGGCGGCGCAGGCCGGAGGCGACAAGCGAGCCCGCGACCAGGCCCAGGTCGGCGAGGACATCGGCGGGCACGGCGACGGAGACGTCCACCCGCGGATAACGGTGGATCATCCGGAACCACCGCAGGACGTCCGCCCAGCCCTGGCCGCGCTCCTGACGAATGGTGAGCCGGCCGTCGGAGTGGTCGATCAGGACCGGCCGACGGCCGACCTGGGTGACGTCGATCCGGGTCGGGCCGTCGGTGGCGACCACGTTGAGCCGTCCACTCACCAGGCGGACGTCCAGCCGGGTGACCGGGCCGTCCACGGTGAGCCGCTGCGGGCTGTCGACCGTCCATCTGGCCATGGCGTCCCCCTCTCGACGACGCGCGAACACGCGCCTGACAGGGAGCACAGTAACGCGATACATCGCGACAGCACAAGACAGGTCGTGAGTTGGTCGAGCGCGATGCCTCCGCGTCATGGTGATGACTCGGCGGCATCGCGCTCATCGCGGTGGGCAGGGCCGGACGACCCCCCGCCGCGCCGTTCCCCTCAGGCCGCCAGGCCCAGCTCCCGGCCGGTGACCGGCGTCGAGACGGGAACGGCCGGGGTCGCCGTGGGCACCGAACGCAGCCGGGCCCGCGCTACGGCCCCCGCCGTGGGCAGCAGGTGTACGGCCGACTCGGCGGCCCGGGCCAGCAACCGCCGGTCGGCATCACGGGCCGGGTGCAGGGCGGCGGTGATCGTCACCGACACCACCAACTCCCGCGCCGTGACCACCCGGGCCACCGACCGCAGCAGGGTGTCCGCACCGAGGAAGGCAGCAGCCGTGGTGGTCGCCCCGGTGGCCTCGCAGCGGTAGGCGATCCGCAGCGGCACCACCGGGCTGCCCGTGTCGATGGCCGCCTGGAACGTCGCCGGCCGGAAACCGCCGCCGGGGCGGCAGTCGGCGGCACCGTCACCAGCACACCAGGTCGTACCCTCCGGAAAGACCGCCACCGACCGTCCGGCGCGCAGCGTGTCAGCGACCCGGCCGACGGTGGCCGGCAGCGCCCGCGGCCGGGAACGGTCCACGAAGACCGTGCCCAACGCCGAGGCCAGGAGACCGACCACCGGCCACGAGCGGATCTCCCGCTTCGCGACCATCCGGGTGGGCGCGACCGCCAGCACCGCGAGAATGTCCAACCACGAGACATGGTTGGCGACCAGCAGCGCCCGCCGCCGGGGCAGCCGACCCCGGATCACCAACCGGACACCGAAGGCTCGGGCGGTGGCCCGGGCCCAGCCGCGCACCGCTGCCTGCCGTTCCCGGGCCGGGAGCACGGGCAGCAGCACCACCAGGCCGACCCCGGCCAGCAGCATGCCGGCCACGGCAACCAACCTGAGCACCCGGCGAGCCACCGGTGCCGTGGGCACCTCATCGGCCGCCGGCAGACAATCGTCGTCGCAGCCCGATGTGGGCCGCCACAGGTCGTGCGACACGGCGGTCACCGCTGCGCCTCCTCGCCCAGGAAGTGCCGCAGGTAACGGGGGTTCATCCGGTCCAGGCAGAAGAGCACGTAGAAGTCCGCGCACCCGAAGTCGGGGTCGTACGACGGTTCGCCGCAGATCCATGCGCCAAGACGGAGGTAGCCCCGCAGCAGCGGCGGCACCGCGACGCGCCCAGCCGGCTGGGCGGCTACCGAGGCAGCGGCGGCCAGTTCGAGAGCGGCGGCCGAGTCGGCGAACCAGGGCCGCAGCGGGCGGACCCGCAACGGCGGCGGCGACAGGTGCCGGGTCTGGGCCTGCGCCCACACCTCGGCGACCGTCCGCCCCCCGTCGTCCACCGGCACCGAGGCGCAGCCGCCGAGCCAGCGGGAGCCACGCAGGTGCAGGTACCTGGTGAGTCCGGCCCACATCAGGTTGATCACCGCGCCCGAGCGGTGGTCCGGGTGCACACAGGAGCGGCCCGTCTCAACCAGGTCGTCGCGGAGCGGGTCGAGCGCGGTGAGGTCGAACTCGTCCTCGGCGTACCGGCGGTCGGTGCGGCCGGGCGGCAACAGCCGGTACGTGCCGACCACCTCGCCGGTGCTGTCCTCGCGGACGATCAGATGGTCGCAGTACGCGTCGAAGGGGTCCACGTCCAACCCGGCCGCACCGGGGAGGAGGGTGGCGCCTAGCTCGGTGGCGAACACCTCGTGACGCAGGCGTTGCGCGGCCGCGACCTGGGTGGGGTCGTCGGCGATCAGCAGGGTGTATCCGCTGGTCGTCAGGGGTGCGCCAGCGGCATGCAGAACGGCCATGGGATCTGTCTAGGTGCCCGGGTTGCCATCCACGGGGACCACTGGTGTCGATCGGATGAACGCCGGCAGGCGAGACCGCTAGCCACACCCGGCCGTGGGCGTGCGAGGCTGCCGGAGCGGACCGGCGAACGAGCCGGCACGCCTCACCGGAGGTCGACGATGCGCATCGAATCCCGCTACAACGGGCCCGCCGGATCCGGCAACGGCGGCTGGAGCGCGGGAGTGTTCGCCGCCGAGCAGGGCGGCACCGGCCCGGTCGAGGTGACGCTGCGCCGGCCACCGCCCCTGCAGACCGAGCTGAGTCTGGTCGACGGCGAGGTACGTGACCCGGCCGGCGAACTGGTGGCCGAGGTGCGCCCGGTCGGGGTGGTCGATGCCGTCGTACCCCCTGTCGACCTGGACACCGCGGCGGCTGCGGCGACCCGCTACCCCGGCCTGGTCGAGCATCCGTTCCCCAGCTGTTATGTCTGTGGGCCGCAGCGGCCCGACGGGCTGCGGATCTTTCCCGGCCGGCTGCCGGATGGCCGGACCGCCGCGCCGTTCCGGGCACCTGAGCAGGTCAGCGCAGCCACGGTCTGGGCGGCGCTGGACTGCCCCGGCGGGTGGACCGTGCTCGCGCCGGGCCGCCCGTACCTGCTGGGTCGGATCGCCGCCGTGGTCGCGGCGCTGCCAGGGCCTGACGACGAGTGCGTGGTGACCGGGGCGCTGATCGGCGTCGATGGGCGCAAGGCGCTCGTGCACACCAGCCTGTACGGCCCGGACGGCGCGCTACTCGGGGCTGCCCGGGCCACCTGGATCGCCCGCTGACCCCCCGGCCGTCGTCCGCAGGTAGGAGTCGCCTCCCCCCTGCGACGGACCACAACGTACGGACCGCGCCTGATTGACCTTGTTGCCCCGTGCCGTCACGCTGTGCCACGGCGTACATCGACGCCACACACGGGAGGAGAACGATGACTGACGGGCAGCGAAGCCCCACCAGCGACGGTCAGATCGTGGTGTCCGGTCTGACGAAGCAGTACAAGAACGTGCGGGCGGTGAACAACCTGTCCTTCACCGTGGCACCGGGGCGGGTGACCGGCTTCCTCGGTCCGAACGGCGCTGGCAAGACCACCACGCTGCGCATGCTGCTGAACCTGGTCACGCCGACCGCGGGCACGGCCACCATCAGCGGCCATCGGTACGCCGACCTCACGCAACCGCTGCGGCACGTCGGCGCGGTGCTGGAGGCCTCCAGCGCGCACAAGGGCCGTACCGGCATCAACCACCTGCGGGTCCTCTGCGCGGCGGCCGGGCTGCCCAAGCAGCGGGCCGACGAGGCGCTGGCCCTGGTTGGGTTGACGCCGGCGGCGAAGCGCAAGTTCAAGGGTTACTCGCTGGGCATGAAGCAGCGGCTCGGCATCGCCGCCGCGATGCTCGGCAACCCCCGGGTGCTGATCCTCGACGAGCCGGCCAACGGGCTCGACCCGGAGGGCATCCGGTGGATGCGTGGGTTCCTCAAGAACCTCGCCCACGAGGGTCGCACCGTGCTGGTCTCCAGCCACCTGCTGTCGGAGATGCAACTGCTCGCCGACGACGTGGTGATCATCGCGGCCGGGCAGCTGGTCCGGCAGGGTCCGGTCGACCATGTTCTCGGCTCGATGGCGCAGAGCGCCCGGGTCCGGGTCCGCACGCCGCACGCCGAGGCGCTGATCGCCGCGCTGAAGGCGCAGTCGGCGACCGTCGACACCGACGAGCAGGGCACCCTGCTGGTTGCCGGGGTGGACGCCCCGACGATCGGCCGGTCCGCCTTGGCGGCCGGGGTAGAGCTGCACGAACTGACCACCGAACGGCCCGATCTGGAACGGGTCTTCCTGGAGCTGACGGCCGGAAAGGCGGGCATCCGATGAACCTCGTCCGAGCCGAACTGCTCAAGATCCGCACGACCAGCACCTGGTGGTGGCTGGCCCTCGGCGCGTTCCTCTCGATCGCCCTGGCGTTCGCGATCAACGCGTGGTTGCTCGTCACGACGCTCGGTGGCGACGCAGGCGACGTCGGCGTCAGCGCCGAGCAGGCGACCGCGCCGGCGCAGGCGGCGAACCTTTACACCTCGGGCCAGTACCTCGGGCTGATGTTCGTGATGCTCATCGGCATCCTGATGGTCACCAACGAGTTCTTCCACCAGACTGCGACCACGACGTTCCTGACGACTCCCCGGCGTACGTCGGTCATCGTCGGCAAGCTCGTCGCCGCCAGCCTGCTCGGCTTCATGTTCTGGCTGGTGACCACGCTCATCGACCTGGCCGCCGGCTCGGTCTTCCTGTCCCTGAACGACTACGGCGCCCAGCTCGGTGAGTGGCCGGTGCAGCGGGCGCTGCTGTTCAACCTGCTCGCGTACGCCATCTGGACGATCCTCGGGGTGGGCATCGGCACGCTGATCACCAACCAGCTCGGCGCGGTGATCACGGCGGCGGTGCTCTATCTGATCGGCACCCAGGTGGTGGGTCTGCTGTTCCTGCTCCTGTCGAACGTGCTCGACAGCGAGGCGGTGCTCAAGTGGCAGGTGGTCTGGCCCGCGGTGGCCTCCCAGGTCATGATCACGGAGGGCACCTCGGAATTCACACCATCCTGGTGGGTCGGTGCCCTGGTGCTGATCGGTTACGCGCTGGTCAGCGGGGTCGTCGGAGTCCTGCTCACTCGGCGGCGCGACATCGCCTGACGGCGGTCCCGACCTCGGGGTGGCGGCGACAAGCTGGCCGCCCCGGGGTCCTCGTCGTTGCCGCCGCCCTGGTCTCGTCGTTGCCACAGGGCCGGGACGTGCTGGATCCCGGCGCGTTAGCAGCCGTCGACCAACCGCGCAGCTGTTGCTGAACTTCTGGCATCTTCTGTGAAACCGGCCACGGGACCGAGGCGGAAATGCCTGCGGGATCGGTACGGCGTAGCCTGGGAGCCGTCCAGTCCGTGCTCCTAATCGGGCGCGACGGGACACACCGCGTGCCACACAAACCCGCGTGAAAGAGGCGATTACCGGCCGTGTCGACCCAGCAGACTTCGCAGGAGAACCCACTGGCGGGTTTCGGCCCGAATGAGTGGATCGTCGAGGAGATGTATCAGCGCTACCTCGCCGACCCAACCAGCGTCGATTCGGCCTGGCACGACTTCTTCGCCGACTATCGGCCAGCGCCCGGAGCGGCCGCGCCGCGCGGGGTCGAGTCGTCGTCGGACAAGCCGGCCGCCGCCCCCGAGCCGGACGGCCAGCCGGAGGCAGCCGCCACGGTCAGCCAGCCGAGCGCCACGGCGCAGCCGGCGACCGCGAGCAAGCCGTCCGCAGCCAAGCCGTCCGCCAAGCAGTCGGCACCGGCCAAGCCCGCCGCAGCGCCGGCCACAGCCAAGGCCGCCCCGGAGAAGGCCGCCCCGGCCAAGCCGGCCGCAAAGCCGTCCGCGCCGACCGCCGACGGCCCGCAGACCACGCCGTTGCGTGGCGTCGCCGCGAAGATCGTCCAGAACATGGACGCCTCGCTGAGCGTGCCGACCGCGACCAGCGTGCGCGCGGTCCCGGCCAAGCTGCTTGTCGACAACCGCATCGTGATCAACAACCACCTCGCCCGTGGGCGAGGCGGCAAGGTCAGCTTCACCCACCTGGTCGGCTACGCGATGGTCCGGGCGCTGGTCCAGCACCCGGAGATGAACAACTCCTTCGCCGAGGCCAACGGCAAGCCGGCGGTGGTCCGCCCGCAACACGTCAACCTCGGCATCGCGATCGACCTGGCCAAGCCGGACGGCAGCCGCAACCTGGTGGTCCCCTCCATCAAGGGCTGCGAGCAGATGGACTTCCGGCAGTTCTGGCAGGCGTACGAGGACGTGGTCCGGCGGGCGCGGCGCAATGAGCTGACCATGGAGGACTACTCCGGCACCACGATCTCGCTGACCAACCCGGGCGGCATCGGCACCGTGCACTCGATGCCGCGGCTGATGCAGGGGCAGAGCGCGATCATCGGCGTCGGCGCGATGGAATACCCGGCCCCCTACCAGGGCATGTCCGAGGCCACGCTGGCCGAGCTGGCCGTCAGCAAGATCATCACGCTGACCAGCACGTACGACCACCGGATCATCCAGGGCGCGCAGTCCGGCGAGTTCCTCAAGGTGATGCACGAGCTGATCCTGGGCGAGCACGGCTTCTACGACCAGATCTTCACCTCGCTGCGCATCCCGTACGAGCCGGTGCGCTGGATGCGCGACGTTGCGGTCAACTCCGAGGGTCAGATCAACAAGACCGCCCGGGTGCACGAGCTGATCCACGCGTACCGGGTGCGCGGTCACCTGATGGCCGACACCGACCCGCTGGAATTCAAGATCCGCAAGCACCCCGACCTGGACGTCCTCCAGCACGGGCTCACCCTGTGGGACCTGGACCGCGAGTTCCCGGTCAACGGCTTCGCCGGCCGGCAGCGGATGAAGCTCCGTGAGATCCTCGGCGTGCTGCGCGACTCATACTGTCGCCGGGTCGGCATCGAGTACATGCACATCCAGGACCCGGAGGAGCGGCGCTGGGTCCAGGAGCGGATCGAGCGCAAGTACGAGAAGCCGGCAGCCGACGAGCAGAAGCACGTCCTCAACCGGCTCAACGCCGCCGAGGCGTTCGAAACCTTCCTGCAGACCAAGTACGTCGGCCAGAAGCGCTTCTCGCTGGAGGGCGGCGAGTCGCTGATCCCGCTGCTCGGCGAGGTTCTGGAGTCCTCTGCCGAGAACGGCCTGGACGAGGTCGTCATCGGCATGGCCCACCGGGGTCGACTCAACGTGCTGGCCAACATCGTCGGCAAGCCGTACGAGAAGATCTTCTCGGAGTTCGAGGGCCACCTGGACCCGCGCTCGACGCAGGGCTCCGGCGACGTGAAATACCACCTGGGTCAGAACGGCAAGTTCACCACCCCCGGCGGCGATCACTCCGTCAAGGTGTCGGTGGTGGCCAACCCGTCGCACCTGGAGGCCGTCGACCCGGTGCTGGAAGGCATCGTCCGGGCCAAGCAGGACCGGATCGACCTCAAGCTCGAGGGTTACACCGTCCTGCCGCTTGCGGTGCACGGTGACGCGGCGTTCGCCGGGCAGGGTGTGGTCGCCGAGACGCTCAACCTGTCGCAGCTGCGCGGCTACCGCACCGGCGGCACCGTGCACGTGGTGGTCAACAACCAGGTCGGCTTCACCACCGCCCCGGAATACAGCCGGTCCAGCCTCTACAGCACCGACGTGGCCCGGATGATCCAGGCGCCGATCTTCCACGTCAACGGCGACGACCCGGAGGCCGTGGTCCGAGTGGCCCGGCTGGCCTTCGAATACCGGCAGACGTTCAACAAGGACGTCGTGATCGACATGGTCTGCTACCGCCGGCGCGGGCACAACGAGGGCGACGACCCGTCGATGTCCAACCCACAGATGTACAAGATCATTGACTCGAAGCGCTCGGTCCGCAAGCTCTACACCGAGGAGCTGATCGGTCGCGGCGACATCACCGTGGAGGACGCGGAAGAGCTGCTGCGTGACTACCAGGCGCAGCTGGAGAAGGTCTTCAAGGCCACCCGGGACGCCGCCGCGGCGCCACGCCAGCTCAACCGGCCGCGCCGCGAGGTGGAGCCGGAGCCGCAGGTCGACACCGCCACCGACGCGTCCGTGGTGAAGGCGATCGGCGAGGCGCACATCAACCTCCCCGAGGGCTTCACCCCGCACAAGCGGATCCAGCAACTGCTGGACCGGCGGGCCAAGATGTCCGTCGAGGGCAACATCGACTGGGGCTTCGGCGAGATCATCGCGCTCGGGGCGTTGCTGCACGACGGGGTCACCGTCCGGCTGGCCGGGCAGGATTCGCGTCGCGGCACGTTCGTCCAGCGACACGCCTCGGTGGTCGACTCCCGCACCGGCGACGACTACCTGCCGTTGAAGTCGCTCACCGGCGACGGCGAGCGCTCCCGGTTCTTCGTGCACGACTCGCTGCTCAGCGAGTACGCGGCGATGGGCTTCGAGTACGGCTACTCGGTGGAGAACATCAACGCGCTGGTCGCCTGGGAGGCCCAGTTCGGCGACTTCGTCAACGGCGCCCAGTCGGTGATCGACGAGTTCATCTCGTCCGGCGAGGTGAAGTGGGGCCAGCGCTCCGCCGTCACCCTGCTGCTGCCGCACGGCCACGAGGGCCAGGGCCCGGACCACACCTCCGGCCGGCCGGAGCGGTTCCTGCAGATGTGCGCCGAGGACAACATGCGGGTGTCCATCCCGACCACCCCGGCGAACTACTTCCACCTGCTGCGCCGCCAGGCCCTGTCGCCCAAGCGCAAGCCGCTTGTGGTGTTCACGCCGAAGTCGCTGCTGCGGCACAAGCTCTGCGTCTCGTCGGTGGAGGACTTCACCACCGGCACCTTCCAGCCGGTGCTGCGTGACACTGCCGCCCCGGCACCGGAGGCGGTGAAGCGGGTGCTGCTCTGCTCCGGCAAGGTCTACTACGACCTGTTCCAGGCTCGTCAGGAGCGCGGCGTCACCGACACCGCGATCATCCGGATCGAGCAGCTGTACCCGCTGCCGGTGGAGGAGATCCGGGCCGCCCTCGCGCAGTACCCGAACGCGGAGGACTTCGCCTGGGTGCAGGAGGAGCCGGCCAACCAGGGCGGCTGGTCGTTCGTCGCGCTCAACCTGCTGGAGCACCTCGCGGACGTCCGGCTTCGGCGGATCTCCCGCCCGGCCGCGGCCGCCCCGGCGGTCGGCTCCGCCAAGACCCACGAGGTCGAGCTGAACGCGCTGATCGAGGCGGCTCTCCCCCGCCCGTGACCTGACCGCACCATGAGAGCCGGGGCAGGCCGTTCACCACGGTCCTGCCCCGGTTCTGTTGGTCCACCCACCCATTTACCCGCCCGGCCCGCGCCGGGCTGAGCACGAGGACGTACGCGATGTACTTCACGGACCGTGGCATCGAGGAACTGGTCGAACGCCGGGGCGACGAGCAGGTGACCTTGGAGTGGCTCGGCGAGCGCCTGCGCGACTTCGTCGATCTCAACCCCGATTTCGAAACCCCCATCGAACGCCTGGCAACGTACCTGGCCCGCCTAGACGACCCCGACGACGAAGACGCCTAACCCCCCACCCCCACCCCAGACCCGCGGTGATCAAGAAGTTTCCGTCACCATCAGGGGCGGAAGTGACGCAAAGCTCTTGATCACCGGTGCCTTGGAGGGGTGGGGCGGCGGTGGAGGACTTGGGTGGCGGGGTCTCGCGATCTTCTAGGGTGGGGTTGTGGCTCGCAGTGTGTATCTGACTAGCGTGGGTTCGGGCGGGGGTAAGTCGACGATTGCCCTCGGGCTGGCGGAGTTGCTGTCCCGCCAGGTCGGGCGAATCGGCGTGTTCCGGCCGCTGGTCGCCGACGCCGGTCCGGACCCGATCCTCGCCCTGCTCAGCGAGCGTTACCGGGTCGAGTTGCCGCTGGCCGAGCTGGCCGGAGCGACCTACGCCGAGGCTGCCGCCCTGGTGGCCGACGGCCGGCGCGCGGAGCTGATCTCCGCCGTCGTCGAGCGTTACCGGGCGGTGGAGAGGCAGTGCCCGGCCGTGGTCGTGGTGGGCAGCGACTTCGACGAACCAGGCGACCCGGCCCATCCTCGGGAGCTTGCTTTCAATGCCCGGCTCGCTACCGAGTTCGGCAGCGTGGTGGTGCCTGTGGTGGACGGCTTCGGGCAGGAGCCGGGGGCTGTCGCGGCGGCCGTTCGCGGGGCGTACCACGATCTGGCCGACCTGGGCGCGACGGTGCTCGCGGTGATCGCCAACCGGGTGCCGGGGCCGATGACGCTGCCCGACCTGCCGGTCCCCGCGTACGCCATCCCGGAGGTGCCGAGCGTGTCCGCGCCGACGGTGGCGGAGGTGGCGGCGGCACTCGGTGCCACCCTGCTGGCCGGGGACGACGCCGCGCTCGGCCGGGACGTGTTGGACTTCGTGGTCGGCGCGGCACATGTGCCGACCCTGCTGGGTCACCTCACCGAGGGCGCCCTGGTGATCACCCCCGGGGACCGGGCCGACCTGCTCGTCGCCGCGAGCGCCGCGCACGTGGCCGGGCAGGTGTCGGTGGCCGGGCTGGTGCTCACCCTGGGCGTTCAGCCCGACCCGAGGGTCATGCGGCTTGTGGAAGGGCTGAACACCGGGCTGGCGGTGCTGTCCGTACGCAGCGACAGCTACGACACGGTGGCCGCGTCCAGTCGCATCGAGGGTCGGCCCAGCGCGGCGAATCCCCGCAAGGTGGAGGCTGCGCTCGGCGCGTTCGAGCGCTGCGTGGACACCGACGACCTGGCCCGCCGGTTGCGGGTCAGCCGGTCGGCGCGGGTCACCCCGCTGATGTTCGAGAACGAGCTGATCGACCGGGCCCGCTCGAAGCCCCGGCACCTGGTGCTGCCGGAGGGCAGCGAGGAACGGGTCCTGCGCGCGTCGGAGATCCTGCTGCGCCGTGGGGTGGCCGAGTTGACGTTGCTCGGCCGGCCCGACGACATCGCCCGGCGGACCCGCGAACTGGGCATCGACCTTGGCGACGCGAACGTGGTCGACCCGGTCACCAGCGGGTGGCGAGACGAGTTCGCGGCCGAGTACGCCCGGTTGCGCGCTCACCGCGGCGTCACCGCGGAGTTGGCGCACGACATCGTGGCCCAGGCCAACTACTTCGGCACCCTGATGGTGGCGGCCGGGCGAGCCGACGGCATGGTCTCCGGTGCCACGCACACCACCGCTGCGACCATCCGGCCCGCGTTCGAGATCATCCGTACCGTGCCGGACGTATCGGTCGCCTCCAGCGTCTTCTTCATGCTGCTCGCCGATCGGGTGCTGGTGTACGGCGACTGTGCGGTCAACCGCGACCCGGACGCCGCCCAACTCGCCGACATCGCGATCTCGTCGGCCGACACCGCCGCCCGGTTCGGCATCGAACCCCGGGTGGCGATGCTGTCGTACTCCACGGGCAGCTCCGGCGCCGGCGAGGACGTGGAGAAGGTCGCCACGGCCACCGCGCTGGTCCGGGAGCGCCGGCCCGATCTGCTGGTCGAAGGGCCGATTCAGTACGACGCGGCGATCGACCCGGCGGTGGCGGCGACGAAGTTGCCGGGCAGCCCGGTCGCCGGCCGGGCCACGGTCTTCATCTTTCCGGACCTGAACACCGGCAACAACACGTACAAGGCGGTGCAGCGCTCCGCCGGGGCGGTCGCCGTCGGCCCGGTGATGCAGGGCCTGCGCCGGCCGGTGAACGACCTTTCCCGTGGCGCCACCGTGCCGGACATCGTCAACACCGTGGCGATCACCGCCATCCAGGCGGCCACCGAGGAGGCCTCGTGAGTCGGGTTCTGGTGCTCAACTGTGGGTCGTCGTCGGTGAAGTGGCGCCATTACGACGGTGACCGGACGCTCGACCACGGCACCGTCGAGCGGGTCGGTGAGCCTGGCGGCGGCCCGTCGGATCACGCCGGTGCGGTCCGGCAGATCCTGGACGGGCTGGATCTGACCGGGTTGGCGGCGGTCGGGCACCGGGTGGTGCACGGCGGCCGGAGGTTCAGCACACCGGTCCTGGTCGACGACGCGGTGCTGGCCGCGATCAAGGACCTGGTGCCGCTCGCCCCGCTGCACAACCCGGCCAACCTGGCCGGCATCGAGGTGGCCCGCGCGGCACTGCCGGACGTCGGTCAGGTCGCCGTCTTCGACACCGCGTTCCACCACACCCTGCCGGAGGCCGCCGCGACGTACGCGATCGACCGGGACACCGCCGAGCGGTACGACATTCGCCGGTACGGCTTCCACGGCACCTCGCACGCGTACGTGTCCCGCCGCACCGCCGAACTGCTGGGCCGCCCGTACGAGCAGCTCAACACGATCACCTTGCACCTGGGCAACGGGGCCAGTGCCTGCGCGGTGGCGAACGGTCGCAGCGTCGCCACCTCGATGGGCATGTCCCCGTTGGAGGGGCTGGTGATGGGCACCCGCAGCGGCGACCTGGACCCGACGGTGATCTTCCACCTGCGCCGGGAGGCTGGGCTGTCGGTGGACGACATCGACGACCTGCTCAACCACCGCAGCGGTCTGCTCGGCCTGACCGGCGTCAACGACATGCGCGAGGTGCTTCAGCGCCGGGCGGCCGGGGATCGTGCAGCGGAGCTGGCCTTCGACGTGTACTGCCGGCGGATCACCGAGTACGTCGGGGCGTACTACGCGCTGCTCGGCCGCGTCGATGCCATCGCCTTCACCGCCGGGGTCGGCGAGAACGCCGCACCCGTCCGGGCTGCCGCGCTGGCCGGCCTGGATCGGCTCGGAATCACCGTGGACGATGCCCGCAACGACGGCGGCGGCGACCGGGTGATCTCGCCCGACGGCGCCGAGGTGAGCGTCTGCGTCATCCGCACCGACGAGGAACGGGAGATCGCCCGGCAGGCCCGGGACGTGGTCGAGGGCGGCTGACGAAGCTCCGGTCAGCGCAGGCGAGGGTCAGCGCAGCGCGGGGTCAGCGCAGCGCGAGCCAGGCGACAACGGCCACCACCAGCACCACGACCACCACACCGACGATCAGGGGGATGCGGGATGGGGCCTCCGTCGGCACCGCGGCTTCCGGCGTTTCGGTGAAGGCACGGAACGCCTCGGTGTTGCCGCTGGGGTCGGTGTAGTTCTCAGGCATGTCGGTGACCCTAGCGAAACGGTTTACGCGGCACCGCCCCCGGCCCACGTCGTCCCAGGTTGGGCCCGGCCGGTGGAGGTGACCCGACCGGGTGGTGGGTGCAGCCAGGCCGGATGGCGGGGCCGCTACGCCTGCCTGGGCACTTACCGTGAAACGATGGGGGCGGGACGGCTGGTCGCTGTGCTGATGACAACGCTGCTGGTGGGCTGCGCGCCTGCCACGGCCGTCGCTGGCGGGTCCGACGGGCCGTTGTCGGCGCATCGGGCGCCTGAGGGGTCGTACGCCGTCGGCGTGCGTACGCTCACCCTCGATCCGCGCTCGGCGCGCCCCCTGCCGGTGACGATCTGGTTTCCGGCTGCGGCCGACGGGGTGGCCGACGGGCGGTTCCCGGTGGTGGTCTTCAGCCACGGGCTGTTCAGCCGGCCCGATCTGCACGCCGGCCTGACCACCCGCTGGGCGGCGGCGGGTTTCGTGGTGGCCGCTCCCGCGTTCCCGCACACCCGGGAGGGCGCCGCCGAGTTCAGCCGGGCCGACGTGCGCAACCAACCCGCCGATGGTTGGCGGCTGATCCGACACCTGAGCCGCCTGGACCGGAACCGCACGGATCCCCTCGCCGGCCACCTGGACCTGACGTCGATTGCCGCCGCCGGGCACTCGGCGGGCGGCTTCACCACCTCCGGCATGTTCAGCGAGGGGCACCCGGCCCGGTTGCGCTCCGGGATCGTGATCGCCGGGGGTGGGTTGCCCGGCAGCTTCGCCGGGCCGGCCGCACCGGTGCTCTTCGTGCACGGCACGGCCGACGCGGTGGTGCCGGTGACGGTCGGCCAGGCGGCGTACGGGCGTACCCGCGGGCCGGCCGCGTTTCTCAGCCTGCTCGGGCAGGACCACGGCGCCTACCTGACGCCGGGCGATCCAGGTTTCGCCCCGGTTCTCGCCACCACCACCGACTTCCTCCGCTGGACCCTCTACGGCGACCAGACGGCCGGTGCTCGCCTCCCCGCCGACGCCCGCACCCCGATGACCAGCTACGAGTCCCGCCCGGCCCGTTGACCCTGCGGCACCGCTACGGTGGCCCGGTGGACGAGCACGCGCACCGCCAGTTGGCGAGCATCGCCGAGGTGGTCACGGTCGCCGGGGCAGACGGCATCCCGGTGTGGCTGCGCGGCGGCTGGGCGATGGACTTCCACCTCGGCGCGGTGACCCGCCCCCACGTCGACGTCGACTGGTATTGCTGGCGGGAGGACGCGGACCGGCTGGGCACGCTGCTGCTGGCCCGAGGCTGGCGTCTCGACCCTCGGATGCCGGTGGAGCTGCAACTCGACGTGTTCGCGGGCGACGTCGAGGTCAGCTTCGCGTACCTGGGTCGGGATGATGCCGGCCGTCCGACGGTGGGTGCCGGCTCCTGGGCCGGGACCCCGCTGCCGGCCGGGATGCTGGACGCGCCACCCGGCCGGATCGGCTCGCTCACCGCGCCGACCATCTCGGTGCAGGCCCAGATCGAGTTCAAGCAGATGTACCCGGTCTGGATGCCGGAGCGTCCGCGCCGGCCGAAGGACGCCGACGACCTGATCCGGCTACGTGCCGGTCCTGGTCGAGCAGGGTAGCGGGTGCAGCGGCGGGTGCAGGGGCGGGCACAGCCCGTCGAACTTCGCCGGTCGTGCCGACCGCACAAGGCACAATCGGATTCATGTCGCGTCGCGTCACCTCCGCACTGCTGGCCAGCGCCGTTCTCCTGGCCGGGCTGGCCGGCTGTTCAGCGGACACCCCGCAGGGCAAGAGCTGGCGGGCTCCGGCCGAGCCACCGCCGGCCGCCGCCACGCCGACGCCGCAGGTCCCTGCCGGGACCGCGCCGCAGCGCGCCTTCGCAGTCGGCGTACGCCAACTGAAGCTGGACCGGGACGGCCGTGCGCTGCCGGTGACGATCTGGTACCCGGCTGCTGGGGATGCCGGCGGCGCGGCCAAGCGGTCGGCGTCGGCCGCGAACGGTCGGTTTCCGGTGGTGATGTTCAGCCACGGTCTGGGCGGGCGGCCGGACGACTACGCCACGCTGCTGACCCGGTGGTCGGCGGCGGGTTTCGTGGTGGCCGCGCCGGTCTTCCCGCACACCTCCCGGGGCGGTGACGGCAACGTCCTCGACGTGCTCAACCAGCCGGCCGACGTGTCGTACGCGCTGACCCAGGTGCTCGCGTTGGACGCCAAGGCCGACGACCCACTGCACGGCCGTTTGGACGCCGACCGGGTGGCTGCGGCCGGGCACTCGGCGGGCGGGGTGACCACGATCGGCCTCTTCACCGCGAGCCGGGACGAGCGGCTGGACGCGGGCGTGGTGTTCGCTGGCACAGCGCTCGGCGTGGGCACCGCGTTCGCCGGCGCGGCCGCGCCGCAACTGTTCGTGCACGGGGAGCTGGACGAGGTGGTCGGGTACGCGGCGGGCAAGGCCGTGTACGACAAGGTGCCCTGGCCGAAGGCGATGCTGAGCCTGCCGAACGGCGACCACGGACGGGCGCTGCTCAGTGACGGCGCGGCGCTGCGGGTGGTCTCGGACACGTCCATCGAGTTTCTCCGCTGGTCGCTGTACGGCGACGCGGCGGCCAAGAAGCGCATCCCCACCGACGCGATGCGCGGCGACATCGCCACCTTCGACGATCATCTCTGAGCAGCACGCTTCGGGCCGGCCGGCCGGCTGAAATCCGCACAACATCAGGGATGTTGCTGCCTCAGCGCGACCGGAGGCAGCAGTTTCCCTGATGTTGCGCGGATCATGCGACGAGACGGCCCGCGGATCAGGCCGTGTGGTCGATGACGACCTTGCCGAAGGCGTCGCCGGAGTGCAGGCGGGCGAAGGCGTCCTCGACCCGGCTGAACGGGACGACACAGTCCACCACCGGGCGCACCTCGTTGTCGGAGCAGAACGCCAGCAGCTCGTACAGCTCGCCGGGGGTGCCCATCGAGGTGCCCAGGATTTCCAGCTGCATCGCGAAGAGCCGGCGCAGGTTGATCGCCGGCTCGTGCCCGGCGGTCGCGCCGGAGACCACGATCCGGGCCATCGGCGCGGCCGACTTCATCGAGTGGTCGAAGGTGGCCGCGCCAACCGTCTCGATCACCACGTCGACTCGTTCCGGCAGCCGGGCACCGGGTTCCACGGCGGTAGCGCCGAGGGCCGAGATCCGCTCCCGCTTGGCGGCGTCGCGGCTGGTCGCGTACACCCGCTTGCCCATCGCGACGGCGAGCGCGACGGCCGCGGTGGCGACGCCACCGCCCGCGCCCTGGACCAGCACGCTGTCGGCGTCCGCGACGCGGCCCTTGGTGGTCAGCATCCGCCACGCGGTCAGCCAGGCCGTGGGCAGGCACGCCGCGTCGGTCGCGGTCATGCCGTCGGGCAGCGGGATCAGGTTCGATCGGGGTACGGCGACCCGCTCGGCGAGGGTCCCGGCAAAGTGCTCGGAGAGGATGGAGACCCCGCGCGGGTCACCCGGAGTGACCACCACCGGGTACACGACGACCGGGTGACCCTCCGGGTCCACTCCGACCGCGTCGCAGCCGAGGATCATCGGCAGCTGGGCCTCGGTGAGCCCCACCCCGCGCAATGACCAGAGGTCGTGGTGATTGAGCGAGGTGGCCCGCAACTGCACGGTCACCCAGTCGTCGGCCGGGTGGGTCGGCTCGGGCCGCTCGCCGACGGTGAGTGCGGCGAGCGGATCGGCGTCGTCGAAGCTGGAGGCGAAGGCAGCACGCATGATCGGCACGGTAACAAGCTGAGCGCCCGTTAAGAAGGCTCCCTCTCACACCGGCCAGCAGCGCATGCTGCGCCGGAGCGCCCCCGGCCCGTGCGTCGTCAGTGACGGGCGACGCCGTCGCGGCGGGCGGCTTCGGCGACCGCCTCGGCGACGGCTGGCGCGACGCGCGGGTCGAGCGGCGAGGGGACGATCGCGTCGACGGTCAACGACTCGGCCACCACACCGGCGATGGCGTCCGCGGCGGCGACCTTCATCGCCTCGGTGATCCGGGTGGCGCCGGCATCCAGCGCACCACGGAACACCCCCGGGAACGCCAGCACGTTGTTGATCTGGTTGGGGTAGTCACTGCGCCCGGTGGCGACCACCGCGACGTGCCGGGCGGCGACCTCGGGGTGCACCTCCGGGGTCGGGTTGGCCAGTGCGAACACGATCCCGCCGGGTGCCATCCCGGCCACCGCGCTCTCGGGGATCTGCCCGCCGGAGACCCCGATCAACACGTCCGCGCCGCGAAGCGCCTCGGTGATGTCGCCCTGGCGGCCGTCCGCGTTGGTGCTCGCCGCCAACTCGGCCTTGGTGCCGGTCAGCTCGGTGCGGTGCAGGCCGATGATCCCCTTGGAGTCGCAGACCACCACCTGGTCGGGGTTGACGCCCCCGGCGACAAGCATCTTCGTCACGGCCACCCCGGCCGCGCCCGCACCGCTCACCGCCACCCGCAGGTCACCGAGCTTGCGGTTGAGCAGGGTGGCGGCGTTACGCAGCGCGGCGAGCACCACGATCGCAGTGCCGTGCTGGTCGTCGTGGAAGACCGGGATGTCGAGCGCCTCGTCGAGCCGTCTCTCCACCTCGAAACAGCGCGGCGCGCTGATGTCCTCCAGGTTGATCCCGCCGAACGAGGGGGCCAGCGCCCGCACCACGGCGACGATCTCGTCGACGTCCTGGGTGTCCAGACAGATTGGCACCGCGTCCACCCCGGCGAACTGCTTGAACAGCACCGCCTTGCCCTCCATCACCGGCATTGCGGCGCGTGGGCCGATGTTGCCGAGCCCGAGCACCGCCGAGCCGTCGGTGACCACCGCGACGGTGTGCGACACCCAGGTGTAGTCGTCCGCCAGGGTGGGATCGGCGGCGATCGCCTCGCACACCCGAGCCACCCCCGGGGTGTACGCCAGGGAGAGGTCTTCCCGGCTGGTGAGCGGCACGGTCGAGGTGACTGCCATCTTGCCGCCGCGGTGCAGCAGGAAGACGGGATCAGCGGGGTCCACGATGGACGAAGACATGGTGGTGACTCCAGGATCTGTCGAGCAGATGGGGCGTCCGGCCCGGCCGCGAGGTGGGCGGCGAGCGGTGGCACGCGGTGCAGGGGGTCACCCGGGCACTTCCGAGCATAGTGTCGACACTGCCGCTGGGATGTGAGCAGGGTCATAACGGGCGACGAGGAACCCGGCCGGGGCGCGGCCAGTAGCGGGCCACCACCCTCCCCCGCACGTCGGCCACCCCGTACGCCCGGGAGTCATCGGTGATCAGGTCGTTGTCCCCGCGCAGCCACCAGCCGCCGTCCTGCTGCCGGACCGCCCGCTTCACCACCAGCAACTCGGGACGGGTCCGGAAGACCGCGACCACCACGTCCCCTGCTCGGATCGGGCGGCCATCCGGACGCACCAGCACCGCGTCGCCATGCCGCAGCGTCGGTGCCATGGACGGACCGATCACCAGAACTGCGGTCAACGGTCTCCGCAAACGGGGCGCCTCAGGCGGGTGATCGCTTCCCACTGGTTTCACCTCCATCCGGTTCGGGGAGCATCCTCAGGAGTAATGTCGCCTTTGATCATCGCAAACTTCCCATGGAGGATCCCGATGCGATTTCCGCGCATCCTTGCGCCCCGCGTCACCGCGAGCGCTCACTGCGACCTGCCGTGCGGTGTCTACGATCCGGCTCAGGCCCGGATCGAGGCCGAGTCGGTCAAAATGATCTGCGAGAAGTACCAGGCGAACACCGACCCGGAGTTCCGCACCCGCGCCGTCATCATCAAGGAGCAGCGCGCCGAGCTGGTCAAGCACCACCTCTGGGTGCTGTGGACCGACTACTTCAAGCCCCCGCACTTCGAGAAGTACCCGAACCTGCACAGCCTGTTCAACGAGGCCACCAAGCTCGCCGGCGCCGGTGGCGTCAAGGGCAGCCTCGACCCGGCCACCGCCGACAAGCTGCTCGCGAAGATCGACGAGATCTCGAAGATCTTCTGGGAGACCAAGAAGGCGTGACCTCACGGGTCATCCCGACGATCCGGCCGGCACGTCCCGAGGACGTGCCGGCCATCGTCGCCATGGTGCACGAGCTGGCGGAGTACGAACGTGCCCCCGACCAGTGCCACCTGACCGCCGAGCAGCTGACCTCGGCCCTGTTCCCGGCTGCTCCAGGTCGCGGCGCGGCGGACGGGCCGAGCTGGAGCGGGCCGGCGGCTGCTCCGGCGCTCTTCGGTCACGTCGCGGTCGACGAGCACGGCAAGCCGATCGGCTTCGCGTTGTGGTTTCTCAACTTCTCCACCTGGGCCGGCGTGCACGGCATCTACCTGGAGGACCTCTACGTCTCCCCGCCAGCCCGAGGCACCGGGGCGGGTCGGCTTCTGCTCGCCACTCTGGCCGACATCTGCGTACGACGCGGCTATCGGCGGCTTGAGTGGTCGATGATCGACTGGAACCCGGCCGCCGGGTTCTACGCCTCGATCGGCGCGGAGCAGATGACCGAGTGGGTCCCCTACCGACTGAGCGGGGACGCGCTGCGCCAACTGGCCGGTCATGTCACCGCTGCCGGCACGCGTACAGGCGACCGACCGGGTAGAGTCCCCGACCGGGGGGATGAGGCGTGACTCAACTGACTGGCCAGCCGTGGACCGACGACGTGGTGCGCCTCACGGTGCCCGCCGACGGCGGTTACCTCGGCGTGCTCCGTACCGCCACAGCCGGTCTCGCGGCCAGGTTGCAGTTCGCGCTCGACGAGATCGAGGATCTGCGGATCGCGGTCGACGAGGCGTGCGCCATGCTGCTCGCCATCGCCACCCGCGACGCCGAGCTGGAGTGCCGCTTCGCGGTCACCGAGGATGCGTTGACCGTCGAGGTGACCGTGCCGACCGTGCGCGGTGCCACGTTGCCCGCCGAGTCGTCCTTCGCCTGGAAGGTGCTCACCGCGCTGACCACCTCGGCAACCGCCACGGCCGCCGACGGCCGGGCCACGATCGGGTTGCTCACTCGCCGCTCCGGCACCTACTGACCGGCCCAGCGCCTGCCGGCACTGTCACTCCGGCACTGTCACTCGAAGCCGAGGGCCCGGGTCGTCGGAGGGCTGACCAGCAGCCAGCCCACGCCCAGGCCGAGGGCCATCAACGGCACGCCCAGCCAGCCGAGCCCAGCCTGGATCATGAACCACCCGATCGGCAGCAGCATCAGCTGGAGCACGATCGCGGGGGCCCGTGCGCCCGCCTTGCGGCGCAGCAGCGCACGGCCCAGCGCCCAGAGCACGACCGCCGCCCCGATGGCGAAGGCCGTCACCAGCAACGCCGACGCCAGATCGGTGGTGGTGGCCGTGAGGTCGGCCCAGACGAGCCAGGCCGCGATCAGGCCGACGACGGCCGATTCCCCCCACAGCAGCCGGACCGCCCAGCGGAGCGTGACGGGAAACGGGGCCGAGTCGATGGTCACGCGCGCCACGATACTCGGGCTACCGGAAGGTACAGTGCCGCCCATGCGGGCCGTCCTGGTGGTCAATCCAAAGGCCACCACTACCAGCGAACGCAGCCGGGACGTGCTCGTCCGTGCGCTGCGCAGCGAAGTCGACCTCAGCGTGCGCTACACCCGCCGGCGCGGGCACGCCATGGCGCTGGCCCGGGAGGCCGCTGCGGAGGGGGTCGACCTGGTCGTCACCCTGGGTGGCGACGGCACCGTGAACGAGGTGGTGAACGGCCTGATGACGGCCGACCCGCCGCCGCGCGCCGACGATGCCACGATGGCCGATCGGCTGCCCGCGCTGGCGACCGTGCCGGGCGGCTCGACAAACGTGTTCGCCCGTGCGCTGGGTCTACCCCGGGAGTGGCCGGACGCGACCAGCATGATCCTCGAAGCGTTGCGGCTGGGCCGGAGCCGGAAGGTTGGGCTGGGCCGGGCGGACGACCGTTACTTCACCTTCTGCGCGGGGTTCGGCCTGGACGCGGCGGTGATCCACCGGGTGGAGCAGGCCCGGCGGAAGGGCCGGGTGTCGACGCCGACGCTCTATCTGCGCTCGATCATGAATCAGTACTTCTTCGCCTCGGACCGGCGGCATCCGGCGATCGTCCTGGAACGTCCGGACGAGCCGGCCGAGGCTGAGCTGGCCACCGTCATCATCCAGAACACGGCGCCATGGACGTACCTGGGCGACCGGGAAGTCAACCCCAACCCCGCCGCGTCGTTCGACCTCGGGCTGGATGTGCTGGCGTTGCGTCAGCTCCGAGTGGCTAGCACAACACGGACGGTGACGCAGTTCCTGTCCCAGCGGCCGGATCCGCGCGGCCGCCAGGTGTTACGACTCCATGACACGGCGGAGTTCACGCTGCTCTCAAGCCGTCCGCAGGCGTTCCAGCTGGACGGCGACTATCTCGGCGAGCGGGAGAAAGTCAGATTCACCTCCGTTCCCGCCGCACTGAGAGTAATCTGCTAGGTCTCGGGTACTGCCCTTGGTCGACACGGTGACCGCGACCGGATCGGCCGGTCACCGCCACACCGAGGGGCAGGTGCCGGAAATGTCAGCAATGTCACGCGGACTGTACTATATTGATCCTCGACTGTGGCACGGCGGGTAACCAGGAAAGCACTGAAACCCGGACAAATGGGTTGTGGGCTTGCTCACCGCCCGGAGTTTTTCCGAGCGTCACCCTTGACATCACGACTGTTCGTGAAAGTATTCACAAGCGAACTTGAGTTACCGGGACATTGCCTGGATATGCTCGTCAGGTTGAGCTGTTCCAGCAGGTCCCCGGCGCTGAACGCCTGCTCACGCACTGCCGAATGGTCAGACGCTAACTGTCACCACCGGCACTGCGGATGCATATAGGAAAAGCACGACCAAGCAATTGTTGCCACCCATCCAGAATGAGGAGTGTTGCCGCCATGGACTGGCGTCACCATAGTGTCTGCCGCGACGAGGACCCAGAGCTGTTCTTCCCGATCGGGACGTCTGGACCGGCTCTGCTGCAGGTCGAGCAGGCAAAGGCCGTCTGCAGGCGCTGCTCCGTGACCGACCAGTGCCTGCAGTGGGCACTCGAGTCTGGTCAGGACGCCGGCGTCTGGGGCGGAATGAGCGAGGAGGAGCGGCGCGCTGTCAAGCGGCGCGGCGGTCTCCGGGTGCTGCGCGCTCACTCCGCCTGATCCCCAACGACACAGCTGTACGCCCCGGTGGGTTCGCCCGCCGGGGCGTTCCGCTGTCCGGCACAAGGACCGCTGTCCGGCACGAGAACGCTGTCCCGCACGAGGACCGCTGGCCGGCACAAGGACCGCTGGCCGGCACAAGGACGCTGTCCCGCACGAGGACCGTCGGCCGGCACGAGGGTCAGCGCGCCGTAACCCTGCCGGAGTCGACCACGCGCTCGCCGGGCCGGTCATCGACCCGACGCAGCACCAACTCGACCAACTCCGGTGCGTCGGTCAACGGCGCGGCGACCGCCACCGCGCCGGCCGCGCGGGCAGCCTCGGCCACCGCGTCGTGGAACAGGCCCGGCGCAAGGAAGTACGCGGACACCGCGACCCTGCGCGCGCCGGCCGCCCGCAGCCGGGACACCGCCACGCCGGACTCCGGTGGAGCCGCCGAGGCGTACGCCACCCGGCAGGGCACACCGAACTCCACACCGAGCGCATCCGCAACCCGGCCTACCGAACGACGCGCCCGCGCGTCCCTGGTGCCCGCAGCGGCCAACACCAGCGCGTCGAAGCGGCCCGGCTGCGCCTCACCGAGTCGACGGCGCAGCCCGGCCAGCAGCCCGAGGTCGACAGTTCCGTCCGCCGGGCCGAGCACATCGGTCACCCGTACCGCCAGCTCCGGTCCGGCCTGCGCCGCCGCGGCGATCGCCGCCGGAATGTCCACCCGATGGTGGTACGCGGCAGTCAGCAGCAGCGGCACCAGCACCGCGCGACGGTGGCCGGCCACTGCCAGGTCTCGCAGGACCTCGGTCGGCCCCGGCTCGGTGTGGTCCAGCCAGCTCGCCCACACCTGTGTGCCTGGCCGAGCGGCCGACACGGCCTGGGCCAGTGCGCGGGTGGCATCGGCCGCTCGTGGATCACGGCTACCGTGTGCGACCAGCACCACCGGATCCGCCCCGCCGGCCGCGCCGGGGCCGGTCGGGGTCGTCGCCGGGGAGGTCAGACGTGCAGCCCGCACTCGGTCTTCTCGAACATGGCCCACCGGCCGGCCCGGGCGTCCTCGCCGGCCTTGGTCCGGCGAGTGCACGGCCAGCAGCCGATCGACCCGTAGCCCTGCTTGAACAGCTCGTTGACCGGCACGTTGAAGCGGGCGATGTAGGCGTCCACATCCCCCTGCGTCCACGCCGCGATCGGGTTGACCTTGACCTTGCCGCGTCGCGGGTCGAAGGTCACCACCGGTGTGTTGGCCCGGGTCGGCGACTCGTCGCGACGCAGGCCCGCGGCCCAGGCGTCGTACCCGGTCAGGGCCCGCTCCAACGGCTCCACCTTGCGCAGCTGACAGCAGTCGTCCGGCGACTTGTTGAACAGCCGGGGGCCGTACTGGCCGTCCTGCTGGCCGACGGTGAGCCGGGGCCGGATCGACCGGACGTTCACGGGGAGCGTCCGGGCAACCTCGTCGCGCACCCGTAGCGTCTCGGGGAAGTGCAGGCCGGTGTCGAGGAAGACCACGTCCACCCCCGGGGCCACCCGGGACACCAGGTGGGCCAGCACGGCATCGGCCATCGAGCTGGTGACGCAGAACCGGTCGCCGAAGGTCTGCGCCGCCCAGCGGGCGATCTCCAGCGCCGGGGCACCCTCCAGGTCCCGAGCCGCCTGCTCGGCCAACGAGCGCAGCTCGTCCGGGCTGCGCCGCGCCGGGTCGGCCGGCGTCGGGCCACCGGGGCCGACCAGGCGCAGGCCGGCGGCGGAGACCAGACTCACCGGGTCACCGCCCGCGAGAGCAGCCCGGTGAACTTCACCGAGAAGACCCGGGTGCAGGCGTGGCACTCCCAGGCGCCGTGCCCCGCCTCGTGCGGCCGCAGGTCCTCCTCGCCGCAGTACGGGCAGTACAGAGGTGCCGCTCGGTTCTCGCTGCTCACCGCAGTTCCTCCTCGTCGACTCTGATCACCCAGTTGGCGAACGTCTCGCCCTCGCTCCGACCAGCCAGGTAGCGGCGGGCCAGCCGTTCCACGTACTCCGGAAGCTCCTCGGCGGTGGTCTTCAGGCCGCGTAGCTTGCGGCCGAAACCGGCGGTCTGCCCCTGGGCCATGCCCAACCCGCCGCCCAGGTGCACCTGGAAACCCTCCACCTGCCGGCCGTCCGGGCCGACCACCAGCTGACCCTTGAGCCCGATGTCGGCCACCTGCGTGCGGGCGCACGCGTTCGGGCAGCCGTTGATGTGGATCGAGATGTCGGCGTCGAAGTCGCGCAGCCGCTGCTCCAGCCGAGCCACCAACTCCTCACCGCGGGCCTTCGTCTCGACGATGGCCAACTTGCAGTACTCGATGCCGGTGCACGCCATCGTGCCGCGCCGCCACGCTGAAGGCCGGGCCTCCAGGCCGATGTCGCGCAGCGCGTCGACCAGCGACTCCGTCCGCTCCGACGGCACGTCGAGCACCAGCAGCTTCTGGTACGGGGTGAGCCGCACCCGGTCACTGCCGTGCGCCTCGACCACGTCGGCCAGTTGGGTGAGCTGCTTGCCGGAGACCCGTCCGACCACCGGGGCGGCGCCCACGTAGTGCCGCCCGTCGGCCTGCTCGTGCACGCCCACGTGGTCGATCGGCTTCGACGGCAGGGTCGGTGCCGGGCCGTCGAGCAACGTCCGGCCGAGGTAGTCCTTTTCCAGGACCTCGCGGAAGCGCTCCACGCCCCAGTCGGCCACCAGGAACTTCAGCCGGGCCCGGTTGCGCAGCCGGCGGTAGCCGTAGTCGCGGAAGATCCCGACCACCCCGGCCCACACGTCGGGCACCTCGGCCAGCGGCACCCAGACGCCGAGCCGCTGGGCGAGCATCGGGTTGGTGGAGAGACCCCCGCCGACCCAGACGTCGAAGCCGGGGCCGTGCTCGGGGTGGTCGACGCCGAGGAAGGCGATGTCGTTCGACTCGTAGGGGGTGTCCACCAGCCAGGAGATCGACGTCTTGAACTTGCGGGGAAGGTTGGAGAACTGCTTGTCCCCGACGTACCGGGCAACGATCTCGTCGACCGCCGGGGTCGGGTCGAGCACCTCGTCGCGGGCCACCCCGGCGACCGGGCTGCCCAGCACGATGCGCGGGCAGTCGCCACACGCCTCGGTGGTCTGCAGGCCGACCGACTCCAGCCGGCGCCAGATCTCCGGCATGTCCTCGACCCGGATCCAGTGGTATTGGATGTTCTGCCGGTCGGTGATGTCGGCGGTGTCGCGCGCGAACTCCCGGGAGATGTCCGCGATGACCCGCAACTGGGCCAGGCTGAGCTGGCCGCCGTCGATGCGGACCCGGAGCATGAAGAACTCGTCCTCCAGCTCGTGCGGCTCCAGCACGGCTGTGCGCCCGCCGTCGATGCCCGCCTTGCGCTGGGTGTAGAGGCCCCACCAGCGGAAACGGCCGCGCAGATCCTGCGGGTCGATCGAGGCGAAGCCGCGGTGGGCGTAGATGGTCTCGATTCGGGCCCGGACGTTCAGCGGATCGTCGTCCTTCTTGATCCGCTCGTTGGGGTTGAGCGGCTCGCGGTGGCCGAGCGCCCACTGACCCTCACCCCGTGGGCGGCGCGGGGCCCGCGCCGGGCGGGCCGTCGGGCCCTCGGGTCGGGCCGGGGTGCTGCTGACCGCCATCGCGGCGTCCTCCGTTGTCTGCTGTGCCTCGGGCATGCGCGGGGCGCGGCGGCCGGCCCGGCGAAGCGGGCGGGACAACGGTGTCTTCAGACAGCCGGCGCGGAGCGCGCCCGAGACAGATTGGTCGGGCGTCGTCAGTAGGCCGGACAGATCGCGCTGAACACGCGGCCGTAGTCGACGTGGCGACGTGCCACGAAGCGGCGGACGACAGCGGCGGTCATGGGGCTATGCTGCCACACCGCATGGGGGCCGGCCAATGTCCGCGTGCCGGATCCCACATCACGGGCCGAAGGCTAGCCGACCAGCTGGTCACCGAGGATAGTTCGGGCATAACGGACCACCCGCCCCTGCCGTACACCGGCGATCAGGCCGTTGTCCCGCAGCGTGGTGAGGTGGTGTGACGCAGTCGCCGGCGCAAGGCCCAACATCGCAGCCAGCTCACCGGTGCTCAGCGGAGCGTCGAGCACGGACAGCGCCGCCGCCCGCGTACTGCCGAGCAGCGCGCCGAGCGCGGCGCTGGGCGGCGGCGACGTCCACAGCCCGCCCAGCCCGGCGGGCGGATAGCAGAGCGCCGGCCCGGCGTCACCCTCCATGATCGCGTGCACCGTCGGCCCGGCGAAAGAGGTGGGCAGCAGCGTCCACGGGCGCCCCTGGAGACCGGCCGGCCGGGTCGTGCCGACGGCGACCTGCAGCGCCGCGCCGTCCCAGCGGATCAACGGGTGCAGCTCGCGGAGCAGGGTCCGCCCGCCCTGCTCCGCGGCGAGCAGAGTCCGCCGCCGGATGTCGGCCAGCGCGAGCGCTCGCAGCCGGGGCCAGTCCGGCGCGATCAGCAGCGTGAAGTAGCGACGGAGCTGCGCGACCAGTTCGTCCGGGGTCAGCCGGGGTGCGCCGGCCCGGTCCAGTTGCCGCCGTACCCGGGTCGGGTCGGTGCTGGCGACCGCCCGCAGCTCGGCCGCCAGATTCGGCGCCGCCCCGATCGGGGTGAGGAAGTCCGGCACGTATCCGTTGGACGACTTGAGCACTGCCAACAGCGGCTCCAGGCCGGCACCCGGGAGCAGCCGCTCGGCACGCTCCCGCCACGGACGGTGCATCCAGTACTTCGCCGGCTTCCGCAGGGCCCAGGTGCTGGCCACCAGCTCAGCCAGCGGCGAGTGCACGAACCGGACCCGACTCAGGTCGTCGGGCGTGAAGTGGACCTCGATCACCGACAGATTCGACCACGCTCGAACGGTTCGGCGACAGCGCGCGCCCGCTGGACGATCCACACATGGAATACAGGCAACTGGGCCGGTCCGGTCTGCGCGTGAGCGCAGTCGCGTACGGCAACTGGGTCACCCACGGCAGCCAGCTCGACGACGGCGCCGCGGCCGCGTGCGTGGCCGCTGCCCTGGACGCGGGCATCACCACCTTCGACACCGCAGACCGATACGCCCAGGGGCGGGCCGAGGAGGCGCTCGGCAAGGCGCTGAGCGGCACCCGGCGCAGCTCGATCGAGCTGTGCACGAAGGTGTGCCTGCCGGTCGGGCCGGGGGCAAACGACGCAGGACTGTCCCGCAAGCACATCATCGAGGGCTGCCACGCCTCGCTGAACCGGCTGGGCACCGACTACATCGACCTCTACCAGGCACACCGGTACGACGACAGCGTGCCGCTGGAGGAGACGATGACCGCCTTCGCCGATCTGGTACGCCAGGGCAAGGTGCTCTACGTCGGCGCCTCCGAGTGGACCGCCCCGCAATTGCGCGCAGGCCTGCGGCTCGCCGCCGACCTGCACGTCCCGTTCATCGCCAACCAGCCGCAGTACTCGATGCTGTGGCGGGTGGTGGAGGCCGAGGTGGTGCCCACCAGCGCCGAGCTCGGCCTGGGTCAGCTCGCCTGGTCGCCGCTCGCGATGGGGGTGCTCACCGGCAAGTACGAGCCCGGCCATCGTCCGCCCGCCGGCTCCCGGGCCACCGACGGCTTCGGCGGGTCGTTCATCGCCCGCTACTCCTCGGATCTGCTGCTCTCCCGGGTACACCAGCTCCGGTCGATCGCCGAGGCCGCCGACTGCACGATGGCCCAGTTGGCGGTGGCGTGGGTGTTGCGTCGTCCAACCGTGGCCAGCGCGATCGTCGGCGCGTCGCGACCCGAGCAGCTCGCCGACACGGCTGCCGCCACCACGGTCCGGCTGGACGACGAGCTGATGGCACGGATCGACACCGTGCTCGGCGATCTCGTCGAGCGTGATCCGGCGAAGACCGCTCGGCCGAACGACGTGATGCCCGCCTGGCGCCCACCGCCTGCCGCCAGCTGACGCCCGCGACCGGGGTGGCCGTGGCAGGCTCGGACCGTGGGCACATTGTCCGAGAAGTCGACCTTGGCGGCGCGGGAGCACCTGCGCCGCGTACCGGTCTGGCTCCCCCCGGCGCTGCTGACCCTGGCGGTGACCCTGACCGGGCTGGGCTCCGCCCAGCTCTGGCGCGACGAGCTGGCGACCTGGAGTGCGGCCACCCGGTCGCCGCACGACCTGGCCCGGTTGGCCGGCACCATCGACGCCGCCACCGGGCCGTACTACCTGCTGATGCACGGTTGGACCGCGGTCGTTGGCGACTCCACGATCGCCCTCCGCGTACCGGCCGTGCTGGCGATGACCGTGGCCGCCGGGTTGCTCGCCGTGCTCTGCGCGCGGCTCGTCGACCGGCGAACCGGCCTCTTCGCCGGGCTGCTGTTCGCGGTGCTCCCCGGCACATCCCGCTACGGTCAGGAGGCCCGCCCGTACGCGCTGGCCACCATGCTCGCGGTGCTCGCCACCCTGCTGTTGGTGACCGCACTACGCCGGCCGAGCTGGGCCCGTTGGGCCGGGTACGCGGTCGCCGTCGCCGCTCTCGGACTCATCCATCTGATCGCGCTCACCCTGCTCGCCGCGCACGCGTTGGTCGTCCTGCTCGCGTGGTGGCGCGGCCCGGTCGCGGCCGGCATCGTCGCCCGGGCCGACGGCGGTGCTGAGCGGGACCGGCGGGTGTGGCGGTGGGTGGTCGCCGTGGTGCCGGTCGTGCTGCTGGTCAGCCCGCTGCTGCTCAAGGCCCGGTCACAGCGGTCGCGTCAGCTGAACTGGGTCAACCTGGTTCGACTGGACGACCTGACCGCCCTGCCTGGCGGCGTGACCCAGAGCAGCGTGGTGGGCGGCCTGCTGGTCGGGGTCGCCGCACTGGGCGCGGCCCGGCTCGGACGGCGCGCTCTGCTGCCGGTGAGCTCGGTGCTGCTGCCGGTGCTGCTGCTCTTCGCCGCCGGCACGGCCGTACCGCTGTGGGTGCCCCGGTACCTGGTCTTCGTGGTGCCTTTCGCCTGCCTGCTGGCGGGCGCGGCGCTGGCCGCGGTGGCCGCGCCGGCCGCGCTCGTCGTGGTGGTCCTGGCCGGGCTGCTCGGCCTGCCCGACCAGACCGCGCTGCGGCGGACGCACGAATGGCCACGCAACGCGCCTGTGGACTACGCGGGCGCGGCGCGGGTGATCGCAGAAGGTCAGCGGCCGGGCGACGCGGTGGTCTACTCGCCACGGCAGAGCTGGCTCTTTCTCGACCTCGGCATCGAGTACCACCTCGACGACCCACCAAGGGACGTGCTGGTCACCGAGGACGAGGTCCGTCGGGGTGACCTGTGGGCCGCCGAGTGCCCGCAACCGGCGCAGTGCCTAGCCGGCACGACACGGGTGTGGCTGGTGATTTCCGGCCGGCACGCCGAGCCGCTGGCGGCCGTGACCGGCGCCAAGGGCGACGCGCTGCGCGCAAACTTCACCGTCGCCCAGGTCTGGCCGCGCCCCGGCCTGACCGTCGCCCTGCTGACCCGCTAACACAACCCCGTTGCCACCTCGGGCCTGTCGCTGTTCAGGCCCGTTGCTGTTCAGGCCCGTTGCTGTTCAGGCCCTTCGCTGCTCGGGCCCGTTGCCGCGGTCTGCCCTCCCGATGCCTCAGCCCGACCGGCGGACCGGCGGACCGGCGGACCGGCGGACCGGCGGACCGGCGGACCGGCGGACCGGCGGACCGGCGGACCGATCCTGTCGTTCTGAGCGATATACCTGTGGGTCATAAATATGACTCACAGGTATATCGCCTATCGGAGTGGTGGCGGTCTGACGGCCGGCCGAAGCCATCGGCCGTAGCTTGCCCCAGATCTGGGGTGACCCCGATCGGGCCACCCGGCCCGACCGTGTGCGTCGGCGCGGCACGCAGGGCACGGCACGCAGGGCACGGCACGCAGGGCACGGCACGCAGGGCACGGCACGCAGGGCACGGCACGCCCCATTGGTGGGGCAGCTCTACAGGGACTGCTACCCACCGGTGCACGACACGTCGCCAGCGCCGGACGGCAGCCGCGGACGGGGCGGACGGGGCGGCGGTCAGGGCTGTGAGCGGCCCTCGTTGGCGCTGCGGGCGAGCGGGACGATCAGCATCGCCTCGGTGCCGCCGTTGGCTCCGGCCCGCAGCTCGATGGTGCCGCGCAGCTCCCCGGTGACCAGGGCTCGGACGATCTGCAGGCCGAGGCGGCTGCCGCGTTCGGCGTCGAAGTCGGGCGGCAGCCCACGCCCGTTGTCCGTGACCGAAACGTGCAGCATCTTGCGGAACCGGTGCGCCGAGACCACCACCTCCGGCCGCACCGACGGATCGGCCTCCGGAACGGCAGCCGGCACGAATTCAGGGCCGGCTACGGCGGGGGCGGGGGCGTCGTCCGCTTCGTCGGCCGGCGGGAAGCCATGCTCGACGGCGTTGAGCAGCAACTCGTTGAGGACCATCACCAGCGAGGTGGCGATCTCCGCCGGCAGCACACCGAAGCTGCCCCGCCGACGCATGCCGACGCTCACCTCGGTCACGGCGACCTCGGTCGCGGCGCTGGCCACTCGGTCGACGATGCCGTCGAACTCGACCGCCTCGTCGCTGGACATGGAGAGCGTCTCGTGCACCAGTGCGATCGAGGCGACCCGGCGGACCGACTCCTCCAGGGCGACCCGGGCCTCCGGCATGGACACCCGGCGGGCCTGCAACCGCAGCAGGGCGGCAACGGTCTGGAGGTTGTTCTTCACCCGGTGGTGGATCTCCCGGATCGTGGCGTCCTTGGTGATCAGTGCCCGATCCCGGCGGCGAACCTCGGTGATGTCCCGCACCAGCACGAGCGCGCCGATCGGCACCCCGGCGGGCATCAGTGGCAGCGCCCGGGTGAGCATCGTGGCGCCGCGTGCGTCGATCTCCCGTCGGGGCGGCGCCTCACCGCGCAGTGCGGCCAGGATGCCGTTCGACGCCTCGGTGCCGTCCAGCGGGTCGCCGGCGAGCCGGCGGTGCAGCGCGGCCAGGTCTTCGCCCACCAGGTGGGAGGCGTAACCCAACCGGCGGTACGCCGACTGCGCGTTCGGGCTCGCGTAGGTGACCTTGCCGCCGGCGTCCAGCCGCACGAGGCCGTCACCGACCCGGGGCGCGGAGGTGGTCTCACCAGGATGCCGGGGCGGCGGGAAGGTGCCGTCCGCGATCATCTGGGCCAGGTCGTCGGCCGTGGTCAGGTAGTTGAGCTCCAGCTGGCTGGGGGTACGCGCGGTGGAGAGGTTGGTGTCCCGGCCCACCACGGCGATGACCTCACCGGCCTCACCCTCGGCGGTCCGCAGACGGACCGGAATCGCCTCGTGCCGGGCGGGTACGTCGCCGTACCAGACCGGGTCGCCCTCCCGCCAGATCCGGCCCTGGGAGTACGCCACCCCCAGGTGGGCCACTTCCGGCCCGCCGACGATCCGTCCCACCTGGTCATCCTGGTAGGCGGTGGGTGCGGTGGTGGGGCGGACCTGGGCGACACAGAGGAACGTGCCGTCGGCGTCGACCGGCACCCAGAGCAGCAGGTCAGCGAAGGACAGATCGGAGAGCAGTTGCCAGTCGCCGGCGATCCGGTGCAGATGGTCGATGTCGGCCGGACGGAGATGGGTATGCTCCTCGGCGAGGTCGCGCAGCGTGGACACGGTGACCAGGGTGCCACGCCGGGCCTCACATCGTCGCGGTGACCTTCTTCAACCCGCGCGGCGCGTCTGGGTCCTCACCTCGGGTGAGCGCCAGGGCCAGCGCCAACCGCTGCAACGGCAGGATGTCCAGCAGCGGGGCGTACCGCTCGTCGACCTCGGGAACGGCCAGCCGGGTGGCGCCCGGCACGTCGGCGGAGCCGACCACCACGACGTCGGCGCGTCGTTCGCCGAGGCGGGGCAGCACCTCGCCCATCGACCGTCCACCTGGACCGGAGCCGACCAGCGCGAGCACCGGGACCTCCGGGTCGGTCATCGCGAGCGGGCCGTGCAGCAGGTCGGCACCGGAGAAGGCCAGCGCCGGCAGGTACGAGGTCTCCATCAGCTTCAACGCGGCCTCCCGGGCGGTCGGGTAGGCGTACCCCCGGCCGGTGGTGACGAGCTGGCGGGCGAACCGGTAGCGCGGCGCGAGCTGGGCTGGGGTGTTGTCGGTCAAGGTGCGGGCGGCCAGCTCGGGCAGCGCGTCGAGCGCCTCCCGTTCGGCCGCCGGGAGCACGCCGTCGCCGGCCCGGATGCCCTCCACCAGCATCAGCAGGGCGAGCAGCTCGGCGGTGTACGTCTTGGTGGCGGCCACCGCCCGTTCGTGCCCGGCGGCGATGTCGACGCTCAACTCGGCTACCTCGTCCAGCGGCGACCCTGGCGCGTTCGTCACCGCGAGGGTGAGCGCCCCGGAGGCTCGGGCGGCGCGCAGCACCTCGGCCAGGTCAGGTGAGCCGCCACTCTGGCTGACCCCGACGACCAGCGCGTCGGACAGGTCAGGGCGGGCCCCGAACAGGGTTACCGCGCTGGGCGAGGCAAGCCCGGCCGGCAGGCCGAGCCGGATCTCGGTCAGATACGCCCCGTAGAGGGCTGCATGGTCGGAGGTGCCCCGGGCGGTGAAGACCACGTGCCGTGGGCGACGTTCGGCGATGACCGCCGCCACCCGGGCGATCTCGGCGGCGTTGGCGGCGGAGAGCAGGCGCGCGTAGCCCGCCGGCTGCTCCTCGATGTCGGCGGCCATTCCAGCCCCTGCGCGTGTCACGGACACTCCCCCCTTGCGCGATTGCCGCGCGTTCCATGCTCAGTCTTGCACTTTTTATCGTATCTGAGCAATTGAACGAGCAGGACTGCGCAGATGATCACCGAATGATCTCAATATCAACTAGGATTGCCCCGCTACACACGGTCTAGGCTTGCGACGAGAGGACCACGTGCCCGAGGGAACGGACGACCCCGCGCTCTCCGCGACGGAGGAGCTCGCGCTGGCCCGGCTGGCACTCGACGAGGGCGACCTGCAGCACGCCGCCGGCCACCTCGCCGCCGCGTTGACACAGGCCCCGACCCTCCCAGAGGTGCACGAGACGCTGGCCCGGCTCGCCGCCGCGAGCGGCGGAGGCCTCGACCTCTTCCCGATCACCCACCACACCTTCGTGGGCGCGGTCGTCGCCCGCGCCCATCTGCTCGCCACCGCCGGCCGCCCCGCCGAAGGGCTGGAGCTGCTGGCCGCGGCAACCGCGTACGCACCCGGCACCCAGTGGGCCGGCGTTCCGTGGATCACCGCGCCCGAGTTGGCCGAACGGCTCGATCCGGAGCACATCGCCCGCATCCTCATGCAGGTCTGCGCCGCGCTGCCCGACCCGGTGCCGCGGGTCGGCCGGGGCGCCCTCACGCCGTACCTCACGCTGGCCCACAACGCGGTCACCGTCCACCCCGAGCACGGTCTGCTGCTGGGCGCGGCGTCCGCACTGGCCCGGCGTCTCGCTGAGGTCGCGCTGGCGGTCCGCTGGGCCACCCGAGGGGTACGCGCACAACCCTCGAAGATGGGCGAGGTCTGGCTCGGGTACGCGTACCGCAGCGCGGGCCGGACCCGCGACTGCCTCGCAGCCCTCGGTCGGGCCGTGGAGCTGGATCCCGACGACCTGGCGATCTACGCGGACATCGCCGGCACCCTGGCCGAGATCGGCCGGCTGGACGAGGCGCTGGAGTGGACCGAGCGGGCGCTGGCGCGCGACCCGTCGTTCGACTGCGCGGTGCACACCGCACACCGCCTGCGGCACCTGCGCGACGGTGACCTGGCCCACCTGGTCGCGCTCGCCGACTTCGTCCGCGACCACCCCGACGACAGCCACGAGCACGGTGACCTGGCCCAGTGCTGCCGAGGCCGGCCCTGGCTCGGCCAACTGACCCCGGCCGGTGGTCCACTAGTCGACGCGATGCGCCAGGCGGTGGCCGATGACGACAACGGTCTCGGCAGCGCCGTCCGCCTACCCGCCGCCGCACCGCCGAGTGCCGTCCGGACGGCGGCGTCCACTGCACCGGGGCTGCGGATCGACGTGGTCGGCGCGCTTGAGCCGGACCCGCGCGAGCCCCGGCGGGCGTCCGCCCAGCGGTTGTGGCACTACGCGGACAACGTCCCCACGCCCGCACTGCCGGCACCCTCGGCGACGGCGGTCGAACGGATCGGGCAGATCGCGCACCCGGCGTGGCCGCACCCACCGGCGGCGTACGACGCGGCGGTGGGCCTGGCCGGCCTCGACGTTGCCGACCTGCTCGGCCTGCTGGTGCACCCACCGGCGGCCCCGGCCAACGCGGTGGGTCGGCTGCTGGCCGCCCACGACCCGTCGGTCTGGGTCCGTGGTGTGCAGGTGTGGGCCTGCCTGGGGCTGCTGCACCACCGCACCGACGAGCCGTGGGAGGGGTCGACTCGGCGCCGCGTGCTGCTCGACCTGATCTGGGACGTCGAGGACTGGGTCACCGAGGCAGCGCTGTTCGCCCTGGTCACCGCCGCCTGGGTGGATCCCTCGGTACGGGCGGACGTGGCGCGGGTGGTGGCGGAGCGGCTCGCCGACGCGGCTGCCGTGGCTCGGGTCCGACCGGTCCCGATCGCCGTCTCGCTGGCCCACCTGGCGCTCGCTGCCCCGGAGCTGGACCCGGCCACCGCGGCACTGGCCACCGAACTGCTGGGCACGCGTTCCTCCCAACTCCCCCGCCCCCGCAACCCCCTCCGCCGCCTCTGGCAACGCCTAACCCGCCAAACCTGACCCCACCCACCCACCCCACCCCGCCCCCACCCCACCCCGCCCCGCCCCGCCCCGCCGATCTTGCACTTACTGTCGTCGGTTTGTCGGGAACAGGGCTTATGCCGGGACAGAAAGTGCAAGATCGCGGGGAAAGAAGCGCGCCGCGCCGGCCCTGACGGGCTGGCGCGGCGCGGGGGGAGGGTAGAGGTCAGGCGACGGGGGCCTTGCCGAGGGCGATCTCGGCTTCCTCCTCCGGAGTGGCCTGCGGCGGCGCCTCGTTGGCGGTGCGCAGCGGGATCTCCTTGATGAACCAGGCGAGCACCGGGATCACGATGGTGAACAGCACCGCCCAGAGGAAGACGTGCGAAATCGCGTCGGAGAGACCATTGAGCACCAACTCGCGCGCCTCGGCGGGGAGTTCCTTGAGCTTCGCCAGGTCCATCCCGGCACCGCCGGACTCGCCGCCGAAGGCCCGACCGCCCTCGGAGCTGGCCAGCCGGTTGGCGAAGATCGCGCCGAACAGCGAGATGCCGAACGAGCCGCCGATCGACCGGAAGAACGTCGCCGCGCCACTGGCCGCGCCGAGGTCCTTCTGCTCCACGCTGTTCTGCGCGATCAGCATCGACGTCTGCATGAGGAAGCCCATACCGACGCCGAGCACGACCATGTACAGCGAGGACATCACCTTGCTGGTTTCGGTGTCGAGCATCGACAGCAGGGCCATGCCCCCGGTCATCACCACGCCCCCGATGATCGGGTACGCCCGGTACTTACCGTTCTTGGTGATCGCCCGGCCGATGACCAGCGAGACGACCAGCATGCCGAACATCAGGGGCAGCAGCAGCAGCCCGCTGTTGGTCGCCGACGCCCCCTGCACGGTCTGCTGGTAGAGCGGCAGGAAGTTCATCGCGCCGAACATCGCGAAGCCGAGCAGGAAGCCGATCACCGAGATCAGCGCGAAGTTGCGGTTGGCGAAGAGCGCCAACGGGAGGATCGGCTCCTGGACGCGGCGCTCCACCAGGCCGAAAGCCACAAGCGTGAGCACGCCCAGCACGGCCAGGCCGAGGATCTGCGGTGACGTCCAGTCGTACTCGTTGCCACCCCAGGTGGTGATGAGCACGATCGCGGTGATGCCGACCGAGAGCAGCCCGGCGCCGAGCCAGTCGATCCGGTGCTCGGTGCGGTACTTCGGCAGGTGCATGGTGCTGATCAGCACGAGCAGCGCGACACCGCCCAGCGGCAGGTTCACGTAGAACGCCCAGCGCCAGGAGAGGTGATCGGTGATGAAGCCACCGGCCAGCGGGCCGGCGACCATGGCGATGGCCATGATGCCGGCGATCATGCCCTGGTAGCGCCCACGCTCGCGGGGCGGGACCAGGTCACCGATGATCGCCATCACGCCGACCATGAGGCCACCGGCACCGAGGCCCTGCACGGCGCGGAAGGCGATGAGCTGGACCATGCCGTCCTGCGGGCCGCCGAGCATCGCGGAGCCGGCCATGCCGCAGAGGGCCGAGCCGACGAGGAAGACGACGACCGAGGTCAGGAAGACCGACTTGCGGCCGTAGAGGTCACCGAGCTTGCCCCAGATCGGGGTAGAGACGGTGGTCCCGAGCACGTACGCGGTGACCACCCAGGTGAAGTGGTTGAGGCCGCCGAACTCGCCGACGATCCGCGGTAGCGCGGTACTGACGATCATGTTGTCGAGCATCGCGAGCATCATCGCGATCATCAGCCCGAACAGCACGACCCGTATGTTGTTGGGTCGTGCGCCGGTCTGTGTTGCCTGAGTCATGGGTAAGCTCCCCCCGAGGATTGCCAAACTTACTTGCCGCCCGGCTAGTCACCTTACTAGCCGCACGGTAAGTTGGGTAGCAAGCAGCGGTCAAGCCAATTGGGGGGCGTGAGTGAGGGAGAGCACAGGCGGGACGCGGGAACGGATCAAGACCGTCGCGCTCGAGCTCTTCACCGAGCAGGGGTACGAGAAGACCTCGCTCCGGGAAATCGCCGAGCGCCTCAACGTCACCAAGGCAGCGCTCTACTACCACTTCAAGAGCAAGGACGACATCGTCGCCAGCTTCGTCGAAGACCGGCTGGACCGGATGGACGCGCTGATCGCCTGGGCCGCTACGGAGCCCGCCACCCTGGCCACCCGGCGCGAGCTGATCTCCCGGTACGCCGACACGATGTTCGACGGCACGCAGCCGTCGGTGATGCGCTTCTTCGAGCAGAACCAGACCGCGCTCAAGAGCCTCTCCGCCGGGCAGCAGATGCGCGGTCGGATGTTGGAGCTGACCGACGCGCTCTGCCGGGGCGACGACTCCCCTGCCGCCCAACTTCGCGCCGCGCTGTCACTGTTCGCGGTGCATACCAGCTGGTTCGCGGTGCGCGCGCCGCACATCAGCGACGACGAACGCCGCAAGCTCGCCCTGGATGTGGCCGACGAGCTGCTCGCCGCCATCGGCACGCATCCCGACGAGGCCGCGGAGCCCGACCGGGGCGCGTCCTCGACCGGCCTGGGCTGATCGGTCAGCCGCGGGTCAGGTCCAGTCGCAGGCCGAGCAGGTCCACGTCCGCCGCCGGCGACCAATCCTTCTCCGGTGCGCGGACGAACCCGAGCCGCGAGTAGAGCCGGTGCGCCGAATCGGCCATCCCGGCCCGGACGCAGATCACGACCGCCGTGCAGCCCAGCTCGGCCGCGCGGTCGACACACGCCTTGGCCAGCGCGGCACCGACACCCCGCCCCTGAGCGCCCGGGTCGACCGCGAGCATCCGGAACTCCGCCTCGCCCGGACCGGACAACTCGGCGAACGGGGTGCCCGGCAGCACGAAGGTCACCGAGCCGAGCACTGCCCCGGTCGCCTCGTCGACCGCGACCAGCACCTCGCCGCTGACGGCCCGGGTCGACACGTCGGCCAGCACCGTGCCGTACCCGTGTTCGCCCTTGAGTTGGCCGTCCGCCTCGTACGCGGCCACGGTCAGCCGGGCCACCGCCGCGAAGTCGGCCGGCTCCGCAGGACGAACCCGCAGCCCGCTCAAGCGATCACCGCAATGAGGTCGCCGTCCTGCACGACGTCGCCCTCGTGCACGGCGAGCTGCTCAAGCACACCGTCGGACTCGGCGATGACCGGGATCTCCATCTTCATCGACTCGAGGATCACCAGGGTGTCGCCCTCGGTCACGGTGTCACCTGCCGTGGCGACGACCTTCCAGACGTTCGCCACCATCTCGGCGCGGATCTCCTCGGCCATGTCCAGGCCCTCCCTTTTCGCGATGTGCCTGCCGACGTATCCAATCATGCGGCTGCCGACGATGGGCGCGCAGCGGCACGGCCGGGATAGCGCGCCCGCCCTGGGGAAGGCGGCGGGTGTCGCCCGCACTACCATCAGCGGGTCGGACCCGATGCCGGGCCGCCGGCGGGTACACGGCGCCGCGGTCGTACGCAGAGCGGATCCACCCATCACGAGGAGGTCAGCATGGCGAAGAAGTCCCGGAAGAAGAAGGCCCGTAAGAAGAGCGCCGCGAACCACGGCAAGCGTCCCAACTCCTGAACGGGTCGGCGGGCCGTCGGCCCGTCACCGATCAGCTTGACCCGGCCGACGCCGGGTACACCGGTGGCCCGGGTCGACATCGACCCGGGCCACCGGTCTTGGTCCGTCAGATACGACCGACGCTCAGTCGGCCAGCTCGCGGGAATCCCTGGTCTCGAAGACCACCAGCTCGGTGAGCTTGACCCGCAGTCGCTCGCGTAGGTCGTCCGGCGCGGTCTCGTTGCCGCAGCAACGAGCCACCAACGCCCGCACCTCCTGCTCGAGCCCGTACTCGCGCAGGCAGGGCCCGCACTCGTCCAGGTGGTGCCGGATCAGCGGGCGCCGTTCGTCGGCGCACTCCAGATCCAGGTAGAGGTAGACCTCCGCGAGCACTTCGCGGCAATCTGTCTCGTGCGGCTCCCCACAGCTCACGTCACACCTCCCGGCCGGCAGCGGCGGCAGTCGAGCCCTTCGCTGAGCGGGCCGCACTGAAGCCCCGCTCCCCGGCGTAGCGCTCGAGCAGCTTGCGCAGATTACGACGGCCCCGGTGCAGACGCGACATCACGGTGCCGATCGGCGTGCCCATGATGTCCGCGACCTCCTTGTACGAGAAGCCCTCGACATCGGTGAGGTAGACGGCCAGGCGGAACTCCTCCGGCAGCTGCTGGAGGGCCTCCTTGACGTCGCTGTCCGGCAGCCGGTCCAGCGCCTCGGTCTCGGCGGAGCGCAGCCCGCTCGAGGTGTGCGACTCGGCCTCGGCGAGCTGCCAGTCGGTGATCTCCTCGGTGGGCGCCTGGATCGGCTGGCGCTGCCGTTTGCGGTAGGAGTTGATGTAGGTGTTGGTCAGGATCCGGTAGAGCCAGGCCTTGAGGTTCGTGCCCTGCTCAAACTGGTGGAAGGCCGCGTACGCCTTCAGGTAGGTCTCCTGGACCAGGTCCTCGGCATCCGCCGGGTTGCGCGTCATCCGCAGCCCAGCAGCGTAGAGCTGATCGACGAATGGCATCGCGTCCCGCTCGAATCGGGCCCTGCGCTCGTCCGTCTTCTCGGTGGTCAACCGCACATCCCCTCGCGTCGGATGCTTTCCCGCCGAGGATACGCGCAAGGACCTGCCCGCAGATTCACTTCCGGCCGGTGTGCCCGTGCTCACCGCACCCGCCACGCCTGGTCCCGCCGTCGCGGGCCACTCTGGGCCATCCAGCAGCCGCTTCAGCTGCCGGGCCTCCCGTTCGTCCCGTTCCAGGCTCCGTGTCTCGGTCGGCACCGGTCACCCCCCTCGCAAAAAAGTCGTCCGGGGGTAGTAACGCGAGATGACCACTGGGGCATTCCGGCCGACCCTCCCGTTCCTGGTCCCGGCCCCGACGGCGGCCGGCGCTGGGACCAGGAAGGGCCTGGGAGGACTGGTATCGCCTGTCCAGATCGGGCCGGCGGCACCATCGGATGCAACGACCCGCGCCAGGCACGGGAAACGGTCGTCCGGGCGAGCCGGGCTCGGCCGGCCGTGCCGGGCCGAAGCGCGACGGGCCGGCCACGCCGGATCAGTCGGGCGCGGCCCAGCCGTGGGCGCACAGCCAATCCCGTACGAGAGCAGCGGTGCCGGCCGGATCCCGCCGCAGGTCGTGCGTCTCCCCCGGACGGGTCAGCACCTGCACTCCCGGCCCTGGCTCCGGCGTCCCGAACGGGTCCCGGTCGCCGTTGACGACAAGCGTCGGCAGGCCAGTGGCCAGCTCGGCGGCCCGTGAGCGCTCTGGCCGCCCGGGCGGGTGCAGCGGAAAGGCCAACGCGAGCACGCCGAGGGCGCCCACCGCTCGGGCCGTCCGGCAGGCCACCCGAGCGCCGCTGGATCGACCGCCCACCAGCACCGTCGGAACGTCGGCGTGCCGGTCGCGCAGCACGGCGAGCACCGCGGTCCAGGCCTCGTCGAGGTGACCTGCCGGTGCCGGCGCGCGTCGACCGGCGACCCGATAGGGCTGGGTCACCCGGACCACCGCCAGGCCGGCGGCGACCGACGCGTCCCGGACCGCGAGCAGGTCGGGGGCGTCGACGCTGCCGCCCGCGCCGTGCCCGAGCACGAGCAGAGCGGTGGCGGGGCGGACCGGCAGATCGGTGTCGATCCGCGCCGAACCGCGCGCAGTGGCGATCTCGTCGCTGACTAGCACTGACCCATTCTGCGCCGCCTGGCCGGCGACGGGTGCGGACCGGGCCCGCCGATCAGCTCAGCGGCACCAGAGTGAGCAGGCGATCCCGCACCGGCGGGCCAGCGTCGTCGACGGCGTCCGGGTCCGGTTCGACCTCGCCGCGCCAGGCGACAAGCATCGCCCGCCGCTCGCGGGGCGTGGTGGCCCCCCAGACGCCATGGCAGTCGCCGACGTCGAGGGCCCAGGCCAGGCAGGACCCCTGCACGTCACAACTGCGGCAAAGCGCAACGGCAGCATCCGCCGGCTCGTTCGGTGCCGGAAAGAAAGTCTCCGGATCGACGGCCTGACAGGTGCCTCTGGTGCGCCACGCGTCGTCTTGTTGTCGTTCCCGCACGGCTCGCAGCAACCGTGGGTCTCGCCGCGCCGCAGCCACCTCGTGCGGCCGGGGCATACGCGCCCGTGTCATCCACCCACCTCCCCCGTGGGACCGGCAAGATCGGTGGACGCCGTCCGCCCCGTGCGAATCGACAGCCACTACCGGCGCTGTGTTCTATCGCACTTCGCAACACCGGGACAAGGGTCTGCCGGGAACATGACTGAACAGCCAGGAGACGAATCGCGCGCAACCCTGGCAAATCGGCACCCGACGATGCGCCTCGGCCTCAGAACAAAGTCAATTCCTGCGGAGTCACCGCCGGCACCCGGGCGGTCAAATGAGGTCCGTCGTTGCGAACGTCGCCCACCGCCGCACCCACCGGGCGGATCTCCAACCCAGCGAGCCGCTCCACCGACGCCGGGACGAGCAGCCGCTCCGGCTCGTCGGTCGGCGCCAGCCACGACGACCAGTGCTCGGGCGGCAGCAGCACCGGCATCCGGTCGTGCACCTCGGCCAGGTCGCCGAGCGCCGCGGTGGTCAGCACGCTGAACGTGAGCCGGGTGTCGGCCTCGGACCCCCAGACCGACCAGATGCCGGCCAGGGCGAGCACCGAGCCATCGCTGGGGGTCATGTAGTAGGCCTGCCGCCCACCGTCGGGCTTGCGTACCCACTCGTACCAGCCGTCGGCCGGGACCAGGCAACGGCGACGGGCGAACGACCCGGCATACGCCCGGCTGGTGGCCACCGTCTCCGCTCGCGCATTGATCATGCGGGCAGCCCCGGCAGCGGACCGGGACCAGTGCGGCAGCAGACCCCAGCGACCGACGCAGAGGCTGCGATGCCCCTCCGGGCTGACCCGGACCAGCGGCACCGGATCGGTCGGCGCGACGTTGTGATCCGGTCCGAGCAGGCCGTCCGTGTCGTCAGACGACTCGAACAGCGCGCTCAGCTCGCCGGAGCTCCGAGTCGTCGCGTACCTGCCGCACATGAGCCACACGCTAACGCGTCAAAGGCCCCGTCGGCTGTCCCGCCAACCGGGAGTAGGACCGCCGGTTCCCGCAGCCCAGCGGCCGACACGGCAGAATGTAACCGTGGGGAACCTGACCGCGACCCGGCCGCCACAGCCGTGGACCGCACCGACCGCATCCGACCCGGTGACGGCGACGCTGCGCCTGCCCGGTTCCAAATCGATGACCGCGCGGGCCCTGGTGCTCAGCGCGCTGGCCGCCGGCCCGTCAACGCTGGCCGGGCCGTTACGCGCCCGCGACACCGAGTTGATGGCCGCCGGCCTGCGGGCGATGGGCGCGCACGTCTCGATCAGCGACGACGAGCGCTGGCTGGTGCGGCCGCACCCGCTGGTCGGCCCCGCCCACGTCGACGTGGGCTTGGCCGGCACCGTGATGCGGTTCGTGCCGCCGGTGGCCGGGCTGACCGACGGGCAGGTCACCTTCGACGGCGACCCCCATGCCCGCACCCGGCCGCTCGGCCCGCTGGTCGGGGCGCTGCGCTCGCTGGGCGTCCGGATCGACGTCACCGGCGCGGGCAGCCTGCCGCTGACCGTGTTCGGCACCGGCCGGGTCACCGGCGGTGCGGTGGTGATCGACGCGTCCGCCTCCAGCCAACTCGTCTCCGGGTTGCTGCTGGCCGCCCCGCGCTTCGACCGGGGCGTCGTGGTGCGGCACGTCGGCCCGCCGGTGCCGTCCGCGCCGCACCTTCGGATGACGGTGCAGATGTTGCGTGCCGCTGGCGCGGCCGTCGACGACACCACTCCCGACGTGTGGACCGTCGAGCCCGGCCCGCTCACCGGGCGCGGCTGGCAAATCGAACCAGACCTCTCCGGCGCGGTGCCGTTCTTCGCCGCCGCCCTGGTCACCGGCGGCGAGGTGACCCTGCAAGGCTGGCCACACAGCAGCGCGCAGCCGGTCGAGCAACTCCGCTCGCTGCTGCAACGGATGGGCGGCGAGGTCACCCTCTCCACCAGCGGGCTGACCGTCCGCGGCACCGGTGTGGTGCACGGCCTGACCGCCGACCTCTCCGACGTCAGCGAGCTGACCCCGGCGCTGACCGCACTGGCCATGCTCGCCGACTCGCCGTCGGTCTTCACCGGCATCGGGCACATCCGGGGCCACGAGACCGACCGGCTGACCGCGCTCGCGCGCGAGTTCACGGCGCTCGGGGCGGACGTCACCGAAGCGCCGGACGGGCTGGAGATCCGGCCCCGGCCGCTGCGCGGCGGCGTGTTCCACACCTACCAGGATCACCGGATGGCGCATTCCGCCGCAGTGGCCGGGCTCGCCGTTCCCGGCATCGAGGTGGACGACGTGGGGTGTACCTCCAAGACCATGCCCGAGTTCCCGGCACTATGGTCAGCGATGGTGACCGGCAAGAGCTGACGCGAGAAGAGGACAGGTCCTGGCGACCAAACGGCGGGAGTACGACGAGGACGACGTGCGGGTCCGGCCCGGAAAGTCGTCGCGCCCGCGTACGCGCACCCGACCTCAGCACGCGGACGCCGTCGACGGTTTCGTCATCGCCGTCGACCGGGGGCGCTACCAGTGTGTGCTGGCCGGGGCCGAGCGCGGCGTGGTGGGAGCCGAGCTGCCCACGGTCACCGCGATGCGGGCCCGTGAGCTGGGCCGCAAGTCGGTGGTGGTCGGCGACCGGGTCAGCCTGGTCGGGGACACGTCCGGGGCGGAGGGCGCCCTCGCCCGCATCGTCCGGATCGCCGAGCGCCGCTCGGTGCTGCGCCGCACCGCCGACGACGACGAGACCACCGCCGAGGGCCGCCTGGAACGGGTGGTGGTGGCCAACGCCGACCAGTTGGTGATCGTCAGCGCGCTGGCCGACCCGCCGCCGCGCACCGGGTTCATCGACCGCTGCCTGGTGGCCGCGTACGACGCGGACGTCGAGCCGCTGCTCTGCCTCACCAAGGCCGACCTGGCCGGGCCGGAGGAGGTGCTGGGCTACTACACCGAGTTGGAGCTGCCGTACGTGCTCAACCGCCCCGACTCCGACCTGGGCGCACTGCGTGCGCTACTGAGCGGCAAGGTGTCGGTGCTGGTCGGGCACTCCGGGGTGGGCAAGTCGACCCTGGTCAACCGCCTCGTCCCGGACGCCCTACGCGCGGTCGGCGTGGTCAGCGCGATCGGCCGTGGCCGGCACACCTCCACCAGCGCGGTCGCGCTGCGGTTGCCACCGGTGCCCGGCGTCGACACCGACCCGGGCTGGATCATCGACACCCCAGGGATCCGCAGCTTCGGGCTGGCGCACGTCTCGGCCGACAGCCTGCTGCACGGCTTCCCGGACCTGGTCGAGGGCACCGTCGACTGCCCGCCCAACTGCCAGCACACGGCCGACGAGGCCGCCTGCGGGCTGGATGCCTGGGTGGCTGCCGGCAAGGCCGATCCGCGCCGGCTGGCCTCGTACCGCCGGTTGCTCGCCTCCCGCGCCGGCGAGGGTGACTCGCGTGGTGAGAGCGACCAGCGCGGGCCCGGCGAGGGTGACCGGCGCGGGCCCGACGAGTGAGCCGATGGGCGTCGGCTAGGTTGCCGGCATGACCGGGTACGCCGACGACCTCGCCCTCGCCCACCTGCTCGCCGACCGGGCCGACGCCATCGCCACGGCCCGGTTCCGCGCGCTCGACCTGCGGGTCGAGGCGAAACCCGACCTGACGCCGGTCTCGGACGCGGACACCGCCGTGGAGCGGGAGATCCGCGCCCTGTTGGCCGAGCACCGGCCAGCCGACGGGCTGCTCGGCGAGGAGTTCGGGGCGCAGCCGGCCAGCGACCCGGACGGCCGTCGTTGGATCATCGACCCGATCGACGGCACCAAGAACTTCGTCCGTGGTGTGCCGGTCTGGGCCACCCTGATCGCGCTCTACGACGGCGACCGGCCGGCGGTCGGCGTGGTGTCCGCACCGGCGCTGGGCCGGCGTTGGTGGGCGAGCGCGGGCGCGGGCGCGTACGCCGGGCCGGGCCCCGCCGCAGGCGAGCGGATCGGGGTGTCGGCGGTGCACCGGATCGCGGACGCCAGCTTCTGCTACTCGTCGCTGAACGGGTGGGAGCGCGCCGGGCGGCTCGACGCGATGCTCGACGTGATGCGGGCCAGTTGGCGCAGCCGGGCGTACGGCGACTTCTACGGTTACATGCTGCTGGCTGAGGGCGCACTGGACGTGATGGTCGAGCCGGAGTTGTCGCTGTGGGACGTGGCGGCGCTGGTGCCGATCATCACCGAGGCGGGTGGCACGGTCACGGATCTGTTCGGTCGACCGGCCCCAGCGGGTGCCCCTGGCACTGACAGCAGCGTGGTGGCCACCAACGGTGTGCTGCACGCCGACATCCTCACCCGGCTCGATCGTCCAGCCGAGCGCTGACTCCCGCCAACCTCTATCCTCGCCAGGTGGTCTCCTCCGGCTGGTGCTTCCTCGCGGCGATGATCGTCGCGTACGGCTTCGCCAACCTCCTCCAGTCGGTGGCCGCGGCCCGCACCACGGTCCATCACACCTTCGATCCGGGCCTGCTGCTGCGCCTCGCCGGGCACCGGACATACCTGGTCGGCCTGGGCTGCCAGATCGGCGGATTCGTGCTCGCCTTTCTGGCCCGACGGGATCTGCCGCTGTTCCTCGTGCAGGCGAGCGTCGCGGCCGGGCTGGGGGTGACCGCCATCCTCGGCGTGCTGGTGCTGAAGTGGCGGTTACCGGTGGCGGAGGTGGTGCTGCTGGGCCTGCTCTTCGCCGGGATCACCGCGCTGGTGCTGTCCGCTCGGCCTGCGCCGTCGAAACAACTCGGCACCGCTGGTTCGATCGCCCTGTTGGTGGCACTCGGCGTCATCGCGGTGCTCGGTGTCTTCGCCGTCCGGCTGTGCGGGGCACCTGGTTCGGTGGCCCTCGGTTCGCTGGCCGGGTTGGCGTTCAGTTCGGCGGCGGTGGCCGCTCGCCCCTTGGCGTCCGCGCCGTCCGCCGAGGCGTTCCTCGCCGACCCGCTCTTCTACCTGCTGATTGCCCACTCGATCGTCGGTCAGCTGCTGCTCGGTCTGGCCATGCAGCGTGGCTCGACGACCGCCGCGGTCGCCGCGATGGACGCCGCCGGTGCGGTGCCGGCCGCGATCGTCGGTCTGCTGCTGCTCAACGACAAGATCTGGCCGGGGCGGGAATGGTTGGCCGCAGCCGGTTTCCTGGTCACCCTGGCGGCGGTGATCGGGCTGACCCGGTATGCCGAGCCGCAGCAGCAACGCTCGGCAGCACGCCGCCGCGACCAGGCGATGATCGCCGTCGGTCGGCCGGGCTGACGGTCCGGGCCGCCCGGCGAGGAACGTCGCCGCACTGCCCTCCTTCGGCTACGCGATCTTGCACTTTCTGCCCCGACCTAAGGGGCATGTCATGCAAAACGGCGACCGAAACTGCAAGATCGCCCGGGCTGACCCCACTAGGCCTCGACGGGTTTGCGGCGGCTCACCACCCGCTCGTAGAGGCGCTCCAATGCACCGGCGGTGCGCTCCCACGTGTAGCTGCTGCGCACCCGGTCCACCGCGGCGTGCCCGTACGCGAAACGGCCGGCGTTGTCGGCGAGCAACCGGCGCAACGAGACTCCGAGTGCCCGCACGTCGCCGGGGGGCACCAGTCGGCCGGTGACCTCGTCGACGACGGCGTCCGCCAGGCCGCCCATCGCGTAGCCGATCACGGGCACTCCGCAGGCCATCGCCTCCAGCGACACCCGCCCGGCGGAGGAGTAGTGCGGCGTGCAGGCGACCACGTCCGCCGACCGGTACCAGGTGGCCATCTGGTCGTGCGGCACTGCCCCGACGAGTCGCACCTGGTCGACGACGCCGATCTGCTCGGCCAGCTCGCGCAGCCGTCGCGCCTCCGCGTGGTTGACCAACTGGTCGGCCGGTGGCCCACCAGCGATCACCAGCTCGGCGTCACCGACCAGACGCATCGCCCGAATCAGGTCCTCCTGACCGTGCCCTGCGGAGAGTGAGCCCACGGAGAGGATGCGGGCCCGTTGTTCGCGCGGTGCCGCCTCGCCGTCGGGCTGGAACTGCTCGATGTCCACCCCGGCCGGCACCAACGCGACCGAGCTGCGTTGCAGACCCATCCGGGTGAGCTCGTCGACCTCGTCGTTCGACTGGGCCACGGCGATGTCCACCGCCCGGGTCAGCGCGCGTTCCAGCGTGATCCGCTCCCCCGGCCCGTCGTAGTGGCCACCCAGGTGGCGCAGCTGCTCGACGCCGAGCGAGTGGAACGTCTGCACCACCGGGATGTCGGTCTCTCGGACGGCGTGCGCGGCGGCCAGGCCGCCGACCCAGTAGTGCCCGTGCACCACCTCGGGCCGCCAGGCACCGGACCACTCGTCGGCCAACCAACGGCCGAATTCCGTCACGTACGGGATGAGCTCGGCGGTCGGTAGCGGGGTGGGCGGGCCAGCGGGCACCTGGTGCACCTGGTAGCCGTCGATGTCAGCCGTCGCCGGCAGCCCGGGGGCGTCCCGGCGATCGTAGAGCCGGACGTCGTGGCCTCGCTCGGCCAACTCGGCGGCGACCCGTGCGATGTGCTGTCGGGTGCCGACCGGTGGGCCGTCGGCGTGGCGGTACGAGCTGGCGTGCGCGCAGACGAGGCCGACGCGCATGGGTCACCTCCCTGCGATCTTTCCTCGGCAGTGGTCCTCCCGTTCAGAGCGTCCCATTAACCTCGGGGCCCGGAGTCGAAACCTGGCAGATCAGGAAGAGTCCGCGCAGGTGCCACCGACGCTTGCGCAACAGCAACCACAAGAGCCACATTGCCGGCCGCTTCCACGATGATCAACATCCGGTCCCTGGTATGACCAGGCCCAGGCGGGGGTACCGCTCAGGAATGCCGCTGACCCGCAGCCTCGACGATTCGACCGTGGTGATCACCGGCGCGTCCAGCGGGATCGGCACGGCGACCGCGTACGCGGTGGCCCGCCGGGGTGCCGCCGTCGTGCTGGCCGCCCGCAGCGAGCCGGCCCTACGACAGGTCGCGCGGCGCTGCTGGGAGTTGGGCGGCCGGGCACTGGTCGTGCCGACCGACGTGACCGACCTGGAGTCGGTGCAACGGTTGGCCGATCGGGCGGCAGCCGAGTTCGGCCGGATCGACGCCTGGGTGAACAACGCCGCGGTGAGCGCGGTGGGTCTGTTCGACGAGATTCCGGTCGCCGAGTTCCGCCGGGTGCTGGAGGTCAACCTGCTCGGGGCGGTGCACGGCATCAAGGCGGCACTGCCGTACCTCACCGCTGCCGGTGGTGGAGTGCTGGTCAACAACGCCTCGGTGCTGGCCGAGGTGGCCATGCCGTACCAGTCGGCGTACAACGCCACCAAGCACGGCATCCGGGGGCTGGCCGACACGGTCCGGCAGGAGCTGCGGGTCACCGGTCGCGGTCAGATCTCCGTCTGCACCGTGCTGCCAGCCACCATCGACACCCCGTTCTTCCGGCACGCGGGCAACTACAGCGGCCGTGAGCTGGTGCCACCGCCCCCGATCTACCCGCCGGAGATGGTCGCCGAGACCATCGTCCGACTGCTGCGCCGGCCGCGCCGCGAGGCGTACGCCGGCGGTGCGGCCCGGCTGCTCGGCCTGCAATGGCGGCTGGCGCCCGCGCTGGTGGAGCGCACCCTTGGCTGGTACGCCCACCGCACCCAGTTCGGTCCGGGCGCCCGGATGGACAGCAGCGGCAACATGTTCCAAGCCGACGCCCAGGCCCAGCGGGACGGCGGCTGGCACGGCCGACGGCGTCAGTTGGTGCGGATGACCGCCGCGTTCGGTCTTGCCGCGGCCGGCACCGCGGTCGGCACGATGGCGGCGATCAACCGCCGGTCCCGGATGGACCACCGATGACCGCCACCGAGCGCCCGAATGCGCGGACCGTCACCGACGCGCACAATGGGGCGATCATGTCGAGCTGTCTCGTGGAGATCGACGACTCGTCGGCGGTGATCCGGCTGACCGGTGTGCTCGACGCCGCAGGAGCCGAGGCGGTACGCGGCGCGCTGCTCGCCCGACTCTGCGACCGACCGGGCCCGGTGGTGGCCGACGTGACGGGGCTGCGGGTCGTCGACCCGCCCGGGCGGAACGTCTTCGCCGAGGTTCGCCGGGAGATCGCCGACTGGCCCGCCGCGGATCTGCTGCTGTGTGACCTGGCGGCGGACCGGCCCGACCACGCGGACGCACCGTTGGCGGGTGTGCCGGTCTGGCCGACTGTGGACGACGCGTTGGCCGCGGTCGCGGCGGCACCGCTGGCGGCAGTGCTCACCGCCGAACTGACCCCGATGGTGGAGGCGGCCCGGCAGGCCCGCGAGCTGGTCACCACCGGTTGCCAACGCTGGGGCATGCCGACGCTCATCGACCCGGCGTGCATCGCGATCACCGAGATGGTCAACAACGTGGTGGCGCACGCCCGAACTCCGATGACGGTGCGGCTGGCGCCCCAGGGCAGCACTATGCACCTGGCGGTTCGCGACCACTCCCCGCATCAGCCGACGTTCGCCGGTCTCTCCCCACCAACCCGGATCGGCGGCCGGGGCATGCTTTTGATCGACACCGTGGCTCGCCGCTGGGGCAGCAGCGCCGTACCGGACGGCAAGGTCGTCTGGTGCGTGCTGCACCCGGACGACGAGGCCGCCGCTCCCGCGTGACGGGGCCTTTCGCCTCCGGTGTCGGTTTCGCCACGGCATCGCCGGCGGTGCTCCGGTTATGGCGGCAGGGCAGCGGGTAGTGATCAGACATGCGCGACAACGAGTACCCGACCCCCGTGTCCGACACCGAGGCGCAAGGGCTGCCCGACACCGCCGATGACGACTCGACCGCCAACGACGATGTGCTCACCGGGCGCGAGGCGGACGGCCCGGACCCGGCCCAACTGCCCGGCGACCGGACGCCGGTGGCGGTGGACCGGTTCGGCACGACCGCCGAGGAGCAGCTCGACGGTGAGTCGTTGGACTACAAGCTCGACCGCGAGGTGTACGAGCGTCCGGCGGATGATCCGCTGGCCGGGACGATCGACCCGAAGATCGCTCTCGAGGCGGACAACCTGGAAGCTGCGGCGGAGGCCCAACTGGACGCCGACGTGATCAACCCGGGGCCCACCTCGGACCCGAACTCGCCGGTCTCCCTCTACGACCACGGCCAACTCGGCACGGTGGCCGACGCCACGGTGGGCCGGCTGGTCGAACCCGACGAGGGGTCGCACACCGACCAGGAGACCGATTCGGTGGCATACGACGCCGGTTCCGCTGGCGGCGGGGCGACGGCCGAGGAGTTGGCCATCCACGAGACGGAGCCGCCGCGCTCGGTCTGACCTGGGTCAGTCGTTCAGCTCGGTCTGACCTGGGTCAGTCGTCCAGGCCGCGCTCGATGGCGTACCGGGTCAGCTCGACGCGGTTGTGCAGTTGCAGTTTGCCCAGGGTGTTCTGCACGTGGTTCTGCACTGTGCGGTGCGACAGTCCGAGCCGCTGCGCGATCTGCTTGTACGACATGCCCTTCGCCACCAGCCGCAGCACCTCGGTCTCCCGGTCGGTGAGCCGTGGCGTTGCGGGCTCCCCGCTGCTGGCCGGGTCGGCCCCCTGCTGCGGTCCGGCGGCCAGCCGGCGGTACTCGCCGAGGACGAGCCCGGCCAGGCCGGGGGTGAAGACCGCGTTGCCGTCCGCGGTGCGCCGCACCGCATCGAGGAAATCGGCGGGCGCGGTCGACTTGATCAGGTAACCGGTGGCTCCTGCCTTGACCGCGTCCAGCACGCTCTGCTGTTCGCCACTGGCGCTGAGCATCAGCACCCGCACGTCGGGCAGTGCCGCCCGCAGCCCCAGGATCACCTCGACGCCGGAAATATCCGGTAGTTGCAGGTCGAGGACGACCACGTCGGGCCGGGCCGCGGCGGCCACCCGGATGGCCTGTCGTCCCTCCCCGCTTGTCGCCACCACCAGGAAACCGGCCTCGGTCAGGTCCCGGGCCACGCCCTCCCGCCACATCGGATGGTCGTCGACCACCATCACCCGTGTCGGGTTCACCGCTGCACCCTCGGCACGGTCAACTCGATCTCGGTGCCAGCCTCGGGGGCCGACACGATCCGAACCGTCCCGCCCAGGTCGGCCACCCGGCCCCGGATCGACTGGGTCACGCCGAGCCGGCCCTGGGCGGCTGCCTCGGCCAGCCGGCCGTCCGGGATGCCCGGCCCCTCGTCGCGGATCGACACGGTCACCGTCGCCCCCTCGTCCTCGATCAGCACCCAGGCCCGCCCGCCAGCGTGCCGCCCCACGTTGTCCAGGGCCGCGCCGGTCGCGGCGGCCAGCTCTCCAGCCACCCGACGAGGCAGCGGCACCGGGGTGGCCGGGGCGGAGAGCGCCACCGCCGGCGAGGCGTAGCCGCCGAGGAGGGTCCGCAGGTCCACCGCGGCGGCCTCGGAGCCGTCCGGGTCCACGGCAGCGACCGGGCTGGCGCCACCGATCAAGGCCCGCAACGCGGCCTCCTGCTCGCCGGCCAGCCGGGCCAACTCGCCGGCCTCACCGGGCAGGTCAGCGCCACGCCGCTGCACCAGCGCCAGCACCTGAAGGACCGAGTCGTGGATACCGCGGGCCAGCCGCTCCCGCTCCCGGGTCGCGGCCTCCAACTCCACCGCGCGTTGCAGCCGTTCCTCGGCGCTCGCCGCGAGCCGAGCCACGTGCCCGACCACCACTCCGGCGAGCAGCATCAGGATCACCCCGGTGAACGAGGACTGGCCGATCCGCTCCCGGGTGGTCAGGTCCGCGCCGGCGACCAGCAACGCTGCGATCGTGCCTCGCCGCCGGCCGCCGGAGACCGCCCAGGCCAGCACGGGGCCGGCCATCCAGGCCACCCCCATGGTGGGTACGCCGGTGGCGAGCGCCGCCCGACCGACCACCGACGGGGTGGCCAGCACGACGGCCAGTACCACCCCGAGGTCGGCCAACAGCAGCGGCCAGCGCCGCCAGGCCGGTCGGGCGTACCCGATCGCGGTCGCCCCGGTCCAGGTGGTCATCACGAGGAGCAGGGCGCCGACGGCGTACGGGTGGGCGTACCGGTCGGCGTCGCGGATCGCGAGAACGAGGACGTACGCCAGGGACGCCAGCCGGAAAACCGTGAGCGCACGCCACAGCGGCATCTCGAATCCACCTGGCGGCGACGGCATGGCGGTCAGGATGCCACAACCGGGCCAGTGGCACGGCGAGCAGCGAGTGCGGTTCGGGAAACCCTGACGTACGGTGGAAAAGCCGCGAAGCACTTCGAGATCCGCCGCCGGGACGGGCCCATGACCAACGCAGATCCGCACGCACCGCGTACGGTTGTGCCCATCGAACCTGCCCTCCTGATCGCCGATGCCTTCGACCAGGCCCAGGTGACCGAGATTCGACACTCGGTCACCTCCTGGGCGCACGCCTCCGGGCTCGCCGGCCAACGGCTGGACGACTTCGTGCTCGCGATCAACGAGTTGATTACCAACGCGGTGCGGCACGGCGGCGGGCGCGGGTGGCTGCGGCTCTGGCACGAGGCAGGGCTGTTGGTGTGCGAGGTCGCCGACCACGGGCACGGGATCAGCCCGCAGCGGCTGGGCGACCGTACTCGGCCGGCCGCGGACACCGCTGGCGGCTGGGGCCTCTGGCTGGCCCGCGAGCTGACCGACGCCATGGAGGTCGTCACCAGCGCCGCCGGCACCACAGTCCGCGTCACCACAGGCCTCACCAGCCCCAGCCACACCCCGAACTAACCCACCCCGCGCCCGCGCCCCCCACCCCCGGCGATCTTGCACTTACTGTTGCGACAAAACCACCCAGACCCGCATATCTCGGGGACAGAAACCGCAAGATCGCGGGCTGGTGGTCGCGGGGACGGGGACGGGAGGGTTAGGCGAAGAGGGCGGAGACGGACTCTCCGTTGTGGATCCGACGCATGGCTTCGGACAGGGCGGGGGCCACCGACAGGACCTGCAGCTTGGGGACCAACTTGGCGGCCGAGATGGGCACCGTGTTGGTGCAGACGATCTCCAGAACGCCGTCCTGGTCGCTGAGCCGCTGCAACGCGTCACCGGAGAAGAGCCCGTGCGTGCAGGCGAGCCGGATCGAGCGGACCTTCAGGTCGCGCAGATGCTCCATCAGCTCGACCACCGTGCTGCCCTTGGCGATCTCGTCGTCCAACACGATGACGTCCCGGTCGGTCACCTCGCCGATCACCGCGCTGATCTTGACCAGGTCGTCGCTGAACCGCTGCTTCGCCCCGGCCGCGACCGGCGTGCCGAGCAGCCGGGCGAAGGCCGCAGCCTCCTTGGCGTTGCCGAGGTCGGGTGAGACCACCACGGTGTTGCTGAGGTCGTAGCGCCGGAAGTGGGTGGCCAACTCCCGCAGCGCGTGCAGGTGATCCACGGGAACGCTGAAGAAGCCGTGGACCTGCGGCGAGTGCAGGGTCATCGCGAGCACCCGGTCCGCCCCGGCCGACGTGAGCAGATCGGCGACGAGCCGGGCACCGATCGAAATCCGCGGCGCGTCCTTCTTGTCCGAGCGGGCGTACGCGTAGTGCGGCAACACCACAGTGATCCGGCCGGCGGACGCACCCCGGGCGGCGTCGATCATCAGGAGCAGCTCGACCAGGTTCTCCTGCACTGGCGGCACCAGCGGCTGGATCAGGAAGACGTCGCGCTCCCGGCAGTTGGCCTGCAACTGCACTTCCAAGCAGTCGTTCGCGAACCGGGACACCCGCACCGGATGCAGCGGCACCCCCAGGTGGGTGCAGATTTCGGCAGCCAGGTCGGGATGGGCAGTTCCACTGAAAACGGCGATGTCGCGCACGTTCGCACATCGTAGGCGAAGCGGCCGCCGGCGGACGGCGGCGGGCCGCATCCGGCCGTGACGCATGTCGCACCGCGCAGCCGGTCCGGGTACGGTGCTGCGGTGACCCCCCAGTACGTCGCCGCCATCGACCAGGGCACCACCTCCTCGCGGTGCATCGTCTTCGACCGGGCCGGGGAGATCGTCGCCGTGGCCCAGCGCGAACATCGGCAGATCTTCCCGCAACCCGGCTGGGTGGAGCACGACGCCGAGGAGATCTGGGACAACGTCCAGCAGGTGGTCTCCGAGGCGCTGCGGGCCGCTGGCACCGACGCGGGTGGGTTGGCCGCCGTCGGCATCACCAACCAGCGGGAGACCACCGTCGTATGGGACCGGGCCACCGGCCGCCCGGTGGCCAACGCCATCGTCTGGCAGGACACCCGGACCGGGCCGCTGCTGCGCGAGCTGGCTTCGGCGTACGGCGAGGAGCGGTTCCGCGCCCGCACCGGCCTGCCGCTGGCCACCTACTTCGCCGGGCCGAAGCTGCGCTGGCTGCTCGACGAGTTCGACGGCCTGCGCGAGCGTGCCGAGCGCGGCGAGGTGCTCTTCGGCACCATGGACAGCTGGCTGATCTGGAAGCTGACCGGCGAGCACGTCACTGACGTGACCAACGCCAGCCGGACCATGCTCATGGACCTCACCACCCTCGACTGGGCGCCGGACCTGCTGGACGCGATGGGTGTCCCGCCAGCGATGCTGCCGGAGATCCGCTGCTCGGCCGAGGTGTACGGCCACGCCACCGGAGTGCTCGCCGGGGTGCCGGTGGCCAGCGCACTCGGCGACCAGCAGGCCGCCCTGTTCGGGCAGGCCTGCTTCCAGCCGGGCGAGGCGAAGTGCACCTACGGCACCGGCAGCTTCCTGCTGCTCAACACCGGCGCGAGCCCGGTCCCGTCCACGCACGGCCTGCTCACCACGGTTGCCTATCGGATCAAGGGCCAACCGCCGGCGTACGCCCTGGAGGGCGCCATCGCGGTCACCGGCTCGCTGGTGCAGTGGTTACGGGACAACCTCGGGTTGATCTCCACTGCCGCGGAGGTGGAGGAGCTGGCGCGCACCGTGGACGACAACGGCGGCTGCTACGTCGTGCCGGCGTTCTCCGGGCTGTTCGCCCCGCACTGGCGCAGCGACGCGCGTGGTGTGATCGCCGGCCTGACCGGCTACATCACCAAGGGGCACCTGGCCCGGGCGGCACTGGAGGCGTCGGCATGGCAGACCCGTGAGGTGGTCGACGCCATGAACGCCGACTCCGACGTGGCGCTGCGCCGACTCCGAGTGGACGGTGGGATGACCGCCAACGCGTTGCTCATGCAGTTCCTCGCGGACGTGCTCGACGTGCCGGTGGTGCGGTCCCGCATCACCGAGACGACCTGCCTGGGGGCCGCGTACGCGGCCGGTCTGGCGGTCGGCTTCTGGCCCGACCTGGCCACCCTGCGGTCGCAGTGGCGCTCCGACGCGCAGTGGAAGCCGACCATGGCCCCGGAGTTGCGCGACCGGGAGTTGCACAACTGGCGCAAGGCCGTGCAGCGCACCCTCAACTGGATGGAGTGACCGATGCCCGTCACCAACCCCTGGCTGGGCGGCCCCAGCCCGCGAGAACGCCTCGACCGACCGAGGTTGGAGGAGCGGATCCTCAACCTGCTGTCGTCGCAGAACATGTGTGTGCTGGCCACCACCGGCCCGGACGGCCCGTTGGCCACTCCTGTGCGCTACTTCCACCTTGATTTCGCGCTGATGTTCACCGCAGCGGCAAACTCACCGAAGATGCGCAACATCGCCGCCGACCCCCGGGTGTCGATCGGCGTCTTCGCCCCGCTGGTCGGCCAGGCCAGTAGCCGAGGCGCACAGGTCTTCGGCCAGGCTCGGATCCTCGATCCACAGGATGAGGACTTCGCCCACTACTGGCCGGCCATCCGCTGGCAGTCCGACCACGTCGAGCGGTCACGCAACCTGGACGAGCCGCCCGACGGGCCGCTGGTGGTGGTGGAAGCGGATCGGATCGTCTACACAGAGCACTGGCTGCGCCGCGACGGCTACGCGCCGCGCCAGTTCTGGACCCGTCCGGCGGTCACTCCCAGCGGTTGCCGGTGAGCTTCTCGTAGACGTCGATGTAGCGCGCCCGGGTCGCCTCGACCACCTCGGCCGGCAGGTCCGGGGCCGGGCCCTGCTTGTCCCAGCCGGTCCCGGTGGCCCAGTCCCGCACGTACTGCTTGTCGTAGGAGAACTGCACCCGGCCCGGCTGGTACGACTCGGCCGGCCAGAACCGCGACGAGTCGGAGGTGAGCAGCTCGTCGGCGAGGACCAGCGTGCCGTCCGGCGCCCAGCCAAACTCGAGCTTGGTGTCGGCGACCAGGATGCCCCGGTCGGCGGCCAGCTCCGCGCCGCGCCGGTAGACGTCGAGGGTGATCTGCCGCAGTCGCTCGGCGGTCGCCTCGCCCACCTTGTCCACCATGTCGTCGTACGTGATGGGTTCGTCGTGCTCGCCCATCGGGGCCTTGCTCGACGGCGTGAAGATCGGCTCGGGCAGGATCGACGCCTCGCCCAGCCCTCGCGGCAGTGGTACGCCGGAGACGGCGCCGGTCCGCTCGTACTCCCGCAGGCCGCCGCCGGTGAGGTAGCCGCGAGCGACGCACTCGATCGGGAGGATGTCCAGCCGCTGGCACCGGATGGCCCGCCCGGCGAACTCGGCGGGCACGTCGGTGGCGGAGATGACGTGGTTCGGCACCAGGTCGGCGAGCTGCTCGAACCACCACAGCGAGAGTGCGGTGAGCAGGCGACCCTTGTCCGGGATCGGCGTCGGCAGCGAAACGTCGTAGATCGAGATGCGGTCCGAGGCGACCAGGATCAGATCCTCGCCGTCGGCGTAGATGTCCCGAGCCTTGCCAGAGTGCAGAAGTTCCACGCGCCCTAGTACACCATGTGCCGTCGGAAGGCCCGAGCCGACCACCCTCGCCGGGGTGACCGGACGGACGTTGACACCTTCGTGCGCTGCCTGCGTGAATGGTCCGACCGCCGCCCTCGCAGGTCCAGGAGACCCCCGTGCCCGTTGTTCGACCCCCGATCGATCGCCTCGGCGCCGACCCGGGCCGGCGCCGACTGCTCACCGCGCTGCTCGGTGCACCCCTGCTCGCGTCCGGTGGGCTGGCAGGGTGCAGCGACCGCACCGCCACCTCGAGTCAGGACGGGCCGGTCGAGCTGTCGGTCTTCTGGTGGGGTGGCACCAAGCGGGCGGAGCTGACCGAGAAGGTGCTGCGGCTCTACTCGGAGCGGAACCCTCGGGTCACCTTCCGGGTCACCTGGCAGGGTGCCGACGGCTATTACGACCGACTGGCCACCCAGGCGATCGGTGGGAACGTCCCGGACCTGGTCCAGATCGACGACGCGATGCTGACCGAGTACACCCAACGTCAGATCATCCTCGACCTCACCGACCGGGTCGCCGACCATCGCCTGGATCTGCGGGGCCTGTCAGAGGGTCTGATCCGCTACGGCACGGTGGAGGGGCGGACGATGGCGGTGGCTGGCGGGCAGACCCACGCCGTCGTGGTCTTCAACCGGGACCTGCTGCGGGACCTGCGAGTGCCGGAGCCACGCGGCGGAATGACCTGGGCCGAGTACGTCTCCTGGGCGGAAGAGGTCACCGATGCCAGCGACGGCCAGGTGGCCGGCACCATGGACGCGTCCGGTGACTACCGGGCGCTCTGGCTCTGGCTGCGCTCGCAGGGTGGCGAGTTCTACCGAGGCAACGAGCTCGGTTTCGGCGCGGACGAGCTGATCGCGTGGTTCGAGCTGTGGCAGCGGGCCCGCCGTGGACGGGCCACACCCGGGGCGACGCTTGTCGAGCAGGCCGACAGCGGAGACCCGGCCCAGCAACTGGTGGTGACCGGATTGACCGCTGCCTCCTTCGCCTGGTCGCATCAACTGCCCGAGCTGCAACGACTCACCATGTCCGAGTTGGGCATCGTGGGCCTCCCCGGCCCACCGGGCGCCCAGTGGGCACGGGCGTCGATGTACTGGGCGGCGTTTCGGGGCACCCGCCACCCGGATGCCGTCGCCGACGTGATCAACTTCTTGACCACCAACGGTGAGGCCGGGACTGTCCTCGGCCACGAGCGTGGGCTGAACGCCAGCCTTCCCGTCCGCCGCTACGCCGAGGGCAGCATCACCGACCCGGCCCAGAAGCGTGTCGCCGCGTTCGGGGCGAGCATCGACGACCTGCTCGGGCCGGCACCGGCGCCGCCGCCCAAGGGGCACCCCAAGGTGCGCACCCTGCTGGTCACCGCCGCCGAGCGCATCCGCGTCAAGCGCGACGGGACCCGCGAGGCCACCGCGCGCTTCCTGTCCCAAGCCATCGCGGCCCTGGCGGAGTGAGCACCGGCGGCCGGCCCCCGGCCGGCCGCTGGTGACCTGTCGTTACCCCTCGGCCAGGTCAGCGGGGCGGGCCACCCCGACGGTTGCGGGTCAGGCGCAGCACCAGGAACACGATGACCGCGACCACCACCAGGCAGCAGAGCAGGCCGAGGACATTGAAGCCGCCGCCGCTGCGTCGCCGCCGAGCGGCCTCCACCACCAGCTCGCCGGTGCCCGTGGATGCCCAGGCCGCAACGGGCACGAAGACCGCCAGTACGACCGCACCGAGGACCGCGCTCAGGCGGCCCCACCACTTACCGAATGAAGACATGTGCCCATCCTCGCTGAGGGGCGCAACCTGGGCACGTCGGTCCACGCCGAATCTTGGAGTCGAGAGTGCTCTCTCGGTGGGACCGCCGAGGTGCAGCGACTTCTCTTCGTCAGCACAGGCAGCAAACAAGCCCGGCCCCCACATCGTGGGGGCCGGGCTTGTTTCACTTCCATTTGTAGCGGGGACAGGATTTGAACCTGCGACCTCTGGGTTATGAGCCCAGCGAGCTACCGAGCTGCTCCACCCCGCGTCGACTGGTTAACCTTAACCCACCCGTCCTGGCGATGATCAGCGGGGGTCGCCAACCGCTCCGGACGCCCGCAGCCAGAAATAACGCCCGCAGCCAGGAATGTCGAAAGCCCGCCTCCGATGATCCGGAGACGGGCTTCGAACTGGTGTTTCTCTCGTAGCGGGGACAGGATTTGAACCTGCGACCTCTGGGTTATGAGCCCAGCGAGCTACCGAGCTGCTCCACCCCGCGTC
>NZ_JBNCKP010000001.1:303261-385622 GCF_049841575.1 Micromonospora sp. DT201 | reverse complement strand
GTCGGCTCGTTAACCGTAGCGCACGACCCCCTGGCCCCGCAAAACGACATCCGAATCCGCCGGATCGCGGTCCGGCACGCCGACGTCAGTCAAGCCACGCCTCGATCGCGGCGACCGCTCGGCGACTGTCCGCGTCGACCTGTGTCCGCGGGCTGGACCCGGTCTCCCAGCCGATCTCCCAGAGGACGGTCACGACGTCGCCGACCCGGATCGCCCGAACCAACCGGGCCTCGTCCCCGCCGGTCGGGTCGCCGTTGATGTCCACACTCGGACTCCGCATCTCGAACAGCACCGACTCGTCGCCGTACCCATCGGTGCTGAGCAGTCGCTGCTTGCTCAGCACCGACTTGTCGCTGGCCGGCTTCTCCTGCTCCGGGCAGTCGCGCACCGCCCGGCGCAGCTCGTCCAGCGCGTCGTCGGCACGCCCGCTCCGATAGATGGTGATGGTGTGTGTGTAGGTGCCGTCCGGGGCATTCCCGTCAAATTTTTCTTCCGGCAGTTTGTAGACCAGGGACCGGGTACGACGCTGCACGACCGCCGCCTCGCTCGGGTAGCGGGCGCCGCACAGGCCCGGCAGCACATCCCGATCCAGAAACTTCGGCTTGGTGTCGGTCCGGTTCGCCGGCGGGAGAGTGAAGAACGCCCGATCCGGGATGCTGACCGGAGTCAGCGGTGGCGACGCGCTGGTGACACGCGGAGAGGCGGGGGTCGTACCCGGTGGTCGGCCAGGCGTGGTCGGCGGGGTGGACGGCGACGGCGAGCCGGCAGTCGCACTTGGCGCGGGGATCGTCGGTGTGTTGGCCGGCGGAGGTACGGTCGTTGGCGGCGGCATGGCGACCACCTGGGTGCCGATCACCACCCCGCCCACCACCAGCGCCACGGCGAGGGTGCCCCCAACCGCACGGAGCCGGGCCCTCCGGTCCGCCCGCCGCCGCAACACGTCGGGGACGCCCAGGTCACAAGAGTCGGCGGCGGCGGCGAGACGCTGATACATATCGGAAAGCTCACGCGACATTGTTGGCCTCCAATTCCACGTTGGCGAGCTCGGGCAGCAACGCGGCGAGCCGGGACCGGCCGCGGGACAGCCAGGACTTCACCGTGCCAACGGGCACACCGACCTCACGGGCGATCTCTTCCACCGGCATGTCGAACAGGTAGTGCAGGGCCAACGCCTGCCGATGGTTCGCCGGCACCTGGCGCAGAGCCTGGATCAACAGCACGCCGTCCTCGTTCGGCGGAGGGGCCGCCGGTGGAGGCCCCGCCAACCGCAGCGCACCGCGCAACGTGCGCAACCGACGCCAACGGTCGGTCGCCAACCGAGACACCACCAGCCGCAGCCACGCCTCGGGCGCGGGATGGGCCGCCAGCCGCCCCCAGTGCCGCCAGGCCCGCGTGTACGCCTCCTGCACCAGGTCCTGCGCCTCACTGTGGTCGCCGGCGACCGCATAGCCGTACCTCGCCATCCGCCGCGCGGTGCTGCGGTAGAAGTCATCGAAGCTCTGCGCGTCCCGCACGACTGATCCCCCTCATTCCCACCCCGTTGACCTGAGGACGGCGGACCGGTGTCACAGGTTGCGGTTCAGCCGGACCTTTCGGCGACGCGAGGCGCGGGGGCACACGTCCGGACACAGCGGAGCCCTCGCCGTCAGGACCGGGAGTGGTCCGACGACGAGGGCTCCGAGACGAACTCCCGGCGGCGGATCAGCCGCCGGAGCTCGGGCTGACACTCGGCGACGGGCCACCGCTGGGCGTACCGGCCGGGTTGGTGGCCTGCTGTGCCTGCTGGAACGCGGTCAGCGCCTCGTCCAGCGACTTGAGCGCGCGGCCGTACCGCTCGAAGTCGCCGGACGCCTGCGCGGCCCGGACCTCGGTGATCGCGGTCTGCACCCGGTCCGCGGCGGTGGCCAAATCACCGGTCGGCGGCGGGTTGCCGGTGCCGGCGCTCGGCGTCGCCGTCGGGGTCGGAGTGGGATTCGGAGTTGTCGGCGTCGTCGGGTTGCCCCCGGTGGTCGGGGGCGGCGACGTGCCCTGCCCGGCCTTCTTGCCCTGCTCGACCAACTGCTTGATGCCGTCGTTGATGTTGTCGGCGAGCGCCACGAAGGAACCGCCGTCACCGTAGGAGACCAGCACCTTCTGCAACAGCGGGTACGCGTCCTGCTGGTTGCTCTTCACGTAGACCGGCTCGACGTAGAGCATCCCGTCGGCGAAGGGCAACGAGAGCAGGTTGCCGAACTGCACCTGCGCCTGGTTGCTGGAGAGCAGGGTGAGCTGCGCGCGGATGTTGGCGTTGTTGGTCATCTGTTGGTGCACCTGCACCGGGCCGGAGATCCGGGTCTGATCCGGCAGCTCCAGCACCTCCAGCCGGGGCTTCCCGTCGATGTACGACCCGGAGATCAGTGCGGCGAGGTTCTGCCGGCCGTTCGGGGTGACTGCGGCAGTGAGCTGGAACCGCGGGCTCTCCTGCCCGGGGAACTGGGTGAACAAGTAATACGGAGGTTGCTTCTGGCCGCTGTCCGGAGCGTCCGGCACGTTGGGCACCTGCCAGAAGTCCTGAGCGGAGTAGAAGTCACCCGGGTTGGTCACGTGGAACTTGGTGAGCAGGTTGCGCTGCACCTTGAACATGTCCGCCGGGTAGCGCAGGTGCTCGGTCAGCTCGACCGGAATTTTCGCCTTCGGCTGGATCAGGTCCCCGCCGAACGCCTTGTTCCAGGCCTTGAGCACCGGGTCGGTGTCGTCGTACTCGTAGAGCTTCACGGTGCCGTCGTACGCGTCCACGGTGGCCTTCACCGAGTTGCGCATGTAGTTGACGTTTTCCCTGGCCAACTGGAAGGTGCCCCGGTTGGTCAACTCGTCGGTGGTCTCGGTCTGCAGGTTGACCCGCTCGGCGTACGGGTAGGTGGCCGCCGTGGTGTAGCCGTCGACGATCCACTGCACCCGACCGCCGACAACTGCCGGGTACGGGTCGCCGTCCAGGGTGAGGAACGGCGCGACCTTCTCCACCCGGTCCCGCGGGTTACGCACGTAGAGCAGCCGGGAGTCCTTGTTGACCGCCTCGGAGAGCAGGAAGTTCGACTCCTGCTCCTTGATGGCGTACAGCAGTCGCCGGGTGAAGGAGCCGATCTTGACGCCGCCCTCGCCGGTGTAGGTGTAGGACTCGCCGCCACCCTCGCCGACCGGCCGGTCGAACTCGGCCTTCTTGTTCGGGTCGGCCTGGCCGACGATCGCGTAGTCCTCGGCGGCCATCCGCTCGCCGTAGTAGATGCGCGGCTGCGTGGCCGGGATCTGCTCGGTCTGCGAGGAACACGCCTCCTGGGTCTTCTCACCGAGGAAGCCGGAGACGAAGAACGGCTGCCCGCCGCAGACCACCTGGTTGGCCGGGGCGGCCACCAGCCCGAACCCGTGGGTGTAGACGGTGTGCCGGTTGATCCAGGTGTTCTGCTGGTCGGTCAGCTCGCCGTAGTTGATCTCCCGGACGCCGACCACATAGTCGGAGACCTTCCCGTTCACCCCATAGCGATCGATGTCCAGCTTGGGGCCGAAGTCGTAGAAGCCACGCACCTGCTGGAGTTGGGTGTACGTCTCGCTGACCAACTGCGGGTCGAGCAGCCGCACATTCGACACCACCGAGGTGTCGGTGGCCAGATTCGCTGGTGGGGTGGAGTTGTTCGCCGCGAACGCGGTCGTCTCGGTGGCACCCAGCCCGAACGCCGCCCGCGTCGCCTCGATGCTCCGCTGGATGTACGGCGCTTCCTTGTCCTTGGCGCTCGGCTTGACCTCGAAGGTCTGCACCGCCCAGGGGTAGATGCCGCCGATGGCCACCGCGGACACGCCGAGCAGGGCCAGCGAGATCCCCGGCCAGACCAGGTTTCGCATCCAAGCGTTGGAGAACACGACGATCGCGATCGCCACCACGATCGAGATGTAGGCCAGGATCTCCTTCGCCGGCAGCAGCGCGTTGACGTCGGCGTAGCCGGCACCGTACAACTTGGCGCCCTCGTTGTATTCCAGCAACATCGCCCGCCGGTCCAGCACGTACGCGATAGCCTTCAACAGCACGAAGGCGGCGATCAGGCTGCTCAGGTGCGCGCGCGCCGCGTTGCTCATCCGGTCCCCGACACCCTGCAGGCGGACCCCGCCGAAGAGGTAGTGCACCGCGAGCGCGCCGATCACCGCCAGCACCACCGCGGTGAAGGCGACCCCGAGCAGGTAACGCCAGAACGGCAGTTGGAAGACGTAGAAGCCGACGTCCACCCCGAACTCCGGGTCCTTGATCCCGAAGTCACCGCCGTTGCGGAAGAGCAGCCACTGGTTCCACCGGCCCTGCGCGGAGATGCCAGCGAAGAGCCCGACCACCGCGGCGGTCAGCGCGATCCACGTGCCGAGTCGCGGGGTGAGCGCCATCCGATAGCGCTCCAAGGTCGCCTGCTCCACCGAGTGCGGACGCAGTCGCGGGCGCAAACGGTAAGCCAGCCACAGGTTGCCCCCGATGACCACCGCCATGCCGAGACCGATGGCGAGGAAGAGCAACAGCCGGGTGAGCAGAACACCGGTGAAGACCTCGGTGTAGCGGACCTCGTCGAACCAGAGCCAGTCGGTCCACGCCTGGACACCCCAGCCGAGCAGGGTGAAGAGCACGAACACCCCGACCAGGACAGCGATGGTGACGCGCCCGCGCCGGCTCATCCTCGGAAGGGGGCTGCTGCTACGCATGACCACTGTTGGCTCCGCACGCTCGATATGATCGGCTCCGACCAGGCACCCAGAGTACGGGGTATTCCTGAGCCTGTCGGGGCACGGTCACACCGGTCAACAGCGGGTCGGCTGACCCCCTGCGCGCAACGTCTCCAGGGCTGTCATCGCTTCGTCCAACGACCCCACCCGGAGCAGCGGCAGATCGGGCTGCGGATTGCGGACCGCCTCGGCGCAGTTGTCCGCCGGCACCAGGAAGACCTTGGCCCCGGCGCGCTTCGCGCCGACCAGCTTCTGGGCGATTCCACCGATCGGGCCGACAGTGCCCTCGTCGTCGATGGTGCCGGTGCCCGCGATGACCTGGCCGCCGGTGAGGTCGGCCGGGGTCAGCTTGTCCACGATCCCCAAGGCGAACATCAGACCGGCGCTCGGCCCGCCAATGTCCCCCAGGTCGATACCGAGGGTGAACGGGTGCGGCTGCTGCTGATCGATCTCGACGCCGATCCGCGGTCGGCCGTCCTGCTCACCACTTGTCACCTTCGCCGTGGCCGGCGCGCCGTCACGGGTGTAAGCGATGGTCAACGCCGTGCCGGCCGGCTTGGCCCGCACCAGCTCGGTGACCTTCGCGGCCACCGGCACCGGCTGACCATCGACCGAGGTGATCACGTCACCGGCCTTCAGCACCCCGGCCGCCGGGCCATCCCCGGCCACCGTCTTGATCACCACCTGCACCGGAAAGCCCAACTCCCGCAGCGCGGCAGTCTCCGCGCTGGTCTGCGACGCCTTGAAGTCCTCGGCGTTACGCTGCTCGACCTGCTCGGTCGACTCTCCCGGCGGGTACACCAGCTCGCGCGGCACCACCGCCTCGTCGTCGGAGAACCAGCCCGCGATCGCCCCGCGCAGCCGCACCGTGGGCTGCACCCCCACCGTGGTCAACCGCAACTGACCGGCGGAAGTCGAGGTCTCCCGACCGGAGACCTGGATGACCTCCTTACCGTCGGTCGTACCCAGGGTGTTGACCGTCGGGCCCGGACCGAGCACCACGTACGGGATCGGCACCCGGAGCACCCCGATGCTCAGCAGGGCGGTGAACAGGGCACCGAGCAGGACCGTCAGGCCGCGACGTCTCATGCCGCAGAGCGTACCGACCGGCCGGGAGCCGTCTGCCGGATGCGCCACGCGACTTCGCCCTCAGCGCAACGCCAGCGGCGGCGACCAGGGGCGCGGCCCGCGTACCGTAGACGTCGTGCCTGATATTCCGTTCGGTTTCGCGCTCCCGGGTGGGCAACCACCAGACCCTAACGATCCCGCGCAGATGCAGCAGTTCATGTCGCAGTTGCAGCACCTGCTCTCCGCGCCGGGCAGCGGTCCGGTCAACTGGGACCTGGCCCGGCAGGTAGCGGCCAGCCAGCTCGCGGCCGTCGGCGACCCGGCGGTGTCACCGTATGAGCGCAACGCGGTCGAGGAAGCGCTGCGCCTGGCCGACCTGTGGTTGGAGCCGGCCTCGGCATGGCCGTCGGGCATCCAGTCCCCGGTCGCCTGGAACCGCAATGAGTGGATCTTCAAGACGCTTGACGTGTGGCGCAAGCTCTGCGACCCGGTCGCCAGCCGGATGGTCGGCGCGATGGGCGACCTGGTGCCGCCGGAGGCGCGCGACCAGCTCGGCCCGATGCAGTCGATGGTGGCGACCCTCGGTGGCGCACTCTTCGGTGGCCAGCTGGGCCAGGCACTCGGTTCGCTCGCCGCGGAGGTGCTCTCCGCCGGCGACATCGGGCTGCCGCTCGGCCCGGCCGGCACGGCCGCGCTGATCCCGGCCAACATCCGGGCGTACGGCGAGGGCCTGGAGCTTCCCGAGGATGAGGTCCGCCTCTACGTGGCACTGCGGGAAGCTGCCCACCAGCGGCTGTTCCAGCACGTCCCGTGGCTGCGTGGGCATGTGCTCAGCGCGGTCGAGATGTATGCCTCAGGCATCCGGGTCAACCGGGAGGCGATCGAGGAGGCCATGGGCCGGGTCGACCCGACCGACCCGGAGTCGATGCAGGCGATCGCCCTCGAAGGCATCTTCACCCCGGAGGACAGCCCGGCGCAGAAGGCCTCGCTGGCCCGACTGGAGACGGCACTCGCCCTGGTCGAGGGCTGGGTGTGCCACGTCGTGGACAACGCCGCCAGCGACCGGCTGCCGAACGTCGTTCGGTTGGGCGAGGCGTTCCGCCGTCGCCGGGCCGCCGGCGGTCCCGCCGAGCAGACCTTCGCCGCACTTGTCGGCCTGGAACTGCGCCCGCGCCGACTGCGCGAGGCTGCGGCGCTCTGGGCCGCGCTCACCCAGCACCGTGGCATCGAAGGCCGGGACGCCGTCTGGGGCCACCCGGACCTGCTCCCCTCGGATGACGACTTCGCCGACCCGGTCGCCTTCGCGATGAACGACATGGACCTGAGCGAGCTGGACAGCTTCGACTTCACCGCTCCCGGTGGGGCAGAAGAGAAGGCCCCCGGCCAGCCCGACGAGGGCGAGGGCGACGCCAAGCCTGACGCCAAGCCCTGACGCCAGTGCCCGGGTGCCCGCTCTGCTCGACGGCGGGCATCCGGCGCGCAGGTGGTCTCTGCCTCGGGCCGACCGTGGCTCAGACCTGGCCCGAAGGGTGGCAGATCGACCATCGCTTCAACCCTGACCAGCGCGCGGTGCGCGGTTCGCATCAGTGACGGACTTGCGGGGCCCTGACCAGCGCGCGGTTCGCATCAGTGACGGACTTGCGGGGCCCTGACCAGCGCGCGGTTCGCATCAGTGACGGACTTGCGGGGCCCTGACCAGCGCGCGGTTCGCGTCGGTGACGGGCTCGTGGCCGGGCCCTGACCGACGCGTGGCTGAGCCGGGGTCGGACGCGGCCCTGGTTAGGCGGGCTAACTGGTCAGGCGGGTCGTCCCGAGCCCGAAAGAAGGGCGCGGGTCGCTTCCCAGCCCTCGAAGGCCGGGTCCAGCGTGGCCAGGTCGGCCGGGCCGCGCAGCCGTCGCCACCCGGCGGTGACCGCCACGTCCCCCGGTCGAGGAGCCCCGGAACGCGCGTCAGCTGGCACCGCCGTGTCCAAATCCAGCGGGGGCAGCCAGCCCGGCACGGGCAGTCGCACAGCCACCCCGAGCAGGCCTGAGCCGCCACCCTCGACCGGCGCCACCGCGACCGGCCGGGTGGTGAGCGGGCGCAGCAGCTTGCCGACAGTCAGTGCGGGCAGGTCAGGCACGTCAGCGGCGAGCACCGCCGCCTCGTCGTGGCCCTCCAACGCGGCGAACACGGCGTTCGGCGTCAGCTCGGCTACCTCGTACACGGCCGTACCGGGCCACACCAGCGCGTCGGCCAGAGCACGATCGGCCGGGGATACCGCGACCGCAACCTCCACCTCGTTGAGTGTGGCGAGCAGGTCGATGACGTCTTCTGCGAGAGCCGCTCGCCACTGGGCCCGGTCGACGCCGGGCGGCGACCAGCGGACCGGTCCGAGCAACGCCACCACCACTCGTCGTGCCACCTCCCGACCCTAGCGCCCGGCCCGCCCTGGCCCTGACCCCGCCCAGCCAGCCTTGACTCCGTCGACCCGCATCCCGACCCAGAGCGTCCCGCATCCCAACCCCGGCCCCGGCCCACGCCCCGGCCCGGCCCACGCCCACGCCCACGCCCACGCCCACGCCCACGCCCACGCCCACGCGACGATCGTGACCCGATCCAACCCGTCCCGGTCTGGGTCCGTGACCCGGCCTGACCCGACCCGACCCGGCCTGGCCTGGCCCGACCTGATCCGCCCTGGCCTGACCCCGTCCGGTCTGGGTCCGTGATCCCCGCCGGCCCGACCGGCCCAGTCCATCCCAGCCCTGGCCCGCGACCCCGCCGGCCCGACCGGCCCGACCGGCCCAGTCCTGGCCCTCGACCCCGACGGCCCGACCGGCCCAGCCCTGGCCCGTGTCCCTGCCTGCCCGACCGGCCCGGTCCATCCCAGTCCTGGCTCGTGATCCCTGCCTGCCCGACCGGCCCGGTCCATCCCAGTCCTGGCCCGTGATCCCTGCCTGCCCGACCTTTCAAAACCCACCCAAGCTGTTCCGGTTTGCCCTGATTTAGCCCGCCCACCTGCCCTTTCTGGCCTGGGTCGGCCTGCCTCCAGCCAGGCCTGAGGCGTGATCGACTCCATATCGGCGATGTTGGGTCATCCCGGAACGTTGATACCCCCATGTCGGGGATATGGAGTCGATCAAGAACGTTTCGCGGCAGACCGCTCCGGCGGCACCGCTCAGGGCCGAGCTGGGCGGGGAGAGCGACAAAAGATGATCCGGCGCGAACCACGGGCCGAACGGACGAACAGGCGTAGGCGGGGCGAGCGCGCGGGCAAACGAGTGAGCAGGCGGGCACAGGCGCACAGACAAGCGAGCGGGCCGGCGAGCGGCTGAACAGGCGGGCCCAGCGGAACGAGTGTGCCGACAGGCGGGCAACCGAGCGGACGGGCAGGCGAGCCGGCCGGTGGGCGAACGGACGGGCAGGCGAGGCCGGTGGGCGAACGGACGGGCAGGCGAGCCGGCCGGGCGGGCAGGGGCGAGGTCAGGTCGGGGCCGGAGCACCGGAGGCAGCGGCAACACCCTCCAGGTAGCCGCGGGCGCGTTCCGCTTTGGGGTAACGGCCGACCAGCGCCCAGAACCGGGCGTTGTGGCTGGGCACGATCAGGTGCGCCAACTCGTGCAGCAGCACGTAGTCGATCACCCAGTCGGGCATTTCCTGCACGCGGTGCGAGATCCGGATGCTGCGGTCGGCCGGCGTGCAGGAGCCCCATCGGCCGTTCTGGTTGGTGACCCATCGGACGCTGGCCGGCACCGCCTTCGTGCCGTACGGGGCGAGGTAGAGATCGATGAGCCGGGTGGCTCGGGCCAGCAGTTCGGCGTCGGAGCGGGCCAGTCGACCTTCCCGGGCGGCGAGCCGGGCGAGCATCCGGTCGACCCACTCGCTCTCCTCGGCACGGGAGAACTGGTCCGGGATGAGGACGACGACTCGCTCACCGTCACGGTACGCAGACACCGTGCGTCGCCGACGCTGGCTGCGCCGCACCTCGACAACCGGCTTGCGCGTCCCCGCCATCACTGGCCCGCGCAGCCTCGGCTACGTGTCACGAGGGAAAGCTAATGCGTACTGACCAGGGGTCCGCAAGAGTCAACCGCGCGACACGCGCCCAGAATATGGTGATTGGTCGCCAGGCGTCCCGAAAATTTCTTGACCGCAGCGCCATCGCGCCATCTCGTCACCCTTCGTGAACACCGATGGCGTCGGTACGCGGCACCCCTCCACCGTAGGTGATCACCGTCCCGGATGCTGCCGTGGGGGCACTCGCACGGGTGGCTGTGAGGGTTTGGTCGGCGTGTCCCCGCCAAACTGACTTATCCGACCTATTTCGCCATGCACACTCTCGACGTCGACTTGCTCACAGTGTCGATGCACAGCTGACATGGAACTGCCCAGACCTGGGTAGGGTCCGCGGACCAGCGGTCACGAAGGTGGCCGTGGAGTGAGACCCAGCGCCGGCGCCCCGTGTGGCCCGCCGCCGGGCACCCCGCCGGGACGGCATTGACCGGCGGACGAGACGAGGAGGGCACCGTGGCCGACCAGGCCCAGACGACCTACAACGGTTACTGCGTGAAGTGCAAGGAGAAGCGGGACTTCGAGGGACACGTCGAGGTCTCGAAGACCGGAATGAACATGGCTAAGGGCAAGTGTCCGGTATGCGGAACAACAGTGAACCGCATCCTGGGTAAGGCCAAGGTCTGATCCGTACGGGTGGCGGGGGTGGGGTGGCCGGTGGCCGCCCCACCCCGTTGCCGTTTCGGGATGCCGGCGTCGGCACGGGTCGTCGGCGGTCTGTCGGGTGACCGACAGACCGCACTGACGGGCTGTGGAAAACCCGCCAGATCCTGTGGACAACGCAGGACAGGGGCCTGGCCGCCTGTGGACAACGATCGACCGAACGCGAAGTTGCGGTCACCATTTGTGACCATGAGCCACACCGTGCTGCCCCGCCCCACGCTGTTACCCGGCCTCAATCGGCTCTGGCGCGACCGACACACACTTCAGCTCGGTGTCGGCCCCGGGCCCGCCGTGCTGCTGGAGCTGGCCAACCCGCGGGCCGCCCACCTGCTCGACCTGCTCGACGGCACCCGCAGCGAGCGCGCCGTACTGGCCCAGGCGGCCACCGCCCGGGTCACCACCGACGATGCACGTACCCTGCTCGACGCCCTGCGTGCGGCGGGCCTGCTGGTGCCCGCGCACAGCCTGCTCCCCCGTGACCTGGCCGGTACGGTCCGATCCCGGCTCACCGCGGAGGCCTGTGCGCTGGCCCTGACCGCCGCTCGGCTGCCGGGCACCCCAGCGCAGGTCCTGCGTCGGCGGCGGACCGCCCGCGTCGTGCTCACCGGTGCCGGTGCGCTCGGCGGGCCGCTGACGGTGGCGTTGGCCCAGTCCGGCGTCGGGCAGGTGATCCCCCTTCTCAGTGGCCCGGTACGCCCCGTCGACCTGGTCGGCACGGGCATCCCCGCCAGCGAGCTCGGCCACCCACTCGCACCAGCGGTGCGGGCTGCCGTCGACCGCGTCGCCCCGGGCACCGGCACCCAGCCGGGCCGGGTCGGCCGGGTGGACCTGGTGATCCGGCTCGGCACCGACCGACCGCCCGCGCTGATCGCCGCCGGTCACGCTCAACGCCGGCAGCCACACCTGCTGGTCACCTTGCGCGAGGGCGTACCGGTCATCGGGCCGCTGGTCCGCCCGCCCGCCGGTCCCTGCCTGCACTGCGTCGAGCTGCACCGGGCCGATCGCGACCCGGACTGGCCGCGGCTCGCCGCCCAACTCGCCGCCGCCGACCCGGTGGCCGCCGGCGCGACCGGCATTCTGCTCGCGGCCATCGGGTACGCGCTGGCCGAGGCACTGACGCAGCTTGACGGCGGGCAGCCGGAGACACTGGGTGGGGCCATGGAGATCACTGGTGCCGGCCGTTTCCGTCGGCGGGGCTGGCCGCCACACCCGGCGTGTGGGTGCTCGCGGGGGCGAGTGTCCGCACCAGCCCAGCCGCAGAGCAGCAGCGGAGCCCTCCGGTCGGTAACAATGACCGAGTGACCGACATCCCGCGCCGCGCCGTGTCCCGCACCGCCAAGCTCGCCGCCCTGCCGCTCGGCTTCGCCGGCCGGACCGTTCTCGGCATGGGAAAGCGCGTCACCGGGCTCGCCTCCGACGTGATCTCCGCGGAGATCCAGCAGCGCACCGCCGAACAACTGTTCAGCGTGCTCGGCCAGCTCAAGGGCGGGGCGATGAAGTTCGGCCAGGCGTTGTCGGTCTTCGAGGCCGCGTTGCCGGAGGAGATCGCCGCGCCCTACCGCCAGGCGCTCACGAAGCTTCAGGAGGCGGCGCCACCGCTACCGGTCGCCAGCGTGCACAAGGTGCTGGCCGAGCAGCTCGGCCCGGACTGGCGGGATCGGTTCGTCGAGTTCAACGACGTTCCGGCCGCCGCCGCCAGCATCGGCCAGGTGCACCGGGCACGGTGGCGGGAGCCGGGGGTCGACGACTCGGGCGCGCCCAACGGCTGCGACGTGGCCGTCAAGATTCAATATCCGGGTGCCGGGGAGGCACTGCTCACCGACCTGAAGCAGCTCTCCCGTTTGGCCGGGATGTTCCGTGCCATCCAGCCCGGCCTGGACGTCAAGCCGCTCCTGGTCGAGCTGCGCGAGCGGATCACCGAGGAACTGGACTACGAGCTGGAGGCCGAGTCGCAGCGCACCTTCGCTGCCGCGTACGCCGACGACCCGGAGATCTACATCCCGAAGGTTGTGCATGCGGCGCCTCGTGTGCTGGTCACCGAGTGGGTGACGGGCACCCCGTTGGCTGACATCATTCGGGAGGGCACGGAGGAGGATCGGGACGAGGCGGGCCGGTTGATGGCCACCCTGCACCTCTCCGCGCCGCAGCGGGCTGGGCTGCTGCACGCCGACCCGCACCCGGGAAACTTCCGGCTGCTGCCCGACGGGCGGCTCGGGGTGATCGACTTCGGTGCGGTGGCCCGGATGCCGGAGGGCACACCGGAGCCGATAGGTCGCATCGCCGCGCTGGCCCTGCGCGGCGACGCTGACGGGGTGGTGGCGGGGCTCCGGTCGGAGGGCTTCATCGGCTCCGCAGAGGAGATCGACGCCGAGGGGGTGCTCGACTTCATCCGTCCGATGCTGGAGCCGATCGCGGCAGATGGGTTCCGGTTCACCCGGGCCTGGCTGCGGGGCGAGGCGGGCCGACTGGCGAGCCCTCGCTCTCCCACGTACCAGCTGAGCAGGCAACTCAACCTGCCGCCGTCGTACCTGCTGATCCACCGGGTGACGCTCGGGTCGATCGGGGTGCTCTGCCAGTTGGAGGCGAAGGCACCGTACCGCAGCATCCTGGAGCGCTGGCTGCCCGGCTTCGCCCCGGTCGTCTGAGGACGTCAAGAAGGGCGGGTGCCGGTCGGCACCCGCCCTTCTCAGTGGGGTGGTACTAGAGAACGCCCAGGTCGCGAGCCGTCTGGTTGCGGCTGTTCATGGCGACGGTACGGGCGGATCGGGTTGCCTCAGTGCTCGTGGTGGTACGACCGGCCTGAGGCCGGCGCATTCGAGCCCGGGACAACGCTTCGTGGAGTAGTTGCATCTCGAAGGCACCACTCTGGACGTTGAACATTGTCTTCTCACTCACTGCCGGCAGGGCACCGGCGTAGTTGGTACGGGTCGGGAACATGTCAGGCTGCCAGCCGGACCGCGCCGCGCACCTCGGACAGCCCATTGGCCGCCAGGCGCGCCTCGGCCTCGACCCGAAGCTCGGCGTCGCGAGCGACGTCCTCCTTACGCGGACGGCCGCGGGGCCGCTTACGCGGGACAACCGCGCCACGCTCGAAGATCTCGCCGCCCCAGACGCCCCACGGCTCCGCTCGCTCCACCGCCCCGGCCAGGCACTCGACGCGCAGCGGGCAGTCCCCGCAGAGCGACTTGGCCAGCTCGAGCTCGGCAGGCGAGTCGGAGAACCACAGGTCGGGGTCGAACTTCCGGCAGGGCAGGTTCGCCTCCATTTCGACGCTCACGTCGAGGGGGGCCAACGCCAGACTCATCTCCCGGTCACCTCTCTCTCACTTCGATCTCGTGGATCGCATTCCGACGTACTTACGGCGGGCAAAAAACTGAGGCCGCGGATCCCGGTAACGGGTTCCGCGGCCTCGAGGTGAGCCGGTGTCTGATGGTCAGACCGGTTTACCTCGAGGTGGAACGCCGCGGACATCCATGCGCTTCTTGGCGACCCGGATGCCATTGCCCGTGAAGCCACTGGTCCCTTCGACTCCGGCGAGCGCGACGGTCAGGGTCAGCTCGGCCTGAACCTGGTGCACCTGCGGAACCGACGGTCGTGCAGCCAAAAGAGCCACGCAAACAGCCGACAGCGGAGCGTGGACAGACGGCATCGCCGTCGGACGCTCATAGGTGAAGATCTCCACGGGTGCCACCTCCCTCACGTTCCTCGAATCGACTGGACCAACCCCGGTGAGCAGCCGGAATGGCGCCGCTCGCGTGGTGTGTTCTGAGGCTATTCCTCGCGCCGGGGCGAGGGCAAACGAATTTAGGACGAGATTTCGAAAGTTTTCTCCGGGCAGACGTCGTCCACCCCTGCGCCCCCCACCAACGCCAGCACCGACTCCCCGTAAAGGCCCAGCTTGCGGGGGCCGATACCGGCGATGGCGATCAACTCCTCGGACCGGGCTGGTCGCCGCTCGGCCAGCGCGATCAGCGTCGCGTCGGTGAAGACCACGTACGCCGGGACCTTCTGCGCCCCGGCCACCCGCTGCCGCCACTCGCACAGCCGTTCGTGCAGCTCATCGTCGATGTCGGATGGGCAGGTGGGGCAGCGGCCAAGCTTGCGGTCCGGGCCGGCGAGCAGGGTGGCGCCGCAGATCCGGCAGGAGACGATCTGCGTTCGACGCCGCTCGGGGCGGCGGGCCGGACCGGCGCCGCTGACTGCCCGCTCGGTGCCGCCGGAGCGGTCCAGCTGGGGCAGGAACCTTGACGGCCGCCGGGCTCGCCCACCCGACGAGCGCGCGACGGCGTACGACAACCAGAGCCACTGCCGCGCACGGGTGATCCCGACGTAGAGCAGCCGACGCTCCTCCTCGACCTGTTCGACGGTCTTGGCGTACGTCGTTGGCAGGGTGCCCTCGGCGAGACCGACCAGGAAGACCGCGTCCCACTCCAACCCCTTGGCCGAGTGCAGCGAAGCGAGGGTCACCCCGTCCACCGTCGGTACGTGCTGCTGGGCGGCCCGGCGGGCCAACTCCTCGGTGAAGTCGGAGAGGGTGACGGGGCGTTCCACCGACGCGGCCTCGCCGATCGGCACGACCTCGGGGGTGGCCGCGTACTCCTCGGCGAGTTGGACCAGCGCGGACAGCGCCTCCCATCGCTCGCGGGCGGCGCCACCGGCCGGGGGCGCGTCCGGGGCCCAGCCGACCGCGCTGAGCGCCTCGACGACGGCGGCTGGCAACGGCGTCTCCCCGCCGACCGATCGGGTTGCGGCGCGCAGCGCGACCATCGCCTGGCGCACCTCGGCCCGCTCGAAGAACCGCTCCGCGCCCTGCACGACGTACGGCACCGCGGCCTCGGTGAGGGCCTTCTCGTACGCCTCGGACTGCGCGTTGACTCGGAACAGCACGGCGATCTCCTTCGCCGGCGTGCCCGCCTCGATCAGCGACCGGCAGCGTGCGGCCACCGCGTTCGCCTCGGCGGGCTCGTCGGTGAAGATCCGCAGATCGGGCTCCGGGCCGGGTGGGCGTTGCCCGATCAACTCCAGCCGCAGCCGCGCCTCGGTGCCTCGGGCCTGGGAGATCACCGCGTTGGCAAGCCCGACCACCTGCGGGGTGGAGCGGTAGTCGCGGACCAGCCGGACCACGGTGGCGTTCCGGTGCCGGCGCGGGAAGTCAACCAGGTACGCCGAGGTCGCCCCGGTGAACGAGTAGATCGTCTGGCTGGCGTCGCCGACGACGGTGAGGTCGTTGCGCCCACCCAGCCAGGCGTCCAGCAACCGCTGCTGGAGTGGGTTGACGTCCTGGTACTCGTCGACCACGAAGTGCCGGTACTGGCCACGGACCTGCTCGCCGACATCCGGGTGTTCCTCGATGCCCCACACCGCAGCACGCAGCATGTCCTCGAAATCGATCACGCCGTTCGAGCGTTTGAGCTGCTCGTACGCGGTGAACACCTCGGCCACCTTTGCCGGCTCGTGCGGTGTGTCACGTAGTGCCCGGGCTGCGGAGACGACGTAGTCCGTCGGCTCGACCAACGACGACTTGGCCCATTCGATCTCGCCGGCCAGGTCGCGCGCGGCGGCCCGGTCGGCGCGCAGGCCGACTCGGGCCGCGGCGAGAGTGACCAGCCGTACCTTGCTGTCCAGTAGCTCGGGCATGGCACGGCCGGCCAGCAGCCGGGGCGCGAAGTATCGCACCTGGCGTAACGCCGCCGCGTGGAATGTGCGCGCCTGAACGCCCTTTACCCCGAGTTGGGCGATTCGGTGTCGCATCTCGGCGGCGGCGCGGGCGGTGAAGGTGACCGCGAGCACGTGCCGTGGGGAGATTTCACCAGAAAGCGCACGATGGGCGATCCGGGAGGTGATCGCCCGGGTCTTGCCGGTGCCGGCGCCGGCCAGGATGCAGACTGGGCCTGCGGGTGCGGTCACCGCGGAGCGTTGCTCCGGGTCCAGCCCGGCGAGCACCTGTTCCGACGCTGAGTGAACCACCACAACCAGGAATCATCTCAGCTCCTCCGAACGTTGCAGCGAACAGCCTCGGCTTGATCCGCAAGCCGCGGCCGGAGGAGTTGGAGGATCCGACAATGCTGACGATGTATTCCACCCCCTGGTGCGGCTACTGCCACCGGCTCAAGTCGCAGTTCGACCGGGAAGGCATCGGGTACGAGGTGGTCGACATCGAGCAGGACCCGGAGGCCGCGGAGTTCGTGATGAGCGTCAACGGCGGCAACCAGACGGTGCCCACGATCCGCTTCACCGACGGCAGCGCCCTGACGAACCCCTCGATCACCCAGGTCAAGCAACACCTGGAAGCCCTTAACGCCTGACCGGCCGGGTCACTCTCGACGAGCGGTCGCGCCACGTGGGGCGACCGCTCGTCGTGTCCGGTATCCGTCACCCCGTGGGCGCCGGTAGTCACAGACCGGTCGGCGTCCTCGGCCGGTTCGCGTCCTCTACCGGTCGCCGGGGCGCCGGGAGGGTCGGACGGGTCGGCGGCGTGGGTGGGCGGGTGCCGGGCGGAGCGCTCAGGTGCCGACCCCGCCAGAGGTAGCTGCCAGCGGCCAGCGTGGCCACTCCGACCAGCGCGAACAGCACCCGGTAGTCCAGGAAACCGACCAGCAGGGCGCCCGCCCCGATGGAGAACGCCTGCGGCCCGCTGACCACCGCCTGGGTGGCCGCGGCGACCCGGCCGACCAGCGCGGACGGGGTCCGCCGCTGGATCAGCGTGTGCAGGCCCACCATCGTCAGCGGGAGCGAGACGCCGGCCAGCAGCACCGCCGCGAAGGCGAGCCGGAGATCGGGGTACGCGAGCGCGAGCGCGGCCGGGGAGAAGAAGGCGACGCCTGCGGCCAGGGTGCCGACCTCCCCCAGCCGGCGGACCAGCGCCGGTGAGCAGAGCCCGCCGAGCAGCCCGCCCACGCCCTGCACGGTGACCAGCACACCCACGAACGCGGCGTCGCGGTTCAGCCCCTGGTCGACGTAGGCGAAGATGAGCGACTCACTGAAGCCCATCACCAGTGACCCGAGCCCGTAGCCGAGCAGGGCCCGACGCAGGGCCGGCTCGCCGGCCAGGTGCCGCAGACCGGCACCCAACTCGGCCGGCCAGCGCAGTCGCATGGTCGGCGGCACCTGTTGCGGGGTGGGCAGCGCCATCACCACCGCCGCCGCGGTCAGAAATCCGACCATGCCGATACCGGCCAGCGCCCAGCCGCCGAGGGCCGCGTAGAGCGCCGCGCCAACCAGCGGGCCGATCAGTCGCATCCCCTGGCGTACGGTCTGCAGCACGCCGTTCGCCTCGGCCAGCAGCTCGACCGGCACCAACTCCCGGATGAGCCCACTGAGCGCCGCGCCGAGCGTGATGGACGACAGTCCGTACAGGGCCGCCACCAGGTAGACGATCCAGACGTCACCCGCGTCTCCGACGAGGAACAGCGGGGTGAGCAGCGCCGCGGTGATCACGTTCGCGGCGACGAAGAACGGCCGACGCGGGTAGCGGTCGACGAACCAGCCGATCAGTGGTGCCAGCGTCATCGGGGCGACGACGGCGAAGATGGTGCCGCCGGCGAGCCCGTTGGAGCCGGTCAGATCCTTGACCCAGATGGCGAGCGCGAGCAGCAGGATCGACTCGGCGGTCATGCTGGCTAACAAGCCGCCGAAGAGCAGGCGGAAGTCGGGTCGGCGCAGGACGGTGCGCATGGGGGTCCCTCCGGCGGGGATGGCATGCCCAGGTGGGCGTGGTCGACGGGGCTGCGACCGTAGGTCCGTCGTCATCCGGCGTACCCGTGGTCCATTTTTCGCAAGACACGCCCCCGCCGGTACCTCCGACGCCGGTCGCGCCGTCCATACTGACCGTGGGGGGCGAATTTCATACAGTTACCGTCGCGTCTGCGGCGGTCGACGGGAAAGAGGACACTGTGCCTCCTGCCTCACCCGGCCCGATCATGCGTCGTCGACGGTTGGGCGTAGACCTGCGCCGCCTGCGCGAAGCTGCGGGCCTCACCGGTGACCAGGTCATCGAACGAATCGGTTGGGCGTCCGCGTCCAAACTGTCCCGCCTGGAAAACGGCCGGAGTCGGCCGGACCCGCAGGACGTCCGGGTTCTGCTCGACCTCTACGGCGCCGACGCGGCGGCGCAGGAAGAGTTGCTCGCGTTCGCTGAGGCCGGCGACATCAAGGTCTGGTTGAAGAACTTCCCGGTGATGACGCAGCAGCAGCGCAGCTGGGCCGAGTTGGAGGCGGGCTGCGCGGAGATCTCCGAGTACAACCCGGTGCTGGTGCCGGGCCTGTTGCAGACCCCCGAGTACGCGCAGGTCCGGATCGTCTCGGCTCGCGAGGTGAGCGCGGGCGCCGGCGAACCGGAGCCTGGCGACGAGCCCGAGACCGAGGTCCAGGCGCGAATGGCCCGCCAGTCGCTGCTCACCCGGGAGCCACACGCGCCGCGTTACACCGCGGTCCTGGAGGAGGCGGCCCTCGTCGGCCGCCGCGCCGGGCCGCCGGAGGTGCTGCGCGAGCAACTGGTCCAGCTCTGCCATCTGTCGCAGCAACCCAACGTGACTCTGCATGTACTGCTACGGGACACTCAGGTGGGCAATTGGTACCTTCCGCCGACCGCGTTCTCCGTCTACCGGTTCGCCGATCCCCTCGATCCGGAGACATTGGCCATCGAAGGTGGGTTCACCGACGTCATGTCGACCGAGGCGATCACGCTAAATAGCTATAAAGTGGTGTTCGAGTGGCTATGCACGGCAGCACTTAGCAAATCGGACACCCGCTCTTGGCTGATCGAGGCGACGGGGCGGCTGACCGAGGCGGTGCCCCAATCCACAGTGGCGTTCGGGCCGGCAACGGCGCCGTCCCAACGCCGCGGGGATTCGGGGCGGCTGACGGACCGGTGATCCACGGGGGACCCTCCGTCGGGGCGTGCGGCACCACTCGTCCCATCGGATCGGTTCACATCAGGAGTAGAACCATGAACGACATCCGCACAACGCCGTCCGTCTCCGCCCACTCGTTGGCGGACGCCCCGTGGCGTACCAGCACGCGCAGCCAGACCTCCAACTGCGTCGAGGTCGCCCCGCTGAGCACCGGCCCGTCGGCGGTCGCGCTGCGCGACAGCAAGGACCGAGGCGGCCCGGTGTTGCTGTTCAACCGGGCAGGATGGCTCGGCTTCATCACTGGAGCGAAGGGCGGCCAGTTCGATCTGAACTGACCTGGTAACTGGGACGGGGCCGCCGGCGTACTGCCGGCGGCCCCGTCGCGTTGCGTGCTCAAGGCCCCTGAGCAGCCATCGGATGATCGGACGAGGCTCAAAACCGATAGGCGCGTTTGCGTTGCTGGAATGAACACGCGGCGTAACATGGCCCTCGAATACGTGGAACTTCCACACTGGCTCATCCGTCGCGGTTCATCCGGAGACCCTCATGCGGTTCCTGATCGTTCGCACCGACATCCGCGCCGTCGCAGACGGGGACATCGCCGCCGCCTGGGCGGACGGCCACCGACTTCGCGACGAGACGACCACGCCCGAGCCGCGCCGGCAGACCGTGCACGCCGAGGACCGGGACGCCGCACTGCTACTGGCCCGCGCCCTGGCCACCGTCGGCGCAGTCCGCGCCGGCAAACAACGGGTGAAGGTCCTGCCGCTGAGCGAGCCCCGACCCGCCTTCCGAAACAGACCAGGCCGCACCAGCACCTGATTCCACCGCACGTCCGTCGTGGTCGGACCGGCTCCCCCGCCGCGTTACTCGCACCCGCCGACCACGACGGCCCGTGTTCCCGGCCCGTGACCGCCGCGGCAACGGCGGCCACGGGCCGGGACCGTGCTCAACGGTCGGCGTCCACCCAGCCATCCAGCCAACGGTGGATGAGGAACAACGCAATCGACGACGGGGGCGGCAGGATCAGCCGAGCCCCATCACCGACGTCCACCGTCTGCCCGGCCAGCGCCGCCCCGATCTCCCGGCGGTCGAACCACCGGGCGTACGCGATCTCGGACGGGTCGACCTGCACCGGCTCCTTCGGGTCCGCGACGGCCAGGAACCCAAGCATCAGCGAGCCGGGGAAAGGCCAGGCCTGGCTGCCCACGTACCCGATGCGCCCCACCCCGATGCCCACCTCCTCGCGGACCTCGCGCAGCACGGCGGCCTCCGCCGACTCGCCGGGCTCGACATAGCCGGCCAGGCACGAGTAGCGCCGACCGCCCGGGGTGCCCGGCCAGCTGGCGTTGTTGCCGAGCAGGCAACGCCCGTCCGGGCCGTCCACGCCGTCGTGCACCAGCACGATCATCGCCGGATCGGTACGCGGCCAGATCCGCCCACCGTTGCGATCCACCCGGGACCAACCGGCCTCGTCCATCGCGGTCGGTGCCCCGGTGCTCGTCGAGTAGCCGTGCCGGGTGTGCCAGTTGACCAGCGCCAGTGCGGTGGTGAAAATGCCGGCCTCCCGGTCGGCGAGCAGGTGGCCCACCTCGCGCAGGTTGACCGCCCGGGTGCCCGGTACGGCCGGCAGCGGCGCGTCGACCGCGAAGACCGGCACCCCGTCCGGCTCGACACCGAGGAACATCGCCGTCGACTCGGACCCGGCGGGCACGTCAGCCGAGCTGAACAGCACCAATGCCGGAGGCGTGGTGCCCGTACGGGCGAGCGTCCGACCTTCGTCGGTCGAGTCGAGTAGCAGCACCCGGGCACGCAGCCACGCCTCGGTCAACCACTGCGAGTTACCCCGCCGGTGTGCGGCCCGATCCAGCGTGGAGCGGGCCAACGGCGGCGCCGCCTCCCCGTTCACGCCAGCCCTCCGCTGCTGAGTCGCCTGGCACGCGCGCTGCGCTCGCTCACGAGACAGGCTCGGTTCGAATCGTGGTCAACGCGGCCAGCCCCGGCGTGACCCGCTCCGCGTCGCCGAGCACCACGATCGCCGCACGGGCTGGTGCCAGGTACCGGGCCGCCGCCTGCGCGACGTCGTCGATACTGGCCTTCGCCAACCTCGCCGCGTACTCGGCGAGGAAGTCCAGGCGTAGCCCGTTGCCCGCGTACGCGCTGGTCAACGCCGCCAACCCGGCCTGAGTGGACATGCCGAGTTGGAGAGTGCCCAGGGCATACTGGCGGGCCTGCTCCAACTCCTCGGGCTTCGGTGGCAGCGACGCCAGCCGACCCAACTCGTACGTCGTCTCGAGCAGCGCCGGCCCGGTGACCTCAGTGGCCACCTCGGCGGAGGCGACCAGCACCGACCCGGCGACGGAGTGCTCGATCCCCGAGTGCGGGCCGTACGTGTAGCCCTTGTCCTCGCGGATGTTCTCCACCCAACGGGAGGAGAAGTAGCCACCGAAGATCAGGTTGGCCAGTTGCAGCGGGGCGTGGTCGGGGTCCGTGCGGGACACCGCCGGAAGCGCGATCCGCAGCGAGGACTGCACCGAACCGGGCCGGTCGACCAACAGCAGCGGCCCCGGCTCCAGCGGCGGGGTCGCCGGCAACTCGGCGGTGCGCCCGGCGCCCGCCCAGCCGCCGAGCGCCCGTTCGGCTGCGTCCAGGGCCCTTTCCGGCTGCACGTCGCCGACCAGCACCAACTGCGCGCCGGCCGGGTGCACCCGCTCCGAGTGCAGGGTACGTAGCGCCGTCGGCCGGACAGCCCGGATCTGGCCGGGCTCCGGGGTCTGCGTCGCGTACGGGTGCCGGCCGTAGACCCGCTTCAGCAGCGCCTCCCGGGCCAGGTGCGCCGGCTGGCTCTGCGCCACCTGGATCCGGTCGACAAGTCGGTCCCGTTCGGTGGAAACCTCGTCGCTGGGATAACTGGCGCTGGTCAGCACCTCGGCCAACAGCTCCAGCATCCGGTCCAGACCGGTGACCAGGCCGGCACCGGCGAGCATCAGCCGGTCCGGGTCGACGCCCGCGGAGAGCCCACCGCCCACCTTCTGCAACTCGGCGGCGATCTGCACGCTGGTCATCGACTCGGTGCCGGACAGCATGGTCTGCGAGAGCATCGCGCCGCGCGCCACGTGGACCCGACCGAACGGCACCCAGAGCCGCAGCTCGACCAGGGGCACGGCGGGCCGGCGTACGGCGATCACGGTGAGGCCGTTGCGCAGCGTGCGCTCGGCCTGCTTGGGCACCTTGAGCTTGCGGTTGGGGCCGAGCGGGGGCAGCGTGCGTGGCCCGGCGGGAGCAGTGGTGGCAGTGCTCATCGGGCGCCTCCGGCAATGACCTCGATCGCGGCCCGACGCTCCGGGCGCAGGGTGGCCGCAGCGGCCCGGACCTGCTCCTCGGTGACCTCGCCGACCAGCCGGGGCAGCTCGTTGAGCAGGCCCGGTTCGCCGCGTTGCTGTTCCAGCACCGCCATGCGCAGCGCCCGGCCGAGCACCGCGTCGGTGTCCCGCAGCAGGTGGGTCGCCATCCGGGCCTGGGTGCGGGCCAGCTCACCGTCGGTCAGCCCGTCGCTGGCCAGCCGGTCCAACTCCTCGTCGATGGTGCGCAGCACCTTGTCCACGTCTCCCCCGGGTGGCAGGTGCGCCTGCAACAGCAGTGCGGTGGGATCGCGTACGTCGAACGGGTCGCCCATGAAGCCGAGGTAACCGCCGAGGCTGGTCACCGTGCGGTCACGCTGCACCAGGCGCTCGACCAGCCGCGACGCGTCCCCGTCGGTGAGCACCTCGGCCAGCACCACGTACGGCAGGTAGCCGGCGAAGTCCGTGACCGGGTCGGGCACACGCCAGGCGCCGGCCACCGCCGGCAGCGGAGCCAGGGCATCGGTGTACGAGGTACGCCGCTCGGCAGTCAGGTCGGGCTCGGTGAAGTCGGGCCGAACCGGCGCGAGCCGGGCCGGCACGTCGCCGAAGTGCCGGTTGACCAGCTCGGTCGCCTCGGCCACGTCGATGTCGCCACTGACCGCGAGCACCGCGTTGCCGCTGGCGTAGTAGCGACGGAAGAAGTCCGCAGCGTCGGCGACGGTCGCCGACTCCAGATCGTCGAAGGAGCCGTAGCCGTCGTGTGCGTTCGGGAAGGTGTCAAACATGACCGGCGGCAGGGTCAGCCAGGGAAAGCCGCCGTACGGCCGGTTGAGGACGTTGACCCGGATCTCCTCCTTGACCACGTCGACCTGGTTGCGCAGGTTTTCCTCGGTCAGCCGGGGGCCGCGCATCCGGTCCGCCTCCAGGAACAGCGCGCGTTCCAGCGCGTTGCTCGGCAGCGTCTCGAAGTAGTCGGTGTAGTCCAGGTGGGTGGAGCCGTTGAAGGTGCCACCGGCGCCCTGCACATGCCGGAAGTGGGCCAACTTCTCCAGGTTTTCCGAGCCCTGGAACATCAGATGCTCGAAGAGATGGGCGAAGCCGGTGCGCCCCTCCGGCTCCGAGCGGATGCCGACGTCGTAGACCACCGCCACCCCGATGACCGGGGCACTGCGATCGGGTGTGAGCACCACCCGCAGGCCGTTGTCGAGGGTGAACCGCTCGACCGGATACTTCGTCGCTGGAATTCTGGATCTCCGCGCCGCCACGGGATCGACCCTAGCGCGTCGGCACCGCCGCCACCCGCGACCTCCCCGGAGCCGCCGCGACCGGGGCTGTTACCAGGGGTAGCACCTCGGCGCCGACCCGCTCGGCTTCCTCCCGGCGGAATCTGGCCTGGGCGGCGGTGATCCGCTCCGGACTCATCCCGGCCAGCGGCAACAACCCTAGCAAGCTGGTAGGAAATACCGACATATCTGAGACGTGACATCCCGCCATGTGGATGCGTCTTGACGCTAACCACAGCCTGGCCCACTCTTCCTACCAACTAAGTAGGAATACTGCGGATTGGATGGACGATGAGACGGCTTCCCCTGCGCCGGATGGTCACCCTGGCCACCCTCGCCGCCCTCAGCGCGGCGACTCTGGGCAGCACCGCCGCGTGCGGCGACGACAGCGACGGCACGGGTGGCAGCTCCGGCCCGGTGACGCTGCGTCTCGGCTACTTCCCCAACATCACCCACGCGCCGGCGGTCGTCGGCGTGGAGAAGGGCATCTTCGCCGAGAAGCTCGGTGCCGACGTCAAGCTGGACCCGAAGACCTTCAACGCCGGCCCGGAGGCCATCGAGGCCGTCTTCTCCGGCGCGTTGGACGCCACCTACATCGGTCCGAACCCGACCGTGAACGCCTTCTCCAAGTCCAAGGGGGAGGCCGTCCGGGTCATCTCCGGCGCGGCCTCCGGCGGCGTGGCGCTGGTGGTCAAGCCCGGCATCAGCGGCGCGCAGGACCTCAAGGGCAAGAAGGTCGCCACCCCGCAATTGGGCAACACCCAGGACGTGGCGATCCGCTACTGGCTCAAGCAGCAGGGTCTGACCACCACCAAGGAGGGTGGTGGCGACGTCAAGATCGTCCCGCAGCAGAACGCCCAGACCCTGGAGACGTTCCGAAGCGGCGCGATCGACGGCGCCTGGGTGCCCGAGCCGTTCGTCTCGCAACTCCTGAACGCCGGCGGCAAGCTGCTCGTCGACGAGCGCGACCTGTGGCCGGACAAGAAGTTCGTCATCACCAACCTGCTGGTCAGCACGAAGTTCCTCAAGGCGCACCCGGACGTGGTGCAGAAGCTGGTCGACGGCCAGGTGGCCGCCAACGAGTTCGTCAACACCAAGCCCGACGAGGCCCAGCAGGCCATCTCCGATGCGATCGGCAAGATCACCGGAAAGCCGCTGGACCTGAAGCTGATCAAGCAGGCGTGGCCGACGTTGGAATTCACAAACGACCCGATCCCCTCCTCCCTGAAGGCTGGGCTCGACCACGCCGTCGAGGTCAAGCTGACCGACCCGGTCGACCTCAAGGGCCTGTACGACCTCAAGTACCTCAACAACGCGCTCAAGGCGGCTGGCAAGCCCGAGGTCGTCCAGCCATGACGTCGACCACGACGACACCGGGAAGCGCGACCACCGCGGTCGCGCTCTCCGGCGTGACCAAGGTGTACGGGCGCGGGGCGAGCGCCGTCCTGGCGCTCGACGGTGTGTCGCTGGACGTCGCGCCCGGCGAGTTCGTCTGCCTGGTGGGCGCGTCCGGCTGCGGTAAGAGCACCCTGCTCAACCTGGTCGCCGGGCTGGACCGGGTCAGCGGTGGACAGATCACCCTGGCCGGCGACGCCAACCCGGGCCTGATGTTCCAGGAGCCGGCGCTCTTCCCGTGGCTGACCGTCGACGCCAACGTGGAGGTGCCGCTGAAGCTGCGCCGGCTGCCCCGGGCCGAGCGCCGCGAACGGGTCGCCGAGCTGCTGCGCACGGTGCACCTGGCCGACTTCGGCCGCAAGCGCCCGCACGAGCTCTCCGGCGGCATGCGGCAGCGGGTCGCACTGGCCCGCACCCTGGCCCTGGAAACCCCGGTGCTGCTGATGGACGAGCCGTTCGGCGCGCTGGACGCGATGACCCGCGACATCCTGCACGACGAGCTGGAGCGGATCTGGTCCGAACGCCAACTCTCGGTGCTCTTCGTCACGCACAACGTCCGCGAAGCCGCCCGACTCGCCGACCGGATCATCCTGCTCTCCAGCCGACCCGGTCGGATCATCTACTCCACCGAGGTGGACATTCCGCGCCCACGGCGGATCGACTCCCCGGAGGTCGCCGCCATCGCCGCCGAGGTCACCGAGCGGCTCCGTACGGAGGTGGGCCGCCATGGCCAGTGACACCCTCACCAGCTCGGCGCGTACCGACGCGGAGATCTCCGGCCTCGACGCTCTGGAGATCGCCGGCCGGGACAAGGAGGCCTCCCGGGGCGCCCGTATCTGGGCGGCCACCTGGCCCAAGCTGGCGGCGCTGGCCATCGCCATCGCGGCCTGGCAGTTCGTGGTCTGGTCGGGCTGGAAGCCGCCGTACTCCCTGCCGGGGCCGCTGGAGGTCGGCCGCGAGCTGATCACCCAGGCCCAGGGCCCGCAGCTCTGGGACGGCCTGCTCACCACGTTGCGCCGGGCCGCCGTCGGGTACGTCTTCTCGGTCGCCGTCGGCCTGCTGCTGGGCCTGGCGGTGGCCCGGTCCACGGTGCTGCGCGCGGCCATCGGCTCGATGATCACAGCGTTGCAGACCATGCCGTCGATCGCCTGGTTCCCGCTGGCCATCCTGCTCTTCGAGCTGAGCGAGAAGGCCATCTTCTTCGTGGTGGTGCTCGGCGCGGCACCGTCCATCGCCAACGGAGTGATATCCGGTGTGGACTACGTGCCGCCGCTACTGCTTCGCGCCGGCCGCAACCTGGGTGCCCGGGGGCTCAACCTCTACCGGTACGTCATCGCACCCGCCGCCCTACCGGCGATCGTCGCTGGTCTCAAGCAGGGCTGGGCGTTCTCCTGGCGCAGCCTGATGGCCGGTGAGCTCCTCGTGGTCGGCATCTCGCAGACCTCGCTCGGCGCCCAGCTGACCTACTCCCGCGAGCTGTCCGACGCACCCTGGCTGCTCTCCACCATGATCGTCATCCTGGTCCTCGGCCTGGTCGTGGACGCCGCGTTCGGCGCGGCGGACAAGGCGATCCGGCGTCGCTGGGGCGTGCTCGACCAGGCGGGCAACTGACAGGTGTACGTCTCCGCGCGCAGCGACTATGCGCTCCGGGCGATGCTCGCCGTCGCCGCCGGTACTGGCGGCGACGGTGACGTCGGTGGTGGCGAGTTGGTGAAGGCGGCCAGCCTGGCCGAGGTGCAGGACATCCCGCTCAGCTTCCTCCAGGGCATCCTGCTCGACCTGCGCCGAGCTGGTCTGCTGCACAGTCATCGCGGCGCAGACGGCGGGTACGCGCTGACCCGCTCAGCCGACGAAATCACCGTCGGGGACGTGTTACGGGCGGTCGGTGGCACGCTCACCACCGTGCGGGGCCTGCCGGCCGAGCGCGCCAGCTATCACGGAGTGGCCGCGGGGCTGACCGACGTCTGGCTGGCGGTGCACGGGGCGATCGCCACAGTGGTCGACAGCACCACCCTCGCCAACCTGCTCACCGACGCCCCCACGACGTCGTAGATCCGGTCACCCCCGGCGCAAGCCCGCACCAAATCCCCCCATAACGCGACTCCTGCTAGATCAGGGTGTGTCGAGGAAGATCCCGCGATCTTGCAGTTGTGGTTGTCGACATGGGTGGGGATGCCCCTTGTGTCGGGACAGAAAGTGCAAGATCGCGGTCCAGGGGTGGGTCCAGGTCTGACGATCATGGAGTTGTGGTGCCTGGTTTGGGGCTTTACGGGCGTTCTGTTGCCCACCACAACTCCATGATCGGCGAGGCCACGCTGGTTGACGGACAGCCGCGGAGGCGATGTGGTCGGGTCGGTGCCCCGCCGACCCGACCACACCTCGTACCGATCCTGACCGGGCCTGCCCCTCTGACGGCCCCGGTCGGCCGGCCGCTGCTCAGCTCCCGTGTGCGACCACCTGGCCGGTGCCCGGATCGCCAGGGCTGTGCAGCTCCACCAGACCGGCGGGAGCGTTACCCGCCGAGGTGGCGTGCCAGGGTGCGAAGACCGCAACCGTGGCGAGCAACAGACCGGCGAGCGCGACCGCGACCACCAGGATCAGTTCGCGCAGTGCACCCGAGCCGGCTTCGCCCGCCATGGCCACCCCTCCCGTGCCGGACCCCCGCCCGACTTCCCCCCGCTGGCCAGCTTCGACCACGGACAGCCGGGGCACAGTCGGCCAGCCGACCCAACCGAGGCTGATTACCGACTCAGACGAGAGGGCCGGACGGCGCGGCGGACAGGCCGGACGGCGCGGCGAGCAGACCGGGCGGCGCGCCGAACGAGGCCGGACGGCGCGGCCGGGCAGCCGAGGCGAGCGAGGCCGGACGGCGAGGCCAGCGCGGCCGGGGCAGCCGGGGCCAGCGCGGCCGGGCAGCCGGGGCCAGGCAGCCGGGGCCAGCGCGGCCGACCGGATCCTCCGCAGACGAAACCGACCCGCCCAGCCGAAGCGGGGCGGGTCGGTCGGAGCGTAAGAGATCAGACGGTGCGCGGGCGGCGCGGGCGGCGGGACCGACCCGACGCGCGGTGCGCCGGCCGGGCGGCGCCGTCGGCGACCGGGCCGCCAGCGGTACGAACCCGACCAGCAGGTGCCGGCGGGGCAACGATGGTCACCGGCACACCAGACGGCTCGCGAGCACCGGTGACCCGGGCGAGCGCCTCACCATCGGAGCGCACCTGGACCGACTCGGGCCGGATACCGGCGACGGCCATCAGCCGGGACACATCCCGACGCTGCTCAGGCAGGACCAGGGTGACCACGGAACCGGACTCGCCGGCCCGGGCGGTCCGGCCGCCCCGGTGCAGGTAGTCCTTCGCCTCGGTCGGCGGGTCCACGTTGACCACCATGTCCAGGCCATCCACGTGGATGCCCCGGGCCGCGACATCGGTGGCGACCAGAGCGGTCACCTGGCCGTTGCGGAACTGCTCCAGGATGCGGGTGCGCTGCGGCTGGGACTTACCGCCGTGCAGCGCGGCCGCGCGTACCCCCTTGGAGAGCAACTGGCGCGCGAGCCGGTCGGCGCGGTGCTTGGTGCCCATGAACAGGATGGTGCGGCCCTCACGGGCGGCGATCCGGGTCAGTGCGTCGGGCTTGTCCGCAGCCTCGACGTGCAGCACGTGGTGGGTCATCGCGGTGACCGTGGCGGTGCCCGGGTCGACCGAGTGGGTGACCGGGTTGCTCAGGAAGCGGCGGACCAGCCGGTCCACACCGCCGTCCAGAGTGGCGGAGAAGAGCATCCGCTGCCCCTGCGGCGCGACCTGCTCCAGCAGCTTGGTGACCTGCGGCAGGAAGCCCATGTCGGCCATCTGGTCGGCCTCGTCCAGCACGGTGATCTCGACCTGGTCGAGCCGGGCGTCGCCACGGTTGATCAGATCGTGCAGCCGGCCGGGGGTGGCGACGACCACCTCGGCGCCGGCACGCAGGGCGTCCGCCTGCCGCTGCAACGACAGGCCGCCGACGACGGTGGCGCAGCGCAGCCCGACACCGCGGGCGTACGGGGCCAGCGCGGTGGTGACCTGCTGGGCCAGCTCACGGGTCGGCACCAGCACCAGGGCCAGCGGACGACCCGGGCGGGCCTTACGGCCAGCGGTGCGGGACAGCAGCGGAAGCCCGAAGGCGAGGGTCTTACCGGAGCCGGTACGACCACGGCCCAGCACGTCCCGGCCGGCGAGCGAGTCAGGCAGCGTCGCCGACTGGATCGGGAACGGCTCGGTGATGCCCTGCGCGGTCAGCGCGGTGAGCAGCGCCGGCGCCAGACCGGTATGAGCGAACGAAGGAATAACTGTGGTCATGCGGAAGCCTTCCTCGACGCGGCACGTGTCGAGGGAGGGCGCCGAAGTCGGCGCTGTCACCGGCGGCAAAAAGGCAGCCAGGACTCACAAGCACGAACCGATTGGAGTACGGGCCGGCCCACCGCCGGGCCGCCACCTGCGTGCGCAGGCGGCGGCGGGGCGGGCCGGTCCCGTCACCGTCACACCCGGAGGGCGCGACAGGTAATGCTGACCGATCCGAAGATCAGAGCGGGCGGATGTTCTCCGCCTGCGGGCCCTTCTGGCCCTGGGTCACCTCGAACTCGACCCGCTGGTTCTCGTCCAGGCTCCGGTAGCCGGAGGACTGGATCGCCGAGAAGTGTGCGAAGACGTCAGCGCCGCCGCCGTCCGGGGTGATGAAGCCGAAGCCCTTGTCAGCGTTGAACCACTTCACGGTGCCAATAGCCATGTGTTTCGTCTCCTTGACGGAACGTCGGACACGCACTTGTTGCGTGCCCGAAGAGGAGCGCTCCGCGCGGGGATGCGCGAATCGCCTGTCGCTTCTGGTCGCCCCGCCCGGAGAACTCCGGACACAACAAAGAGCGCCTGGGGCCACAATCCCGCCAGGCGCACACAGAGTCTCTGGTAACCAAAACTGCAACCCGGTCAACCTACCACGGATTTTCCCGCAGCGGTCAATGTTGGGCGGAATCTTCGGGCAACTGGGCGATCATGGCCGTGAGCCCCGTCACGTCCAGCAAGTCGGCAGGCCGGACCGTCACCCCGTGCCGGACGTAATGGAACGCCGCGCCCACCCGGTCGACCGGCACACCGGCCAACTCCGCCCAGGCCAGGCGGTACACGGCCAACTGCACAGCGGCCACCTCCGCCGCCGGCCCGCTGGGCTGCGCGCCGGTCTTCCAGTCGACCACGTCGAACCGCCCACCCGGCCGGGAGAAGACCGCGTCCATCCGCCCCCGCACCACGACCCCGGCGATCACCGTGGCAAACGGCACCTCCACCTCCACCGGTGACCGGTCGGCCCACTCGCTGGCCAGGAACCGCTCCTGGAGCTCGACCAGTGCCTCGTCAGGCGCGGCATCCGCGTCGGCCGCACCGGGCAACTCGTCCAGATCCAGCAGACGGTCAGCGCCGAAACGCTGCTCCAACCAGGCGTGGAAGGCGGTGCCTCGGCGGGCGTACGGGTTGGGCTCGGCCGGCACCGGGCGGCGCAGTGTACGCGCAAGCGCCGCCGGGTCGCGCCGCAACGCGACCAACTGGGTGACGCTCAACTGCCCGGGCAGAGCCACCTCGACCGCACCGGAGAGCCGGGTCAGCTCGGCCCGCTCGGCCAGCAGCAGATCCGCCTCGCGCTGCCAACGCGCCACCTCCGGATCCGCCTCCGGCTCGACCGACACCATCGGCCCGGCAACCACCGGCCCCACCGGCTCGGCAACCACCGAAGCCGGGCCGTCGGACATCAGACGGCGCACCAGCCCAGCGGCCTCGGCCAACGCCGGCCGGCGGCCGCCCAGCGGGTCGGCCGGCCACTCCGCGCGGAGCACCACCTCGGCCGTAGGGTTCGTCGCATCCGGGGTCGGCTCCGGTGCCCAGGCGTCGATCAGGTGCCCCGGCCCACCGTCGAGGCAGGCGTCGTACACCTCGCGCAGGAAGACCGACGGGCCGCGCGGCCGCTTCGTCCCCTCCCCCCACCAGTACCCGGAACAGAGCAGCAGCCGGCGCGGCCGGGTGACCGCCACGTACGTCAGCCGGCGCTCCTCCCGCTCGTCGTGCGCCCGCCACGCGTCGGTGAAGTCGGTCACCGCCCGGGCCACAGCCCGCTGGTCCGCCGCCTCGTCCAGCGCCAACTCGGGTAGCCCGTCGGCGTCGCCGCGCAGTGGGAACGGCAACACGCCCAGCCCGCCCAGCCAGTGGTCGGAGTTGCGTACCGGCCCCGGCCACAGCCCGCGACTCAGCCCGGCCACCGCCACCACGTCCCATTCCAGGCCCTTCGCGGCGTGCGCGGTCACCACCTGCACCGCGCCCTCCACCACCTCGACCTCGCCCGGCGCCAGACCGCGCTCCTCGTCCTCGGCGGCCGCCAGGTAGGACAGGAAGCCGGACAGGGTCGCGCCCGGCGTCTCCCCGCTGAACCGGGCCGCCACATCACCGAGCGCGTCCAGGTGGCCCCGGGCCAGGCCGGCGTCGCCGGCACCGTCCCGGCCGGCCCGCACCGCTACCTCCACGTCCAAGCCGATGGTCCGCTCGATGTCCGCGATCAGATCCGGCAGCGCCTGGTCCAGGCGGTAGCGCAACAGCGCCAATTCCATGCCGTACGCGCGAAGCCGCGCGAAGCCCTCCGCCGAGTACGCCTGCGCCGGCCCGAGATCGGCCAGCGCCTCCACCAGGGTCGCCTCGTCCAGCAGGTCGGGGGTGATCTCCGAGGTGTCGTCAGCGGCCAACTGCCGCCGAGCGTTGGCGATGGCCCGAGCCCGCCGGTGCAACGCCACCAGATCACGCGGCCCGATCCGCCAACGGGCACCGGTGAGCAACCGCAGCAGCGCGGCACCGTCGGTCGGGTCGGCCAACACCCGCAGCGTGCAGACCACATCACGCACCTCGGGCGTGTCCAGCAGACCGCCCAACCCGACCACCTCCACCGGGAGGCCGCGCTCGCGCAGCGCCGACTCGATCGCCGGGATCTGGCTGCGGACCCGGACCAGCACGGCAGTCGTCGGGCGCTGCGCCACCGGGATGTGCTCGGGGGCCGCGCCCGGCATCCGGGCCGCCCCACGCCAAGCGGCGAGCACACTGTCGGCGATCCAGTCCGCCTCGTCGGCGTACGTGGTCAGCATCGCGCAGTGCACCGTGCCGCCTGCGGCACCGCCAGGGCTGCGGTGCGGGATCGGGTCCCGAACGGTCAGCGCCGAGCGCAACTCAGGCACCCGGGCACCCGCCGCCCGCAACGGAGTCGACAGAGCGTTCGCCACCCGCAGGATCTCCGGGCGGTTACGCCAGCTCGTGGTGAGCCCGAGCGCCTGGGCCGGCTGACCGTCGACGCGGGCGAACTCGGTGGGGAACCGATCCAGGGTGCCGGCGCTGGCACCCCGCCAGCCGTAGATCGACTGGCACGGGTCGCCCACCGCCGTCACCGGGTGCCCGCCACCGAACAACGCGTTGAGCAACACCACCTGGGCGTGACTGGTGTCCTGATACTCGTCGAGCAGCACCACCCGGAAACGGTCCCGCTCGATCTCGCCGACCCCCGGGTGATCCCGGGCCACCCGAGCCGCCCGCGCGAGCTGGTCGGCGAAGTCCATCGCCTCGAAGTCCTCCTTGCGCCGGGCGTACGCCCGTACCAGCGGCAGCAGGCGCAGCCGGGTCTGCTGCAGAGTGAGCGCCTTGCGTACGTCGGCGTACACCCGACCCGGCCGGGACTGCACCTCGGCGAAGAACCGACCGGTCCACGCCGCCAGTTGGTCCGGCGCAACCAGATGCTCGTCCAACTCCCCGGCGAGCGCCAGCACCGCGTCGGTGATGGTGCTCGGCATCCGATCCACCTCGGACATGTCGCCGTCATAGTTGCGCACCAGCAGGTCGACCAACTGCCAGCGGGACGCCTCGGTGAGCAGCCGGGTGGACGGCTCGTACCCGGCCCGTAGCCCGTGCTCGGAGACGATCCGCCCTGCGTACGAGTGGTAGGTGGAGACGGTGGGTTCGCCGGCGAGCGGATCGTCCAGCGGGTCACGGCCCTGTCGGCCGAGCCTGCGGATCAGCTGGTCGAGCCGGGTGCGGACCCGGTGGGCCAGCTCGCCGGCCGCCTTACGGGTGAAGGTCAGCCCGAGGATCTGCTCCGGGCGCACGTACGAGTTGGCGACCAGCCAGACCACCCGCGCGGCCATCGTCTCGGTCTTGCCCGACCCGGCTCCCGCGACCACCAGCAGCGGCTCCACCGGGGCGGCGATGATCGCGGCCTGCTCCCGGGTGGGCGCTGGCAGCCGGAGCAGCTTGGCCAGCTCGATCGGCGTGTACCGAGGGCCGGAGTCCGCCAGCCGGGGCGCCGGCGCGGGGCCCGCGCCGAACAGGGTGGGCTGGCTCACGGTGCTGTCTCAGGTCGCAACACCGGCTCACTCCTCGCCCTCACTGGTCCGTCGGGTGGTTGGCGGCTCGACCACCTGACGCCCCTGCCCGGAGACCGGGCAGCTGGTGCGTACCGGGCAGACCCGGCACTTCGAGTTGGCCACCGCGGCGAACGTGGCGGCTGCCATCGTATCGGCGGTTCGCCGGACCAGCGCGGTCGCCCAACCGGCCGCCGGCCCCTCACCGGCCGCCGGCTGATTCTGTTCCCTGGCGTCCTTGGCCGAGGTGCCGAGCTGTACGAGCGCAGCACCCCCGGACTCGTCACCGAACTCGGCGAACGCCCCCGCCTCCACCGCAGCCTGGTACGCGCCGAGCTGCGGATGCTCGGCCAGCTCGGTGCCGGTGACAGCTGTGGACTTTCCGGTCTTCAGGTCGATCACCACGAGCCGCCCGGCCTCGTCGACCTCCAGCCGGTCGACCCGACCGGTCAGGTCGACCGGCCGATTCGGGTCGTTCAGGCGGACCGCGAACTCGTGCTCGATGGCGAGCAACCGACGCGGATTGGTGGCCAGCCAGCGCAGCAACTTGTCGACCATCGCTTCGGCGCGCTCCCGCTCCGGCCCGGCCATCCACCGGGCCGCCAGCTCGATCGCATCAAACCGGGCGGCCACGTAGTCGAGCAGAGCGCCCCGGTCGGCGCTGGCGTCCTCGGCGAGCATCGCGGCGGCGTGGACCAGGTTGCCCACCCCCTGCGCGGTGCTGGTCGGGCCACTGCCGCCGTGCCGTTCCAGCAGCCACCGCAGGCTGCACCGCAGTGCGCTCTCCATCGCCGACGGGGTGACGCGCACCGGATCCCCGTCGTCGACGAGCGGCCGGTCGTCGGAGAGCGCGCGCAACCCCCACCAGTCGTCGGGGTGTGCACCGGCAACCCCGGCGGCGGCGAGCCGGGCCAGTTCGGCCGCCGCAGCGCGCCGCCGGCCCGCCGGGGCGGCCGGGTCGGTGATGGCGGTACGCAACTCGGCTACCAGCGCCGGCAGAGTGAGCGCCCGGGGTGGGCGGGTCACCGGCAGTGCCCCGGGGCGGTCCGGCTCGCCGTCACCGTTGGTCGTCGCGCCGCCGCTCGCGCCCTCGGTCGTGCCGCTGCTCGTGCCGCCGGTAGCTCCGTTGGTCACGCCGCTGCTCGTGTCGCCGGTCGCTCCGTTGGTCGTGCCGCTGCTCGTGCCGCCGGTCGCTCCGTTGGTCGTGCCCTCGGGTGCGCCGTCGGCGGACGCGAGGGCATTCGGCGGGCTGCCGGCGGGATCCCCGGTCTGCGGGCCGGTGCGCGGACCCGGCGGTGCGGTCGGGTCGACCGGCCCGGCACCGCTCGGCGGTGTGGGCGGCGCGGTGGGGCCCAGCTCGTGCAGGAACCGGCTCGGCTGCTCCTCGTGGTCGTCACCGCCGACGGCGGCCGATGCGACGGCACTGACGAGCAGCCGATGCCGGGCCCGGCTGATGGCGACGTGGAAGAGCCGGCGTTCCTCGTCCAGCAACGCCGAGGTCTGGCCCACCACGTTCGCCGCGGCGGCACCGTCGACAGACCGGCCGGCCAGCACGTCGACAAGCCGCTCGGAGCCGAGCAGACTGCCGCGCAGTCGTAGGTCCGGCCAGATGCCCTCCTGCACACCGGCCACCGCGACCAGGTCCCATTCCAGGCCTTTCGCGGCATGCGCGGTGAGCAGGCGCACCGCCGCGCCCCGGTCGGCGGTTGGGGCAATGGTGTCTGCTGGCAGGTCCTGAGCGAGCACGTGATCGAGGAAGACCTCGGTGCGGGCACCGGGCAGCCGGTCGGTGAACCGGGCCGCCGCATCGAAGAGCACCAGCACGGCGTCCAGGTCACGGTCGGCCGCCTCGGCCCGCCGCCGCCGGGCCAGGTCACCCTCGCCGGCCGCCGGCCGCCCCTGGTTGATCGCGCCCGCCCAGCGCTCGGCGAGACCACTGGCGTGCCACACGGCCCAGAGCACGTCCTCGGCGGTCGACCCCGGCCGGGCGGCGGCGTCCCGTGCGGTGGCCAGCAGCCCAGCCACCGCCTGCGCCGGCTCGGCCCAGCGCCGGTCGATGCCGGCCAGCTCCGCCGGATCGCGCAACGCCTCGACGATCAGCTCCCCGGAGGGGCGTCGGTCGCCGACGGCCAACGCGAGTGCGCGCAGGCCCTGCCGCAGCCGCCGCTCGGCCAGCGGGTCAGCGCCGCCGAGCGACGAGTGCAGCAGCACGACCGCCGATTCCTCGTCCAGTCGATCCGGCTCCAGTGCACAGCGCAGCAGGAGCAGCAGAGGTGCGACCGCCGGTTGCAGGTGCAGGGGCAGGTCCTCGCCGTGCACCACGGTGGGTACGCCGGCAGCGTGCAGTGCCCGCCGCAGGGTGGGCAGCTGCAACGCGGTGGATCGCACCAGCACGGCCATCCGCGACCAGGGCACGCCGTCGAGGAGGTGGGCCGAGCGCAGCGTGTGGGCCAGCCAGGCTGCCTCGCTGGTCGCCGAGCGGAACGTGTGCACCTCGACCGCCCCGGGTGGCGCGTCCGGCAGCGGCTGCAGTCGGCGGTGCGCCGCCGGGCCACGCAGCCGGCGGCCCAGCCGGGCGATCGCGGCGAGCAGACCCGGCCCGGCCCGGTACGACGTGGTCAGCAGCACCTGCGCGGCCGGCGCTCCGGAGGCGGTCCGGAAACGGTGTGGGAACGTGGTCACCCCGGCTGGGTCGGCACCCCGGAACGCGTACGTGGAGGAATCCGGATCGGCGAACGCGACAAGGGATTTGCCGCCGCCTGCGATCACCGAGAGCAACTCCAGTTGGGCGGGGTCGCTGTCGGCCAACTCGTCGAGATACACGTGGGCGAGCCGGCGGCGCTCGGCGGTCAGCAACTCCTCGTCGTCGCGCAGCAGCCCGGTTGCCGCCCGGACCAGCTCCGCTGGGTCGTACGCGATGGAGCCCCGGTTGCTGACGTCACGCAGCGCGAGCACGGCGACGTACTCCCGCAGGAAGCGGGCGGCGGCCGGCCAGTCGGCGCGGCCGAGCTTCTCGCCCAGCCGGGCCAGGTCGACCGGGCCTACGCCGCGCTCGGCGGCGCGCATGAGCAGGTCGCGTAGCTGACCGGCGAAGGCCCGGGTCCGCAGGGCCGGGCGCAGGTCGGTGGGCCAGCCGACGGGGTCGTCCTCGGGCTCCTCGCCCACCACGTCCAGCAGCTCGCGGATGATCAGATCCTGCTCAGGGCCGGTGAGCAGCCGGGGCGAAGGCTCGCCTCGTTCGGCGGCGGCTCGGCGGAGCAACCCGAAGGCGTACGCCGGGAAGGTGCGCACCAGCGGCTCGCGCAGCACTCGATGGCCGTCCTGCGCGATGCGGGCCTCGATGCGCTGGCGTAGCGCCGTCGCGCCTCGGCGACCGAAGGTCAGCACCAGGATCCGTTCGGGGTCGACCCCCTCGGTCACGCGGGCGGCGACTGCCTCGACCAGCGTGCTGGTCTTGCCGGTGCCTGGGCCGCCGAGCACGAGCATCGGCCCGTCGGTGTGCCCGACCACCTCTGCCTGCACCGCGTCGACGCGCAGGCCCGTCCCGTCGGTAGGCCCGACAGCACCCGCAGACGCGCCACCACCACCAGCGCCAGCGCCAGCCGAAGTGCCACCGCCAGCCGAAGTGCCACCGCCAGCCGAAGTCCCCCCGGCCGGCGGGTCCCCCGGCGCCGACCCCCCGGACCGCCGCACCAACCGGTACGCCTGCATCAGCTCATCCCATCACGCCCATACGACACCACCCCATCCCACCCATTCCCCCACTCATTCCCCCACCCGATCGCTCACCCCACCCCATCCACCTTCGTCGATCATGAGGTTAGCGGCGCGACACGCCGACAGCGGTGCCGCCAGCTTCATGATCAACGGGGGTGGACGGCCGCCGGATGGGGTGGGGGCCGGGTCAGGTTAGGCGGGATTCCAGGGCGTCCAGGGCTGCGGGGACCGAGTCGGCCACCGTCAGGAGGTCGCGGCCCGCGGTCTTGAGAAAGCGTTGGTCGGACAAATTGTCCAGCCAGTCCAACAGGGGGCGGTAGAACCCGTCGGTGTCGATCAGCACCATCGGCTTGGCGTGCAGGGCGAGGGTCGCGGTGGTCCACACCTCGAACAGCTCGTCCAGGGTGCCCAGCCCGCCGGGCAGAGTGAGGAACGCGTCCGACTTGTCGATCATCAGGGTCTTACGACTGGCCATCGAGTCGGTCACCAGCAGCTCATCCGAGGCCAGGTCGGCGACCTCCAGATCGACCAGCGACTGTGGGATCACGCCCAGGGTGCGCCCACCGGCAGAGCGGGCGCCGTCGGCCAGCGCACCCATCATGCCGACGCAGCCGCCGCCACTGACCAGCGTGTGCCCGCGCCGGGCCAGCTCCGCACCGGTCTCGGCGGCCAGGTCCAACCAGCGCTGATCGAGGGTACGGGAGGAGGCACAGAAGACGCAGATCGCCGCCATCAGTTGTCCCTCGGCTGGTCGGCTGCCTGAACGGCTGCGGCCTGTTGGTCAGCGCCGGTGCGGGCGACGGCCTCGTCGCGGACCGCCTCCTGCTCGACGGAGAGTGCGGCCTCCGCCTCGACGATGTACCGGACCGCGGCGTCGACATCGTCGGTGAGACAGATCAGCTCCAGGTCGACCGGCCCGACCTTGCCGTCGGCGGCCATCGTGTCGCGCATCCAGTCGAGCAGGCCCTGCCAGTAGGCGACCCCCATGAGCACCACCGGGAACCGGGTGACCTTGCCGGTCTGCACCAGGGTGAGAGCCTCGAACAGTTCGTCCATGGTGCCGAACCCACCGGGCAGCACGACGAACGCCTGGGCGTACTTGACGAACATCGTCTTGCGGGCGAAGAAGTAGCGGAAGTCGATGGCCAGGTCGACCCACTCGTTGATGCCCTGTTCGAACGGAAGCTCGATGCCGAGCCCGACGGACAGCCCGCCGGCCTCGCTGGCGCCACGGTTGGCGGCCTCCATCACCCCCGGCCCACCTCCGGTGATCACCGCGTAACCGGCCCGGGCGAGTGCGCCACCCACCTGCTCGGCCAGCCGGCACTCGGCGCTGTCCGGCCCGCTGCGTGCGGAGCCGAACACGCTGACCGCCGGTGGCAGGTCGGCGAGGGTGTCGAAGCCTTCGACGAATTCGGAGAGGATGCGCAGCGCGCGCCAGGCGTCCTTGGTCTTCCAGTCGCCCCGCCCACGTGAATCCAGCAACCGCTGGTCGGCCGTGCTGCTCGGGATCGCCCCTCTGCGCAGCGTGACCGCGCCTCGGTGCCGTTCCTGTCCCGGACCGCGACCGGCCTTCCGTCCGTTGCTGTGGCTCATGGGGCAACCGTAGTGGAGGGACACCTGCCGGGTGCGCGAGGCGCGGACGTCGAGAAATAGTTCGGGATCATGGGCAACTATTCGACTCCCCCGTACGTCTTACTATTCACATACCGGGTATGCCCGGGCGCGCGCCTTCGGGGGAGGAGACAGCGTGATCAGCAACAACGAGATGATCCGGATCCGTCGCCAGATGCAGCGACGGATCCGAGACGTGGTGGCCGAACGCCGCCGCACCCGCGAACAAGACCCAACCCCCCGCACCCCCGCCCCCGCCTCCACCCCCTCCGGAGCTGATCAAGAGGTTTGCGTCACCGACAACGGGCCCGGCTGACGCGAACCTCTTGATCACCGGCGCGAGCCGATCACCGGCGCGAGCCGGGCCGGGTGCACAGGGGCAGTCAGGCTGGGGCTAGCCAGCGGTGGAGGGTTGCCGCGCCGTCGCGGATCTTGCTGATCTCGACGTGCTCGTCCTTGTGGTGGGCGAGGTTGGGGTCGCCCGGGCCGAAGTTCAGAGCAGGGATGCCCATGGCCGCGAACCGGGCCACGTCCGTCCAGCCCAGCTTGCCGATCGGTGCCGCGCCCACCGCAGCCAGGAACTCCTTCGCCGGAGCCGCCTCCAGCCCAGGGGCCGCGCCGGCCGCCGCGTCGGTCACCACCACCTCGAAGCCAGCGAACACCTCCCGCAGGTGCTCCTCCGCGGCTGCCGGGTCGCGATCCGGCGCGTACCGGTAGTTGACCTCGATCTCACAGTGGTCGGGGATCACGTTGCCGGCGACTCCACCGACGATGCGCACCGCGTTCATGCCCTCGCGGTAGTCGCACCCCTCGATGGTGACCCGACGAGCCTCATACGTCTGAAGGCGCCGCAGCACCTCACCGGCAGCGTGGATGGCGTTCACACCGTGCCAGGAACGCGCCGCGTGGGCCCGCTCACCCGTCGTCGTCACGACGGCCCGCATGGTGCCCTGGCAGCCCGCCTCGACGAGGCCGTACGTCGGCTCCAGCAGCACCGCGAAGTCCGCCTCCAGCCACTCCGGGAAGGCCTGGGCGACCAGGTTGAGCCCGTTGTACTGCGACTCGATCTCCTCGGCCTCGTAGAAGAAGTACGTCACGTCGTAGCGCGGCTCGGGCAGCGTCACCGCCAGGTGCAGGGCGTACGCGACGCCGGACTTCATGTCGGAGGTGCCGCAGCCGTACATCAGGTCGCCGCGCATGGTCGACGGAAAGTTGTTGTTCAGCGGCACCGTGTCGAGGTGGCCGGCCAACACGATGCGCTGCGACCGACCGAGGTCGGTGCGCGCCATCACGGTGTTGCCGTGCCGGTGGGTGGTCAGGTGCGGTACGCCCCGCAGCACCTCTTCGACACAGTCGGCGATCACCTTCTCGTTGAGGGACACGGACTCTATGTCGACCAGAGCGCGCGTCAGCTGCACCGGATCGGCGAGGACCTCGGGGGTCAGCGGGTTCTCCATGGTTCGCACGGTACCTTCAGGTCTGTCAGCGCGAGGAGTGAGCTGCGGCCCGCCCGGCCGCGACCGAGAGGTGTAACAGTGACGTCCGCAGATTCCGCCTGGGGCATCGGCCTGGCTACGGTCACCGCAGACGAGCAGGTGCTCGACACCTGGTACCCGACGGGCAAGCTGGGCCTCGGCGAGCTGCCGCTGGTCGCCGGTGAGGACAAGTCGGACGTGCTCGACCTGCCGCCGGCCGCGCTCGGGGACCGGTCACTGCCCGGTCTGCGTACCGTCCAGGTGGTCACCGTGATCGGCTCGCTGGACGACCCGATCAAGGACGCCCCCGACGCGTACCTCCGGTTGCACCTGCTCTCCCACCGCCTGGTCCGACCCAACCAGCTCAACCTCGACGGCATCTTCGGCAAGCTGGCCAACGTGGCCTGGACGTCCGCCGGGCCGTGCCCACCGGAGCGGGTGGACGAGCTGCGGGTGATCGAGCGGGCAGCTGGCCGCCACCTGGCGGTCTACGGGGTGGACAAGTTCCCCCGGATGACCGACTACGTGGTCCCCGCCGGTGTGCGGATCGCCGACGCCGACCGGGTCCGCCTGGGCGCGCACCTGGCCGCCGGCACCACCGTGATGCACGAGGGCTTCTGCAACTTCAACGCCGGCACGCTCGGCACCTCGATGGTCGAGGGGCGGATCGTGCAGGGTGTGGTGGTCGGCGACGGCTCCGACGTCGGCGCGGGGGCGTCGATCATGGGCACCCTCTCCGGCGGCGGCACCGACAAGGTCCGCATCGGCGAGCGGAGCCTGGTCGGCGCGAACGCCGGCATCGGCATCTCCCTCGGCGACGACTGTGTGGTCGAGGCCGGCTGCTACGTGACGGCCGGCTCGAAGGTCACCCTGCCGGACGGCCGGGTGGTCAAGGCCCGGGAGCTCTCCGGCGTCGACGGCCTGTTGTTCTGGCGCAACTCGGTGACCGGTGCGCTGGAGGCCCGGCCGCGCACCGGCCGGGGCATCGAGCTGAACGCCGCCCTGCACGCCAACGACTGACGGACCCGCCGGGTCCGCGGCGCTCGGCCGCGGACCCGACAGGGGTACGCCTCAGCGCAACCGGTACGCCTGGATGATCCGTTGCGTCACCGTGTTACCGGCGGTGTCCCGGGCGGTGGCCCGCAGCGACACGTGGCCGGTGCCGGCTGGATGGTGCAACAGAGCCGACCAGCCGTCGGCGGAGGTGCGGACCAGCTTCGCCTTGCCCCAGGTCTTCCCGCCGTCGTACGAGACGTCGACAGCGAGCTTCTCCACCCGGGCGGCCCGCGCGCCGGGCTGCCGCTGCACCTGCACCGGGACGACGAAGGCCTGACCGGCCGGAGCACTGTTGTCGACCCGCAACGGCGGCGCGAAGCGCACCGCCGACAGGGGCAGTCGGGCCGGCGTGTCGCCGGCGACGTGCCCCGACCGGAAGGTCCAGCTGGATTCCACCTCGGTGCTCAGGTCGGTGAAGCTTCGCTTCGACGACGTGACGAGCCGGTAGTCCGCCTTACCCGCCGGCACCGTGAACTCTCCGTAGCCGGCGTACTCGCTCTCGCCGACCAACTTGCCGCCGCGCCAGAGCTTGGTGTGCTCACTGTCGCTCAGCGAGCCGCCCGGGTGCCCGGCGGCGTCGCTGAAGATCGGCACGTCGGCCAGGATGGTGTCGCCGACCCGGGAGATGCTCTGGTGCGGCCAGCGCGGGGTCGGGAACGACGGTGCGTACGGGCCCTGGTTCCAGGTCTCCTCCACAGTCCGCCCGGCCCGGTACGCGGTGGGGGTGGAGAAGAGCGCCGCCTGCGGGTTCAACCAGCCGTCCCCGTCCCGCGTTCCGAAGTAGATGTCGGATTCCCACTTCACACCCTTGGTGTTGTAGTACTCGACCCGCTGGCCGGGCACGACGGTGGGCAGGACCAGGGCGGAGCCGCCGACGTTGTACTCCAGCACGGGGTACACGGTCCGCTCGGCCTCCATTCCCGGGTAGCCGCCACGGAACCGGTGCACGACGGCGGCCAGGTCCCGTCGGGTGTAGTCACGGACGAACCCCGTGGGCACCCGGCCAGGAATCGCTTCGGCCAGCGCGTACAGGTACGGGCTGTTGGTCGTGTCCGGCTTGATCCACTGGCTGCTGACGGTCGCGACGAACCGGTCGGCGGAGACCGGCTTGCCAAGATGACCGCTGGTCAGGCCGGTGAACGTGTCCGCCCAGACCCCGATGCCGTATCCGCTGCCGTCGTCGGCCGTGAAGTTGCCGCTGATGTCGATCAACACCGGGGCGGCGTCCCGGTCCGGAACGGTCGTCCGTACCGGCTTGGTCCGGCGGGCGTCCACGACGATCCGGGTGTCCCGGTCGATGGTCAGTTCGGGCTGCGCCATTAGGGACATCCCGCCCTGCTCACCCTCGGGTGCGGGCTCGAAGACGACGCCACTGAGGCCGTAGTGCCCCTTGGGCACCCGCACGGTGGCCACCCCGTCCGAGCTGACGAGGTCCCAGTAGGCAAAGGTGTCCATCCCGAACAGGGTGGTCCAGTGGTCCGCGGTGCGCTCGGCGGAGCGGTTCAGGTGCTCCACGGTCAGCGTGTAGCTCTCCACCTCCCGGTTCACGGCCAGCGGGGTGACCGCGACCGCCGCCCCGGAACGGGCCACGATCCGACCGGTCCAGTAACCGTCAGCGTCGCCGAGGCGGGTGTCCGCGGTGACCGTGGTGCCGGCGGTGCCACCGGCCGGCACGGTGACCTGGCCAGCCGCGAGGGTGAACATGCCGGCGGGGGCCTGCTGCCCATCGGGTCCGGTCACTTCGAGGGTCAGGTCCAGGGTGATCGGGTCGGGGCCGTCGTTGCTCCAGCCGACCTTGCGGGCGACCGGGGTGTCGTCGTCGTGCGGCCAGGCCGATTGCCCGAAGGAGACGCTGACCGGGTCGCTGACGACCCGCTGGGTGATCGCCCTGGCCACGTCGACCCGGCCGGCACCCTGCTGGAACGCGGTCTGCTCGGGGTGCGGCTTCGCCGAGGCCATCAGGGTGGCCTTGAGCTGGGGTCCCGCCCAGCCGGTGTGCTGCTGGGCGAGCAGCGCCACCGCGCCGGTGACGTGTGGCGCGGCCATCGAGGTGCCGGAGAGCGCGACGTACCCCTCTCCCACCGGCGCGCCGAACTCGGTGCCGTCGGCGCGGGCGGCGACGATCTCCACCCCGGGAGCGGTGATGTCCGGCTTCAGCCCGCCGTCGCCGACGCGGGGGCCGCGGCTGGAAAAGTCGGCCAACACGTCGTCGCGGTCCACCGCGCCGACCGCCAACGCGGAGTCCGCGGTGCCCGGGGAGCCAACCGACCCGTCCGAGCCGTCGTTGCCTGCGGAGATCACGAAGAGCGCGCCGGTCTGCGCGGTCAGCGATTCGATCGCCGCCTCCAGCGGGTCGACGTCGGGCGTGTCGGTCCCGGTCAGGCTCATGTTGATCACGTCGGCCTGCTGATCGACGGCAGCCCACTGCATGCCGGCCAGGATTGCCGAATCCGAGCAACCCTGGTTCTCGCAGACCTTGCCGGCGAGCAGCGTGGCGTCCGGAGCGACGCCTCGGTACTTGCCGCCCGAGGCGGCACCGCTGCCGGCGATGATCGAGGCGACGTGGGTGCCGTGGCCGACCGTGTCACCGGCCTCGGTGACCTCGGTGAAATTCCGCGATTCCGCGACTCGGCCGGTCAGGTCGGGGTGGTTGGCGTCCACGCCGGTGTCCAGCACCGCGACGCGAACGCCCTGGCCGGTGAACCCCGCCTGGTACGCGGCCGGGGCACCGATCTGCGGCACGCTGTGGTCCAGGGTGATGTGTCGGCGGCCGTCGAGCCAGATCCGGTCGGCAACCCCCGCCGTGCCGACTCGGTCGCCGGTGCCGGTGAGCGCCGCCCAGACCGCTGTGGCCTGCTTCTTGTCCGCCGTCGCGGCGACGCCGCCGATTGCGGGCAGTTGTGCGGTGACGGTCAGCCCGGTGGGTGCCGCAGCGGTGCGCTGCCGCGCGCCCGCTTCGCCGGTGACCAGCACCGGCAGGTTGTCGCGGCGGGCGTCGTCGTACCCGGCAGCGATCAGCCCGGTCACGTTGAACAGTCGCCGGTCGACCCGACCGGCGCGGACCAGCGGTAGAGCGTCCTGCGGCAGCACGGTGAGCTGACCGCGATCGCGGGTGGTGAGGAAGCGCAGATGAGTACGTCCGGGGCCGGGACGGACAGCGGCGGACCCGGAGGAGTTGACGGTGACCCGGTCGCCGGTGAGCAGGGTGACCGTCTTCGTGGCGGCGACGCCGGTCGCGGTGCGCGGGGCGGCGTCGGGGGCGATGGTGGTCGGTGGGCTGGCCACGGCGGTCGCCGGAGTGCCCAGGACGAGGGCTGCCACGGCGGTGACTGCGATGGTCATTCTGCTGCGTCGATGCAACGGATCCTCCTCGTTGGAGCGTCATTACCCATGAGAGGTGCATTGACCGTCGTCAGTATTACATACGCGGTATGCAAAAAAGGGGTCGAAAATATGACGGACCTGCCAACCAACGACAGGCTCGGCGGGCATCATCGACCGGATGACCTCCATGAAGGACCGGATGCTCGCCGGCGAGCCCTACCTCGCTGACGACCCGGAAATCATCGCTGACCTGGACCGGGCCGCCCGGCTGATGGAACGCTTCAACACCTGTGCCGCGGCCGACCCGCAGGCCCGACTCGCGGCACTGGGCGACCTTCTCGGCGAACTCGGCGAGGGCACCTGGATCCGCCCACCGTTCTACTGTGACTACGGCTGGCAGATTCGCATCGGGCCACGCAGCTTCATCAACTACCACGCGGTCTTCCTCGACGTCGCACCCATCACCATCGGTGCCGATGTGCAGATCGGACCGAACGTGCAGCTGCTCACACCGACCCACCCGGTAGAACCCGAACCGCGCCGGGACAAGTGGGAAGCCGCCAAACCGATCACCATCGCCGACAACGTCTGGCTCGGCGGCGGCGCGATCGTGCTGGCGGGTGTGTCAATCGGCGCGAACACCGTCGTCGGCGCGGGCGCGGTGGTAACCCGTGACCTGCCCGCCAACGTGGTCGCCGTCGGCAACCCCGCCCGGCCGGTCCGCGAGTTGGACTAACTGTGCCGACCTCGGCAGGCCGGTCAGGCTGTGCCGACCTCGGCAGGCCGGTCAGGCCGCCGGCGGCTCGGGCAGGCGGACCACCAGGTCGGCCCGGTCGGCGGTGGGGGTGATCAGGGCCGCGTTTACCTCGTCGGTGCCCAGCGCCCACTCGCGCGCTTGCTCCGGCGTTCGCCCGAAGGCCTCGTGTCGGGCGGTCAGCCGACGCTGACGCAGCTCGGCGTCCAGATCGAGGAACCACGCCTCGTGCAGCAGCATCCGCACCTCCTGCCACGGAAAATCCGGCAGCAGCAGATAGTTGCCCTCGGTCACCACCAGCCGGACCGACGGCGGCACCTCGATCGACCCCGCCACCGGCTCCTCCAGCTCCCGGCGAAACTCCGGCGCGTACACCGAAGTGGGCTCCAGCCGGCGCAACCGGCGCAACAGCGACACGTACCCGTTGGCGTCGAAGGTGTCCCTCGCACCCTTGCGGCCCGCGCGGCCCAACCGGACCAGCTGAGACTGTGCCAGGTGAAAGCCGTCCATCGGCACCAGCCGGGCGGTCGGGCCGACGGCTGCCACGACCTGCTCGGCCAGGGTGGACTTCCCGGCGCCCGGCGCACCTGCGATGCCCAACAACTGTCGCGGACCGGCCTCAGCCAGCGCCAGCGCCCGTCCCACCAACTCGTCGACGGACAGCACCCGAGCCGTTGGCATCAGTCGAGGACCGGCGCACTGATCGTGAACCGTGCCTGCACGGCCGCCTGGACGGTCTGCGGCTGTGGGTCCAGCTCAAGCTCCGGCGGGCCACCACCCGAGCCGCCGCCACCGGGGAACGCCGCACGGGCAAACATCGGCCGGTCACCCGGGCCGGCGTCAGCCAGCTCGATCAGCGAGGTGACGCGGGCACCGAGCGCCTCGGCGTACTCCCGGGCGCGCAACAGCGCGTCGCTGATCGCGGCGTGTCGGGCCTCGCGGTACGCGGGGCTGTCCGGGCGAAGCTCCCACCAGGGCCCGGCCACCTCGACCTGATCCTGATCGGCCAACCGGAGCATCAGCTCACCGAGGCTGGTGAAGTCGGTGACGGTGACCGTGGTGGTCACGCTGCCGTGCCAGGCGACCACCCGCTCGCCCGAGCGTCGGGTCTCCGGTCGCACCCGCAGGTCGCCGGTCTCCCGCCGCGCCACCGCCGGCCCGGAGCCGTCCAGCAGCACCCGGATGGCGGCGGCGCGCTCGGCCAGCCGAGTCAGAGTGGCCTCCCGGTCCCGATCCCGCGCGGTCGCGGTGACCGCGAACCGGGCCAGCTCGGGCGGCACCTCCCGGTGCGCCTCGCCGCGCACCTGCACCACCGGACTGTCCACCGCCATGCCTCTCAGCCTAGTCAGCCACCGGTAGCCACGCGGTGTAGGAGACGGCGTCCGGGCCGATCCGACACCCGGTCAGGTGCCCGCCGGCGTCGCCCAGACCGCGCAGCCAGGTCACCTCGGCGTCATGGTCGCCGCCGGCCGGGAAATCCAGGGCCTGACCGTCGAACCGCCGGTCCAGCAGCGCCGAACGGGCTGCCCTGGCTTCCGCGTACCGGGCAATGAGCGCGGGGGCGTCGTCGGCCCGCAGCTCGGCGGCCAACCCGTCCAGGAACGCGCGGACCGCGGCCAACTCGTGCAGCACGCGGTCGCGGTTACCGAGCAGCATGTTCGCGGTCCGCTCCGCCGGTGTCCCGGCGACCCGCGTGCCGTCGGAGAAGCTGCCAGCGGCCAGCGCCAGCACCGCGTCGCGCAGCGGAGCCCGCTGCGTCGCCCCGGCCAGCGCACCTGCCAGCAGGTGCGGCACGTGCGAGGCGAGCGCGGCCACGGAGTCGTGAGCCGGCGCGGACATCGGCACGACCCGGGCACCGAACAACTCCACCAACAGCCCGGTCAGCCAGCGGAAGGCGTCCGTCGCGGCACCCGACGCCGGGCAGAGCACCCAGGCGGCACCGGCCAGCAGGGTCGGCGAGGCAGCCGTCATGCCGGACGACTCCGCGCCGGCCATCGGATGCCCCGGGACGAACCGGTCGGTGAGGCCGAGCCGGGCAGCCGCCTCAGCCACCTCGACCTTGGTGCTGCCGACATCGGTGAGCACACAGCCGGGCGCGGTCAGCTCGGCCACCCGGGCCAGGGTGACCGGGAGGGTGGGCAGCGGGCCGCAGAGGAAGACCAGATCCCGGTCGGCCACAGCCTGCTCGATCGTGGCCGGGGCGATCGCCCCCCGGCGCTGGGCCCGATCACGGGTCGCTGGGTCCGGATCCCAACCAACCACGTCCAGGCCGGCATCGGCCAGGCGCAGCAGAACGGATCCACCGATCAGGCCGGTGCCGATCACCGCCGCCCGGACCGCGGCGTACCGCCCGCTCGTGCCGTCGGTCATCGCCGGCCGCCCAGGGTCAAGCCCGCAGCCGGCCGGCGACCGCTGCGACGTGCTCGTCGGACTCGGTCAGTGCAACCCGGACGTGCTTCCCGGCACTGGGGCCGTAGAAGACTCCGGCGGCGACCAGGATGCCGCGCCGAGCCAGCCAGTCGACGGTCTGCCAGCAGTCCTCATCGCGCGTCAGCCAGAGGTAGAGACCCGCCTCGGAGTGCTCGACGGTGAAGCCGGCACTTGTGAACGCGGCGGCGAGCACCTCCCGCCGGGCGCGGTAGCGCTCCCGCTGCTCCTCGGCGTGTCGCTCGTCCCCCAGTGCGGCCACCATCGCCGCCTGCACCGGCGCGGGCACGATCATGCCCGCGTGCTTGCGAACCTTGAGCAACTCGGCGACGAGCGCCGGGTCACCGGCGACGAAGCCGGCCCGGTAGCCAGCGAGGTTGGACCGCTTGGACAGCGAGTGCACGGCAAGAACCCCGGCATAGCTGCCACCGCTGACCTGCGGGGACAGCACCGAGACCGGCTCGGCCGACCAGCCGAGGGGCAGGTAGCACTCGTCGCTCGCGACCACCGCGCCGCGTTCCCGGGCCCAGTCGACCACCTTTCGCAGGTGCGCTGCGGGCAGCACCCGACCGGTCGGGTTGCCGGGCGAGTTGACCCAGACCAAGCGGACCCGCGAGGTCGGCCCGACAGAGGTGAGCGAGTCGGTGCGGACGACTGTCGCACCGGCCAGCCGGGCCCCGTCCTCGTACGTGGGGTACGCGATCGACGGCACCACCACCACGTCACCCGGGCCAACGCCGAGCAGGGTGGGCAGCCAGGCGACCAGCTCCTTCGAGCCGATTGTCGGCAGCACACCGAGACCGTCGACCCCAGCGCCACAGGCCCGGGACACCCACGCCGCGATCGCGGCCCGCAACGCCGGGGTGCCTGCGGTCAGCGGATAACCGGGAGCGTCGGACGCGTCAGCGAGCGCCTGGCGGATCACCTCGGGCACCGGATCGACCGGCGTGCCCATGGAGAGGTTGATCAGGCCTTCGGGATGCGCCGCGGCCAGGGTGGCCGCAGCATCCAGAGTGTCCCAGGTGAACTCGGGTAGCCGCGACGAGACCGGCGCGGGCCGGTTCAGTGGCCCTCGCCGCGCGGCGGCTGCGCGGCGACGAAGGTGGCGTCCTTCTCCACCTTGCCGACCTTCGAGGCACCACCGGGCGAGCCCAGGTCCTCGAAGAACTCGTAGTTGGCGCCGGTGTAGTCCTTCCACTGCTCCGGGACGTCGTCCTCGTAGAAGATCGCCTCCACCGGGCAGACGGGCTCGCAGGCACCACAGTCGACGCACTCGTCGGGGTGGATGTAGAGCATCCGATTGCCCTCGTAAATGCAGTCGACCGGGCACTCCTCGATGCATGCCTTGTCGAGCACATCCACGCACGGCTCGGCGATGATGTAGGTCACCGGTCTTCTCCTCCGCAAGACGCGCCGCGATCACCCGCGACGGTAAGAGCCTAGTATCTCGCCGGGGAGGGGGTCGATCGTGCTCCGACAGCAGGATGTGGGACACCGGATCGTAGTCCGCCGGATTGTGGGGATTCGCGAGGGGCGACCGCTCTTCTCCGATGCTCTCGGCGAACTGGTCGAGCTGAGCGAGACTCATCTCACACTATCCACCGCGCAGGGCCAACTGCGGGTCCCGGTGACGCAGGTCCACCGTGCCAAACGAGTGCCGCCGACCCGTCGACCGACCGCCGCGGCGGTCGTGGCGCTGGAACGGGCCGCCGACGAGGCCTGGCCGGCACCGACGCGGGGCCGGCTCGGTGACTGGCTGCTCCGCTCGGCTGACGGCTGGACCGGGCGGGCCAACACGGCGCTGCCGATCGGCGATCCGGACCGACCACTGCCCGCCGCCGTGGACGCGGTCGAGCGCTGGTACGCCGAGCAGGGCCAGCCGGCAATGATCAATACACCGCTGCCACTCGCCGCACCGGTCGGTGCCGAGTTGGACGCCCGCGGCTGGACCGCCCGCCCGCCGACCCTGGTGCAGACCGCGCCGCTCCCCCTGCGGCCGGCACAGGCTGGCGAAGCCACGCGCGCCGGCTCACTGCCCGCCCAACTGTCCGGCGCAGCCGCCGGGGACGCCCGGGAGGCCGACGCCGCCCGAAAGGCCGACCAGGCGCCGACCGCCGACGGTTTAAGGGGCGACGCCGGCGGGTGGAGCAGTGCGGTCGTCGAGCTGGCGACCGCGCCGACCCCGGAATGGTTGACGGTCGCGGCCGGGCGCAAGGGCGGCCTGCCAGACGCCGGACGGCACGTGCTCACCGCCGTGGACCAGGTCCGCTTCGCCCACGTGTACGCCGACGGCACGCTGGTGGCGATCGGCCGGGGCACGGTGACCGGTCAGGGACGATGGTTGGGCCTCAGCCTGATCGAGGTGCTGCCCGCAGCCCGCCGGCAGGGGTTGGCTCGCCGGGTGGTCCACGAGTTGGCGGGCTGGGGTGTGTCCCTCGGCGCGTCGCACGCGTTCCTCCAGGTGGAGCAGCACAACGCGGCGGCGGTCGCGCTCTATCAGCGGCTCGGCTTCACCACCCACCACACCTACCTGACCCGGGTCGCCCCGCACTGAGTGCGGTGACCGACTCTGGGTCGTCTACCGGTCGGTGATCGACTCCACGTCGCCGATGTGGGGGTATTGGACGTCCTTGGGATACCCCCACAACGGCGATAGTGAGTTGATCAAGGCGCCGCGCGTCCTTGGGTAACGGCCGGGTCAGCGGCGGACGACGCGGCGCGGCTTGGCGGCCTTGACCTCGGCGTACCGCTTGAGCTGCCAGGAACGGTAGTCACGCCCGAGCGCGGTGAGCACCAGGTAGCCGATCAGCACCCCTGCACCGGCGGCGAGCAGGTAGAACCCGATCTGGGCGAGAAACGTCGCCGCACCGTCAGCGAACGGGTTGTAAGCGACCAGCAGGGGCCCGACCAGCAGGGTCAGCGCCATCGCCACTCCCACCACGAGGGCCATGTCGGCCGCCCAGTCCGCCAAGGGACGGAGACGACCCCAGCGGAAGGCGACCACGGCCAGGATCAGCCCGATCACCGCGAACATCGCCAACGACACCCGGCCGGCGGCCGTGTCGTCACCCTCGAAGCCGAACCGGATGATCAGCCGGGCGACCACGTTGACCACGAACAGTGCCGCCACGAGCACCCCGACATCACGCCACCGTCTGTCCATCCCAGGACCTCCTGCCGTACGCCCCGTCGCGGGGCTCGTATCCCTGGCTGGAATATCTACCACCCCTACCTGTGTGGCGTCATCAGCCCGAGCGTGGGCGGCGGGGCGAGGACCTGCCGGAAGCCCATCACCGCGAAGGTCATCGCGCCGGCCACGATCATGGCCAGGCCGACCCAGTTGTCGCCGGCCAGCAACAGGTCGCCCTCGCTGGTCCTGATGGCGGCCACCGCCATCAGCGCGAACCATGGCACCGCAGGCAGTGCCACCGCCCACCTGCGGCCGACCACCTCGTACGCGAACCAGCTCAGCGCGATGTTGGCACCGACGGCGAGGAGTGCCGACACGCCGATCAGTTGCCCGCCGACGCGGACCGTGGCAAGCAACAACTCCAGCACCCCGGTCAGCACTCCGGCGACCACCACGACGATCGCGCCGGCCACCCGCAGGCCCAGGTCCAGCAGTCGCGGTGGCGGCCCCGCCGGGGGCGGGGCGTTCTGGTCGTCCAAGAGCGTCATCGGTGCGGCGGGCAGAGTCACCGGAGACCGGCCGCCGCGACCGGGGACCGGTCCGTGGCGGTTTCCTCGGGGAGCCCGGCGAAGAGGTCGTCCTCCCAGCCGTACGGTCCGGCACCCGGGCCCTTCTCGCCGATCGCGAGGGTGAAGAACTCCACGCCCATGAACTCGCCGCCGAAGTTGCCGGCGATCGAGTAGAGCCAGGAGGTGGCCGGGATCTGGGTGGCGTGCGCTCGCATCGCGGCCTCCTTGGCCGTGTGGTGGTCGGTGCCGTCGATGCGGGCGGCGATCTGGGCATCCGGGGTGCCGAAGGGCAGGTCGGCAACGTCCTTGATGCCGCCGAACGGGTTGTCGGAGGACTCGGCGAAGTGCGTCATGCCGGCCTCCAACACGCTCAGCGGCATGGCCGTCCAGTAGACCTTCAGCGGGGCGCAGCCCTCGGCGGCGGCCAACTCGACAGCGCGCATCGCCACCCGGTGTGCCTGGATGTGGTCGGGGTGGCCGTAGAAGCCGTTCGGGTCGTACGTGATCAAGACCTGCGGGCGGACCTCCCGCATGATCTCCACCAGGTGCCCGGCGGCCTCGTCGAGGTCGGCCTGCCAGAAGGCGCGGGGGTGCTCGTTGGTCGCGAGCCCCATCATCCCCGAGTCGCGGTAGCGGCCGGCGCCGCCGAGGAAGCGGTGGTCGCTGACGCCAAGCGCCGCGCACGCGGCGGCCAACTCGCCGATCCGGTACCCGCCGAGCTGGTCGGCCTCGGCGGCGGCGAGCTGGGCCAGCGCGGGTTCGTGGATCTCGCCCTCCTCGCCGAGGGTGCAGGTCACAAGCGTGACGTGCGCGCCGTCCGCGGCGTAGTGGGCCATCGTCGAGCCGGTGCCGATCGACTCGTCGTCGGGGTGCGCGTGGACCAGCAGCAGGCGGCGGTCGGGCAGCATCGTCACGACGGTCACTCTAACTGGCGGTTAGGGCCGGCTGGCGCTGACGCGTCCGCCCAGGTCGGCCACATCACCTCCCGTACCGCTCTACGATTTGGCCTGTGGACTTTCCGGAGCTGGCCGCCCGCACCCGCCGGTTCAGCCACGGCGCGCCACGCGCTGTCTCCGTGGCTGAGGACGGCACCCGGGTGATCTTCCTGCGCTCGGCCGGCCCGGAGGATCCGGCGGACGCGCTCTGGCTGCTGGACGTGGCCACCGCCGAGGAGCGTCTGGTCGCCGATCCGGCAACCCTGCTGGGCGAAGGCGGGGACGTCAGGTCACTCTCCCCCGGCGAACGCGCGCTGCGCGAGCGGCTGCGGCTCAGCGCAGCCGGCATCGGCTCGTACGCGCTGGACGCCGCCGGTCGGATCGCGGTGTTCGCGCTGGCCGGGCGGTTGTTCCGGGCCGATCTGGTGCACGGCGACGTGGTGGAGGTGGCCGCTGTCGGCCCGGTGCTGGACCCACGTCCGGACCCGACCGGGCAGCGACTGGCGTACGTGACCGACGCGGCCGAGGGTGTGCGGCGGGGCGAGCTGCGGGTGATCGACGCTGAGGGCACCGACAGCCTGCTGGCCGGCGAGGACGCCGGGGTGAGCTGGGGGTTGGCCGAGCACATCGCGGCTGAGGAGTTCGGCCGGTTCCGAGGCTACTGGTGGGCGCCGGACGGCCGCATGGTGCTCGCCGCCCGGGTCGACGAGTCCCGCCTGGAGCGCTGGCACCTGCACGACCCGGCCGAGCCGGCCAGCCCGCCGACCGCCGTCGCGTACCCCAGGGCTGGTGGGCCCAATGCGGAGGTCAGCCTGCACCTGCTGGATCTTGACGACGGCTGGGTCGACGTGCACTGGGACCGGGAAACCTACCCGTACCTGACCGCGGTCACCTGGGTCGAGGGCAGCCCGCTGATCACCGTGCTGCGCCGCTCGCAGCAGCACGGGCTGGTGCTGGCGGTGGACCCACGCACGGGTGAGACGCAAGTGCACGCTGAGCTGGCGGATCCGCGTTGGGTCGAGCCGATCGCCGGCACTCCGGCGCACCTGCCCGACGGTCGGGTGCTGGTCGGCGGGGAGTTGGCACACGACGGGTACGACGCACGGTGCCTCTTCGCCGACGGCACCCTGCTCACCCCACCGTCGCTGTACGTGCGGCGGGTGGTGGGTCGGCTGCCGGCCGTCAGCGGTCCGGCCGACCTGTTGGTGGAGGCGAGCGACGGCGAGCCGAGTGAGCGGCACCTGTTCCGGGTCCGCACCACCATCGGCGGTGGCGTGGACGCGCGTCGGATCACCACCGACTCTGGTTGGCACACCGCCGCCGTAGGCGGTGACGTGCTGGCCGTCGGGGTCGCGTCGCTGGACCACGCCGGGGTGCGGTGGACGATCCATCGCGGCGATCAGGAGGTCGCCGAGCTGCGGTCCTTCGCGGCCACCCCGCCCTACTCGCCGCTGCCGCTGCTGGAACGGGTGACCGATCGGCGGCTGCCGGCGGCGGTGCTCTACCCCGACAACCACGTCACGGGCCGGCGGCTGCCGGTGCTGTTGGACATCTACGGCGGGCCGGGGCACCAGGAGGTGGTGGCGGCCCGGGCTGCCTGGCTGGAGCGACAGTGGTGGGCCGACGCCGGGTTCGCGGTGGTCACCATCGACAACCGGGGTACGCCGGGCGTGGCCCCGTCGTTCGAGAAGGCGATCCACCGACGGATGGCCGACGTGATCCTGACCGACCAGATCGACGCCCTGACCGCGCTCGCCGGCAAGCACCCCGACCTGGACCTGGGTCGGGTGGGGGTGCGCGGCTGGTCGTTCGGGGGGTGGCTGGCCGGGTTGGCGGTGCTGCGTCACCCGGAGCTGTTCCGGTGCGGGATCGCGGGCGCTCCGGTGACCGACTGGGCGCTGTACGACACCGCGTACACCGAGCGTTATCTGGGGTTGCCGGAGGACGGCATGGACGTCTACGCGCACCATTCGCTTGTCGAGTTGGCCGCCGAGCCGGTCACCGGCCCGGACCAGGCTCGCCCGTTGCTGCTGGTGCACGGTCTGGTCGACGACAACGTGGTGGCCGCACACACGCTCCGGCTCTCCGCGGCCCTATTGAGCACCGGCCGCCCGCACGCCGTGCTGCCGCTGACCGGTGCCACGCACCTGGCCGCGAACGGCACTGCCGAGCGGCTGCTCCCGCTGGAGCTGGACTTCCTCCGTACCCATCTGCGGTAAGCAGCATTCGATAACGCGGGGTGCGACCCGATCCGCTAGCGGCGATGGTCATCCATGGCGGGACTCCGGTTGGCCCATCCGCCTGGATTCTGCCGGGGTTGGACGATGAGCAGTGCCGTCACCAACTGGGCACCAGCTACGGGGAGAGCCTTCTGTAGGCCATAGGTGCTGAGCACGAACAGCGGAAAAGGCGCGGCGAAGAGCAGGATCGCGGCCAACCTGAACCAGTACCAACGAACGTCGGACAGCAGACGCAGCACCCCGAGACACACGGTGGCCGCGATGCTCAGCAGCGCCCACAGCGGGGCGAGAAACATGATCCCGATGATTATCAACAGCAGGTCTTCGGCGAATGCCGTGCCCCGGGGCGGGTCCATGAGGGCGTAGACGACAAACCCCACCGCCCACACACCCAGGTAGAGCAGCACGTGAAAGCCAAACCAGAGGGCCCACGGTAGTTCGGCGAGACGGTCCAGTGGCCGGCGGCGAAGCGTGTCGATGCCCACCGCCACATCGTATCGATCCGGGCGACCATGACGACGTCCCGTTCTTGCGAAATACGTTGCTGTATTCAGGGGCGGGCGTCGTATTGGACCCGGGCTTCGAAGACGCGATCCATGTGTGTCTCCGCCCAGTTCTTGATCGCGACCATGACCGGGAACAGCTCGTGGCCGAGCGGGGTGAGCGCGTAGTCGACCCGGACCGGCACGGAGGCGGTGACCGTGCGGGTGACCAGGCCGTCGCGCTCCAACGTGCGCAGGGTCTGGGTGAGCATCTTCTGGCTGACGCCGGCGATGCGGCGGGCGAGCTCGCCGTGCCGCTGCGGGCCGCTGGCGAGCGCTGGGATCACCAGGGCGACCCACTTGTCGGTGAGCCTGGTCAGCAGCTCACGGGTCGGGCAACCTTCCAGGAATGCGTCGTAGTCGCGTTTGGCCTGTTCGCGGCGTTGTGCGGCAGTCGTCGTCGCCATGTGTCGCCTCCTCTGGTGCCCTAGGCACTTTAGGGTACCTACTTTCTCACAGTGCCGATGATTCGTACGGTCGTGGTGATCACGAAATCCCACGAAGGAGACGGCGATGCGCGCAGTCAGCTATGCAGAGTTCGGAGGGCCGGAGGTCCTGCACGTGGCCGACGTGCCGGTGCCCGAGCCCGGGCCGGGGCAGGTCCGGGTGCGGGTGGCCGCGTCAGTCGTACATCCGGTCGACCTGATGGTCCGCTCCGGTCGGTTCCCGGCTCCGCTGCCGACCGGTCTGCCCTACACGCCCGGCTGGGACGTCGCCGGCAGCGTCGACGCGGTCGGTCCAGCGGTCGAGGAGTTCACGATCGGCGACGAGGTCATCGGCTTCTCGCCGTGGCTACAGACCACGGCCGGCGCCCACGCGGAGTACGTGGTCCTCGACGCCGCCGGGCTGACCTCCGCGCCCACCGGCGTCCCCGCCACCGAATCGGCGACGCTGCCGACCAATGGCCTCGCCGCTGCCCAGGCCCTTGACCTGCTCGCGCTCCCGGCGGATTCGACAGTGCTCGTCACCGGTGCCGCCGGGCAGGTCGGTGGGTTCGTTCTGGCCCTGGCCCGGGCGGCCGGCCTGCATGCCACAGGGCTCGCCGGGGCCGACGACCGCGAGTTCGTCGAGTCGCTGGGCGCGGCGTTCCTGTCGCGCGCCGACGATCCGACGGGGACGTTCGACGCGGTCATCGACCTGGCGGTGATCGGCGCCTCGCTGCTGGACCTCGTCCGCGACGGCGGCGGCTACGTGGCCGCGTCACCCCCGCTTCGCCCGGAGCCGGTGCGGGGAATCCGGACCTTCGCGCTCGAGGTGCAACCGGACGGCTCCCGGCTGGGCGAATTGGTCAAACTCGTCACCAGCGGCGACATCCCACTCCGGGTCGCTGGCGTGTACCCCTTCGCCGACGCGGCGGCCGCCCACGAGCGGCTGGCCCGAGGCGGCGTACGCGGCGGCGTGGTGATCGTCCCCTGATCGCCCGATCCTCCGACTTCGCCGCAGTCGCCCGGCGGGGTCGGAGGATCGGGCAAGCGGCTGCTCCACCTCTGAGGTAGGCCGTCATGCTCACAGCACCCCAAGGTTGATGGCGAGTCGGGTGATCGTGGCTGGGGCGTTCGGGTAACGAGCGGCCTGGGCGACCACGTCTCGGACGGCTGGCCGGTGGCGGATCTCGGCGGGCGCGATGCTGCCGGCCCGCAACAGGACCCCGGACGCGTTGGCGGGGTCGTCCGTCTGAAGGTAGGCGCGCGCCACGTCGATCAGGTGCGCGGCGCGATGCTCGACCGGTAGCCACCGCCACCCGTCTCGCCCGATCGCCTTCTCGTGCCTGGCGACCGCCTGCGGCCCGTCGCCCAGCTCCACGGCGGCGGCGACCCGCGCCAGCTCGACGGCCGTCGGCCCGAACGCCGTCCGGTGGTGGTCCGGTCAGCGGCCAACCAGGCGAGGCTCCCCTCCCCCAGCTTGATCAGGAGCGCCGCCGTCACCCGGTACACCTCCACCACCGCAGCCCGCCCGACCTCCGGGTCCTGCGCATGGGCGCGGTGAACCTCGGTCACCAACGTGGGTAGCAGCTCGACCAGACGCGGATACCGGGCGTGCTGGTAGGTCATCCACACATGCCGCACCTCACGAGCCAACCGATCGGGCGACATCACGTCCCGGCCCGTCGGGCGACCAAAAGCCATTGGGTACGCCGACAGCGCCGCCCGAATCCGCGCGACGCCCTCGCGACGCTCGGCCACCTCAGCGGACTGGACGTCACGACCGAGCAGAGCAGCGGCATCGACCCGCAACACCGCCGCGATCTCCCGGATGGTCGACACCCGCTCCAAGGAGCGGGCCCCGCGCTCGACCTTGTCCACCCAGCTCTTCGACTTCCCCAACCGGTCCGCGAACGACTGCTGCGACAACCTCCGCCGCACCCGCAGGTACGCCACCCGCCGACCGATCGGCACCGGATCACGGCTCACCACGCCACCGCCGATCCGGCACCGCCCGAGTCGTCTCCTGCACGGGTATCCGTTCCGCCTCGGCCTGCGCGAGCAACCGGCGTTTGGCTTCTTCCCGTTCGGCGGCGTCGATCTGCTCGCCCGTGCTGGGCACACCGGTGTCGTCCTTGCCGCTCATTCCCACCTCCGCTGGCCGGGGCAGGCGGTCTCGTTTGGCGACCTGTTCGTACTGATCCCGCCCTCACTCACAGCATCTGGTGAACAGGCGGTGACAGAAAGCTCGCGCGTGTCCGCTGGTCGCGCGTGTCGTCCGCTATCGAGTCGCTGGCCGGTACGCCTCGTACACCTCGCGGAATGTTGCCGCTTCCGCTGTCCCGGTGTGCCGGACCTGTCGAAGCACCTCCCGCGCCCGCCACCAGTTCGAGGACACCACTCGCCCCGACCGGACCGCGTCGGCGGCGACGACGCTGGCCTCGTCCGGCTTGTCGGCGGCCAACAGTGCCATCGCGAGATCCAGGCGGGCGGAAGCAGAGCGCCGCGGCCGCTCACCACCATCGCCGCGCGGGTCCAATTCCGCCAAAGCGGTCCGGGCCACCTGCTCGGCGGCCGGGTCACCCGCCCACGACAGCGTGGTCGCCGTGTACGCCAACGCCTTCGTCGGGTCGTACCGGTAGTGGTGCTCGGCCCGCTCCGGCACTGGCAAGTTCGCGGTCAACCGCTCCAGACGATCCAGCGCATCACGCGTCCGCCGCACGTCAGCCAACCGCGCCCATACTCGCGCCTCCTGGGCGGTCGCCTGGATGTACGCCGAACTACCCCGAGGCGCCACCCGCTGCGCCTGCCGCGAAAGGTCCATCGCCCGCCGGTAGTCGCCCTGGGTGAGCCACTCCCACGCCTGCGTCTCCAGACACCATCCCTGGATCTCCGGATGCTCAGCCTGCTCGGCAAGGGCCATGGCCGTGCGCAGATGAGCACCTGCTGCGGGCTGTTGCAGCAGATCAATGTGCACCGTCGCCCGCAGCACCGTCAGCCAACCACCGGCAACGACGAGCCGTCGGCGCTGCGTCAACGTCCCACGACCGTCGAGCAGCCGCCCCACATACGCCAACTGGCGACGCACCAGCGGCAGCAGATCAACCGGTCGCACGAGCGCGTAGGCGCTCGCCAGGTCGTCCACACCCGCCTCGATCCGAGCGAGCGTCTCGGCGCTGACATCGCTGACCCGCACCCGGGCCAGCAACTCCCCAGCCTCCGTGTCGTGGTCGACGGGCTCGTCCACCAGACGGGCGAGTGTCCCGCCGGCTCGCAGCACCTCGTCGAGGTGCTGAGCCGTTGCCGGGGTGGGGGCCTTCGCCCCGGTCTCCAGATCGTGCAGGTGACTCTTGCCCCGATGAGCAAGTTGACCGAGCGCACGCAGAGACAGCCCCTGGCTGGTTCGCAGCGCGCGCAGGTGTGCACCGAAACGCGGATCGACATGGGACACGGCGGCGCTCCCAGGTGGCGGCCAGGACGAATCGAATACTGGGCCGAAGGACCACTGCTACAGAAAGTACTCAAACGATCGGGGTTCCGTGCTGATTGGACGCTCGCGTTCGCTTGGCGATCGAAAGATGCGCGACACACCCACAGTGACACCATGGTAACGCGACGCTAGCGTAGCGAACATGGGCGCCCCGAACACCGCCGAGCGCGCGGTCCGCACCGGGTTGCGCATGAGCCAGAATGACTTCGTCCGCGCCGACCTGACCTCCCCCATGTCCAGCCTGGCCACCCCGACGCCCAGGCCACTCGAAGTCCGGGGGTCGCACGAGGGCGTGTGGCTCAGCCGCTACCAATACCACTCCAGTGGCCGGGGCGAATCATTCGCCGGACAGCACCTCGTGGTCATCCTCCAGCACGGCGACCGCCTGACCGTGCGTAGCCTGCCGGGCTCGGCGGCATCGTCGCTTTCGATGGATCTCACCGTGGACGATGCCGTGGTCACCGGTACCTGGGTGGAGCAGACCGATCCCACCGGCTACTACTGGGGAGCCCGGTACCACGGCGCGATCCAGCTGCTCGTGGAGCCCACCGGCCGACGGATGGCCGGCAAATGGGTCGGGTTCGGCAGGGACATGGACGTCAACACAGGCCCGTGGAAGCTGACCTTCCGGGATGCTTCCACGTCCAAAGAGACGCTCGACCGCTACGACACGTCACCCGAATAGGTCACTCCCCCGCTGCGTGGATGACGATCTATCCGGCTTGCGGATCGGCCAGACGAGCCCGCCATGCCCAGGCGGCAATGCCCACCCGGTTGTTGAGCCCCAGCTTCGCCTGGATGTTCGCGATGTGGGTCTTGGCGGTGCCCGCGGAGATGAACAGCTCGGCCCCGATCTGCGCGTTGGTCAGGCCCTGAGCAACAAGCCGTACGATGTCGATCTCGCGGTGTGTCAGGGGGTTGGGCACCGGGGGTTGGTCGGCCCTGGTCACCGCGCGCAGCAGCCGGATGGTGACCTGAGGGCTGATCAGGGCGTCACCAGCCATCGCCGCACGGACTCCCTCCACCAGAAGCGTGGGCCCTGATCGTTTGAGCAGGAAACCGCAGGCGCCGTTGCGCAGTGCGGCGTCCACGTACTCGTCGAGGTCGAAGGTGGTGACCACGACCACCCGCATGCCCGCGGCGGTGAGCAGCCGGGTCAGTTCCAGTCCGTCGATGCCGGGCATCCGGATGTCGGTGAGCACGACGTCTGGCCGCAGCCTGCTCGCCAGGGCCAGGGCCGCGGTCCCGTTGGTGGCCTCGCCGATCACCGTGATGTCCGGCTGGGAGTCCAGGACGAGGCGGAAGCCGCTACGCACGTCCGGCTGGTCGTCGGCGAGCAGGACGCGGGTGCTGTTCATGCCGCGACCGCCGGAATGACGGCGACGACTTCCCAGCCGCGCTCAGACGGGCCGGCCGACAGAGTGCCGCCACCTGCGGCAACCTGCTCCCGTAGGCCGGCAAGGCCCCTCCCGCCGTGCCCGTCCCGCCGCTGCCGGGGTGGCGGCAGCGCCGTCTCGTTGTGGACCCGCACCGTGATGCCGGCGGCATCGCCGGTGACTGACACGTCGATCCGGGTCGACGTCGGCGCGTGGCGCCGGACGTTGGTCAGGGACTCGACCACGATCCGGTACGCCACGGCGGCGCTGTCGCGTGACACCTCACCTGTCCCGAGATCCTGGACGAGGTGCGCGTCGAGGTGACCCGCGGCGCGGAACCGGTCCACCAGGCCCGGCAGGTCGTCCAGTGTGGGCAGCGGCTGCACAGTGCCGGCATCGCTCTCGTGCAGCATGCCGACCACCCGATCCATCGTGGCCAGCGCCGCCAGACCCGCAGCCTCGATACGCTCCAGCGCCGGACCGGCCACCTCCGGCTGGCTGGCAGCGACGAAGCGGGCGGCCTGGGCCTGCGCCACGATCCCGCTGATGTCGTGGGCAACGAAATCGTGCAGGTCACGCGCCATCTGCAGGCGCTGAGCACGCTGGGCCTGCTCGACGGCCAGCGCCCGCCGGTGCAGCATCAGCCGTGGGTAGCCTCCGGCGACGACCGCGACAAGTGTCGGCGCCGTCCAGACCACTGCCGCGCCGATGCGGTCCGCCGTGGCCATGCCGTCGGTGATCGACCAGAGGACCAGAGCCATCGCCAGCCCGGCGAGCCCGGCAGCAGGAGCGATGTGCCGGTGCGGTCCCCACCGCACCGCGATGGCCAACAGCACCGCGAGAGCGGCCATGACCAGGACGAACGGGTACGGCGGGCCGCTGAGGTCGCCCACGAACGTCACGCCCAGCGTGCAAGCGCTGGCCGCCATGCTGATTCGGCCGAGGTGCCGTCGCATCATCACCTGATCCTAGAAGGGCATCGTCGTATGCCGATCGGCGTAGGACTACAAGGCAGTCGTGTTCCATCTCGCCTCGCTGGCAGATGGTGGCGCACGCCCGACTTCGCCAAGGCTGGTGAGGCAGCGGCGATCGGACGCCGCGCTCTCGCAGGGAGTGACATGTCTCCAGGGGTCAAGAGCGGGATCAGGTGGTGGCAGCGCTGGCCGGCATGGTCGGGGTACGCGGCGGCCGGCTGGTCATTGGCGTACGCCATGCTCGGCGTGTACTGGACGGCCGGCGGTGACGGGTTCCCGTTCGCGCCGATCGACGACGACCACAAGTCGGGCTCGATTCTGGAGGGTGTCCCGGTCGGGGTGGGCGCGCCGCTCATGGCGGCGCTCGGCCTACTCGGTACTGGTGTCGCGCTGGCAATGGCTCGGGGCGCTGGTTCTCGCCGTCTGTCGGCGATGATGATCGCGTTCGGCTGGATCGTGGCGGCCAGCCTCACCATGATCATCCCCGACTACACCCTCATCGCCCTGCTGGCGTTCGCCCCGGTGCTGCTGGTGTTCGCCTTCACCGGGGTGCCCGGCCCTCAGGACGGCATCGGTGACATCCTGTACTGGCACCGCAACAACCTGATCATCCTGTTCGTCGGCGGTCTGCTGTGGGCCGTGTCCACGCTGGCGTACCAGCGAAGCAGGCGTGCGGCATGTCAGCACTGCGGCCGTCGTCACGGACCGACCGGCGACGGACCGTCCCAGCGGACACTGCTGAGGTGGGGGCGTTGGGCCGTCGTGATCGCCTGCCTGGCGCCACTGCCCTACGAGATCACCAGAGTGGCCTGGTATCTCGGCCACCCTCTGGGCATCAGCCGGGAGTTTCTCACGATGATGCAGGACACCAACGGCATGCTCGGGATCGGGCTGGGCTGCGCCATCGCCTCGGCGCTCGGTGGCGTGCTTACGCACGGCCTGGTCAGCCGGTGGGGCGAGGTCTACCCGCGGTGGATCTGGTTCAAGGCCGGGAGACCGGTGCCGCCGGCACTCGCGATCGTTCCCGCGTCCGTCGTCGCCGTCGTCCTCGTCCCGGCCGGGCTGATGATGCTCTGGGACCCCGAAGTCCACGACGGGTGGGGCCTGCGTCTTCCCAGCGTGCCCTGGGTGCTCTGGGGAATCGCGCTCGGCGCGGCCACCATCACCTACCACCTACGCCGGCGCGGCGCCTGCGGCCACTGCGGACAGGGTGGCGGGGTTGCCAGAGCTGATGCCGACCATCTACGTTCGGTGATGCCGGGAGTGAGAGGCGCTGCGACGGACCGGGTCCGCCACGCTCACCCGCAACCACTGGATCGAAGGGCGCCTTCCGCGACGAGGGAGGCGTGATGGGTGCGTTCGTGACCACCTGGGCGGCCGGTGACTACCCGGCTATGGCACGGCGGCTGATACCGGTCGCCGAATCGGTGGTGGAAGCCGCCGCGATAGGGCCGGATGACCGGGTGGTCGATGTGGGCACCGGTACGGGCAACGCGGCGATTCTGGCCGCACATCGCGGAGCTCGTACGATCGGGATCGATCTGGAGCCGGCGCTGTTGGAGTTGGCCCGACTGCGGGCTGCGGATGACGGCCTGGCCGTCGATTGGCAGGTCGGCAATGCGAGCCGCCTGCCCCTTCCGGACGACTCGGCCGACGTGGTCCTGTCCGTCTTCGGGGTGATCTACGCGAACGACCATGATGCGGCGGCGCGAGAGTTGAGCCGGGTGTGTGCCCCGTCCGGCCGGGTCCTGCTGGCTGCCTGGACGCCGGGCAGTCTCCTGCCGGCCATGGGCCAGGTTCTGGGCGGCTATCTACCGCCGCCTCCGGCCGCAGCCGCCCCGCCGAGCCGGTGGGGAGACGACAAGCTGGTCGGATTGGTCCTGGCGGCCGCCGATCTGCGGATCACGTCGGCGGTCGTTCACCGGTTGGACGTGAGCTTCGCCAGTGTCGACGCGGCGACCAACCTGCTCATCGACAGCGCCGGGCACGTCGTCGCCGAACGGGACCGGCTCGTGGCACAGGACCGGTGGGAGGCGTTACGCGCCGACCTGCGCTCGTTCGTCAACGACCGAGGAGTGGCCGACGGCGACGGCATCCGGCTGGAGCTCGACTATCTGCTCGTAACGGCCTCGCCGACCTCGGCGGTGACCGCATGATTCGGGCGGATCTCGACAAGCAGCCCTCGGTGGTCGCCGCGATGTTCGACGGCGTCGCCGAACGGTACGACCTAGCCAACAGGATCATCTCGTTCGGCCAGGACACCCGGCGGGCGACGAGCGACCCGAGTGGCCCTCCTGCGCGCCCGGGACTTGCTGCTCTACCTGGGTGGGGTGGGCTCGCCTGGTTGGGTCTGCCCGACGGCGAAGCGCAGTGCGCTGACGAAGGCCGTGGTCGCGGGTGGATCCGGCGGTTCGCCGTAGGTGGCCAGGTAGACGTGCCGCCGGAAGTCGCGAAGGATGCTGGCCTCGATTCCGGGCGCGTGGTGGGTACGCAGTGCCAACCCCGGCATGGTGGTCACGCCCATGCCGGCGGCGACCAATGCCTGCTGGACGATGATGTCGTCGCTCGTGTAGGCGATGGGCGGGACGAAGCCGGCCTGGTCGCAGGCCTCAAGGAACTCGCGGCGGCAGTTCTCGCAGCCCGCGATCCAGGCGGAGTCGCGGTTGCCGGCCAGTGTCTGGCCGGGTTCGAGGCTGAGCAGGTACATCGGGTCGTCGAACAGATGCGTGGCGCGGATGTCGTCCGGGGTCGTGTCGTCGTAGCGGAAGACGACCGCGACGTCGACCTGCCCGGCCCGCAGCAGGTCGAGCGCCACGCGCGGGTGGGCCTCGGTCAGCTGCAGTTCGATGCCGGGGTGCTCGCGGCGCAGGGTGCCCGCGGCGTGCGGCACCAGCGCGGCGAGCGCCGACTGGAAGCCGGCGACCCGGACGCGGCCGGTGCGCAGGCCCACCATCGCCGACAGTTCCGCGGCGGCGGTGTCGACCCGGCCGACGATCTCGGTGGCGCGGCGGGCGAGGTGCTCGCCCTCCGGGGTGAGCCGAATGCCCCGGCCGACCCGCTGGACGAGCCGGGCCCCGGTCTCGGCCTCCAGCCTGGCCAGATGATGGCTGACGGCGGGCTGGGAGTAGTTCAGGTGCTTGGCGGCCTTGGTGACCGATCCTTGCGCGGCGATCGCCGCGAGCACCCGTAACCGCAGGATGTCCAGCATTCATAAAGGATACGTATGGGTTCGCCCAACTATTGTCATTAGACGAATGAGTCGGCGCGCGGGACGCTGAGCAGGACCAATAACCTGCGCGAAGGAGGAGCGGCCATGATCCGGACACTGGCGACGCTCACCGATCTCGCTGCGGCCGTGCGCCAGGCGGTCGACGTGCGGACCGGCTGGACGGACACCGCAGAACGGGTCGCCGACCAGCTCCGCGCGCATCTGCCCGGCCCCGAGATCCTGACGCCCGATCAGCGTCTTGGCCAGCCCGACAGGGTGGCGGGCCACGTGCTGCACGCCGAGCCCGACGGGGCGTTCTCCATCCTCGGCCTGGTCTGGCGCCCCGGGCAGACCACCCGGATTCACGACCACATCACCTGGTGCGTCGTTGGCGTGCTGTCGGGCATCGAGCACGAGGAGTTGTTCGACGACGCGCTCAACCCCACTGGCGCGCGGGACAACCCACCCGGCGAGGTCAGCGGCTTCGCGCCGCCCGGTGACATCCACCGCATCCGCAACGTCGGCGACGAGACCGCCATCAGCCTGCACATCTACGGCACCGACATCACCCGCGTCGGGTCCAGCGCCCGCCGCTACTACAACTGAGGAACTCGAACCATGGACCAGGACGCCATCGATGAGGTATTGAACCGTCCACTCAGCCAGGAACTACTGGCCCGTGACCTGGCCAGACTGGCCTTCATCGCGCTGGACGGCACCCCGCGGGCAATCCCGATCGGAATCGTCTGGAACGGCACGGAGATCGTCATGTGCACCGCGACGAACGCGCGGAAGCTCCCGGCGTTGCGCCGCAATCCCGCGGTCGCGCTGACGATCGACACTGAGTCGCACCCGCCGAAGGTCCTGCTCATCCGCGGCCAGGCCGAGCTGGATGTCGTCGACGGCATTCCGGACGAGTACTACCAGTGGAACGGCACTTACCAGATGACGCCCGAGCAACGGGCCGAGTGGGAGGAGGGCGTGAAGTCGCTCTACGAAGGCATGGTCCGGGTCCTGGTGAAGCCAACCTGGGTCAAGCTGATCGACTTCGAGACGACCATGCCCACCGCCATCGAGGAGCTCATGCAGCAACAGAAGGAACGCCAACGCACCTGAACGCGCAGACGCACCGCCGCTTGGCCCACTCGGGACCCTGGGCGGCCGGCTCCAGCGCGAGGATCCGGTCGATCTCGGCGTTGACGGCCGGGTCGTTGAAGTAGGCCTGGTTGCTGTTGCCCTCGGCCTTGATGGTGCGACCGTCGTAGAGCACCGGCAGGATGGCGGCTCCACTCGGCCAGTCCGCCGCCCAGTTACCGAGGTACAGGTCCCAGGGGTTGTCAAACCTTTACCACAGGGCCGCCGGTCAGTAGTGCTGCAGCCCGGCGAAGATGACAGCGAGCGTGCGGGCCTGCAATTGCTCATCCCATCCACCGTGCAGGGCACCCTGGCACACACCGGCAAGGAGTGCCATCACCTCGGGTAGCCGTACCGAGTCCGCGACGGCTCCGGCAGCCTGGGCCTGCTCCAGCAACCTTCGCATCGCCTCCTCCAGGTGACCTACCGCCTCCGAAAGCCGGACGTCCACCCCGGACCCGCCGAGCAGGTCGACGGCGGTCTTCTTCGCTGCGGCCTGCGCCACCGCGTGGGTGAAGAACGCGAAGAGGTCATGTTCTTCCGCCTCCTCAACGAGTTGCGCGAGCAATCGCTTCATGATCGCGACGAGCAGGTCCCTCTTGGTGGGGAAGTGACGAAAGACCGTGCCAATGGCAACGTCGGCCCTCCGCGCCACCTCCTCTGTAGAGGCACGGGTGCCGAACTCGGCGAAGACCGCCTCGGCGGCGTCCAGGATGCGTGCCCGATTGCGCTGCGCGTCGGCACGCAGCGACGACCCCTCTACCAAAGTGAGCCTCCACTCATTATGCTCGGTCACGTAAATCGAGTCATGACTCATTATTCAGGAGGGCCACATGACACCAAGCGAGGTCTTCGACAGCATGCGCGCCCGATGGCTCGCGAACCTGCCCACCTACGAGGCAGACACGCTCGTCGACGACGTGGTGATCGAAACACCCTTCGCCGCACCTGGCCACCCGACGCGCACGGAGGGCAAACAGCGGGTCCTTGAGTACACGCAAGCAGGCCAGGCGATGTTCCCGATCCGCTTCGACGACTGCCGCAAGGTGGTCGTGCACGAGACCGCCGACCCCGAGGTGATAGTGGTCGAATACGAACTGGTCGGCACTCACACGACGACCGGGGCAACCGCCTCGGCACCGTTCATCGGGGTGCTGCGAACCAGGGACGGCAGACTGGCCCACTGGCGCGAGTATCAGCACACCCTGGCCATCGCTCAGGCCGTCGGTCAGACATAGGTCTGAATCAGTCTCAAGCCTCACGGTGCGATCGCGCCGAGGAGCAGTGCCTCCGATCTTGCTTGAACTGCGCGCGCCTCGACGCCCGGAGGCCAGCAGCCGGGGCGAGGACCGACGACCTCCGACGCTGGTAGCACAAGTGCTACAGTCGGCGAATGCGTGAAGTTGGGCTGCGGGAGATGCGGCAGAACGCCAGTGACCTGGTGCGTCGTGCGCAATCGGGTGAACGCGTGACGATCACTGTCGCCGGCCGCCCGGCGGCCGTACTCGGCCCGGTCAGTCCTCGAACCTGGCGCGAATGGGACGATCTGGCCGGCGTGTTCGACCAACCCACCGACCCAGGGTGGGCAGGCGATCGGGACCTCCTCGACGACACCGTCACCGATCCGTGGGTTGACCGGTGAGCCGAGGCATCCTCGACACCAGCGTGCTCATCGCTACGGACGTAACCCCGATTCCTGGCGAACTGGCCATCAGCGTCGCCAGCCTCGCCGAACTTCAGTTCGGTGTGCTCATCGCGAAAACCTCCGAAGCGAGGGCACTCCGTCTGGCGCGACTGAGCGCCATCCAACGCCGTTTTGATCCGCTTCCCATCGACGAAGTCATCGCCGACAGCTACGCACGACTGGCCGCACGCGTCGTCGAGATCGGCCGCCAGCCGCGAGCCAGAGTGACGGACCTGCTCATCGCCGCAACCGCACACGCGCATGACGCCGCCATCTACACCCGCAACGCCGGCGACCTCGCCGGTCTCGAAGACCTCATCACGATCCACACGATCTGACCTTCGCCTTGGACGAGGTGTCCGAATCATGCGATTGGGCGCCTCACACCAGCGACCTGCTCGACGGAAACGGCAAGGGTCCCCTCCCGACGACGCTGTCGGAAGGGGACCCTGCCTGCCTGCGGTGTGACTTACGGCTTGACGAACGCGTCGACGAACGACGGGTAACCGAAGACGCTGGAGATGAAGATCCCGCCAGCCTTGGACCCGTGCACGTTGTAGGCCACGTCAACGAAGAGCGGCACCACCGGGGCGTACTCCTTCATGATCCGCTCGTCGAGCTTGGCCCACTCGGGACCCTGGGCGGCCGGCTCCAGCGCGAGGATCCGGTCGATCTCGGCGTTGACGGCCGGGTCGTTGAAGTAGGCCTGGTTGCTGTTGCCCTCGGCCTTGATGGTGCGGCCGTCGTAGAGCACCGGCAGGATGGCGGCTCCACTCGGCCAGTCCGCCGCCCAGTTACCGAGGTACAGGTCCCAGGGGTTGTCCTTCTTCTTGATCTCGTCGAGCTTCGCGTCGTCCGAGATGTTCCGCAGCGTGATCTTGAAGCCGGCCCGCTCCAGGTTGGCCTTGAGCTGGGCGCCCTGCTGCTGCTCGACCGAGCTGTCGGCGACACCGAGGACCAGCTCGGGCGTCTGCCCACCGAGCAGCTCCTTGGCCTTGTCGACGTTGCCGTTGGGGCCCGCCGGGTACGCCTCGTACGCCTTGTAGCCGATGGTGGCCGGCGGCATCAGCGTGGTCAGCGGCGCGGCGACGGTCTGGCCGCCGAGCGCCTTGACCATGCCCTCGCGGTCGATGGCGTAGTTGAGCGCCTGACGGACCTTCAGGTCCTTGACCCGCTGGTTGTTGATCACGAGCTGGTTGGCGCTCGGGGTCGGCGAGAGGATGCTGCGCGACTTCAGCGACGCGTCCCCGGCCACCTTTGCGACCAGCGAGGCGGGCACGGCGTTGAAGGCGAGCGCGCTCTGGTCGGCGCCGTTGTCGGCGATCACCCGGTTGTTGGCGGCGTCCGCGGTCGGGCCGAAGCTCCACACGAACTGGTCCGGGTACTGGTGCCGGACCGGGTCGGTGTTCGGGTCCCAGTTGGGGTTGCGGTCCAGGGTGATCTGCACGCCGACCTGGTTCTTGGCGACCTTGTAGGGGCCGGACGAGAACGGCTGCTTGTCCAGGTCGACGCCGGTGTCCTTGTCGGCGGGCAGCGGCGCGGTGGTCGGCAGCGAGACCGCGAACGGCAGGTCACAGCGGGCTTTGGCGAACTCGAAGCGCAGCGTCTTGGCGTCCGGCGTGGTCAGGCCGGGCGGCAGCGACGTCTTGTTCTTCTTGAAGTCCCACTTGGTGTCGAACTGCGGGGTGTCGGCCAGCCATTCCTGGATGTAGGTGGGGCCGCCGGAGAGGTCCGGGTCGAAGGAGCGGGCGATGCCGTAGGCGATCTCCTTGGAGGTGATCGGCCGACCGTCCTCGAACTTCACCCCGTCCTTGATCGTGAATTCCCAGACCTTGCAGTCATTGTTGACGTTCTTGCCCGGGGTCTCGGCCAGGTCGCCGACGAGGACCAGGCCGCCCTTGCCGTCGTCCTTCCAGGTGGTCAGGTAGCGGGCGAAGAGGGGGTTGGCCATCAGACCGGCGAACGAGTACGTCCGCTGCGGGTCGAGGTGGGAGATCGGCGACTCACGGATGATGCTGAAGGTGCCGCCCTTCGCAGCGCCGCTCACCTCGGCAGCCGGGCCCTGCGAATCCTTGGGGTCGGTCGCGATGACCCCACTCTGCTGCCGCTCGGTGTCCACCGTGGTGCCCTCGCCCGTGTTCTTCGAGCACGCACCCAATGCCACAACCAGAGCTATCGCGCCGCCTGCGGCAACCGCCACGCGTGGTCTCATGAAGTACCCCCTTCAGCATGTGCCGTGCAGTCCGTCGAGGCGAGAACCGCCGACGTCCCGAGGATCGTAAGGAAGAAAAACTACAAGTTGTGTAACAGTTGTCGATAACTTTCGCCATCGGTCGGCGTGGTGGACGCCCGACCGCTCAGCGCAGCCGCACCCGGGGATCGATGGCCGCGTAGAGCAGGTCCACCAGCACGTTCGCCAGCACCACGAAGACGGCCGCGATCAGCACGGTGGCCATGATGGTGGGCAGGTCACCCGAGCGCACCGCGTCCACCGCCGTACGCCCCAACCCCTGGATGCCGAACGTCGTCTCGGTGATCACCGTGCCGCCCAGCGCCCCGCCCACGTCCAGGCCGGCGATGGTCACCACCGGCGTGATCGCCGCGCGCAGCGCGTGCCGCCCGTACACCTTGGGTTTGGCCAGGCCCTTGGCCCGTGCGGTTCGGACGAAGTCCTCCGACAGCGTCTCCAACATCTGCGCCCGCGACAGTCGGGCGTAGATGGCCGAGAAGAGGAACGCCAGCGCGACCCAGGCGAGCACCAGCCCGCTGGCCCACTTCGCCGGGTTGTCGAACAGGGACGTGTAGCTGGGCACCGGCAGCAGTCGCAGGTTGTAGACGAACACCAGCAGCAGCACCGCGCCCACGAAGTAGAGCTGTAACGAGGCACCGGTCAGGGAAAAGCCGATGGCGGCGCGGTCCACCCAGGTGCCACGGCGCAACGCGGACACCATGCCCAGCCCCACCCCGAGCAGCAGCCAGAGGATGGCAGCCGGGATCACGATGCTCAGCGTCACCGGCAGCACCCGGCCGATGGTGTCCGAGACGGCCTCGTTGCTGACGTACGACCAGCCGAGGCAGGGTGCGTCGCACCGGCCGCCCTGAGCGCTGCCCAGGTCCCGTCCGGTGACGATGCCCTTCATGTAGCCGGCGTACTGGCTGACCAGTGGGTCGTTCAGGCCCAGATCGTCGCGGACCCGCTCCAACCGCTCCGGGTTGCAGTTCTTCGGGCACATGCCGGTGACCGGGTCACGAGGCAGGGCGAAGAACATCAGGAAGGTCAGCACGCTCACCGCGAAGAGGGTCAGCGTGGCCGAGAAGAGCCGCTTGATCAGAAATCGCGACACCGGTGCCACCTTTCGTTCGCGACTGCGGGGCTCCGCTTCGCTGCACTCCTCGCGCTCACCATGTCCACCCCTACCGGGACGACTTCGGGTCGAGCGCGTCTCGCAGCGCGTCGCCGAAGAGGTTGAAGGCGAACACCAGCGCGAAGATCATGATGCCCGGGAAGAACACGTACGCCGGGTCGGTCTGGAGGAAGTCCAGACTGTCGTAGATCATCCGGCCGAAACTCGGGGTCTCGTCACTGAGACCGACGCCGATGAACGAGAGCGCGGCCTCGCTGGTGATGAACTGCGGGACCGCCAGCGAGAACGAGACCAGGATCGGCGCCCAGATATTCGGCAGCAGCTGACGGAACAGCATGTGCCCCAGCCCGGCGCCGCTGGCCTTGGCCGCCTCCACGAACTCGCGCTCGCGCAGCGCGATCACCTGCCCACGAACCAGTCTTGCCGTGCTGGTCCAACCGAAGATGGCGAAGACGGCGATCAGCACGCCCACCCCGAAGGCCGCCGACACCTGCCCACGCTCGCCATAGAAGCGCAGCGTCAGGGTGGGGGTGAGCGCCAAGGCGATGATCAGGAACGGCATGGCCAGCGTCAGGTCGGTGATCCAGTTGATCACTGCGTCGAACCAGCCGCCCAGGTAGCCGGCGAGGGCACCGAGCACCACGCCGATCGCCGCGGTGATCAGCGCTGCGGCGAACGCGATGAAGAGCGAGGTCCGCAGGCCGTAGATCAGCCGGATGAAGATGTCCCGACCCAGCCCCGGCTCCAGACCGAACCAGTGCTCCCCCGTGACACCGCCGGCGTAACCCAGCGGCATGCCGAAGCCGTCCAGCAGGTTCTGGAACTGATCCCGCGGGCTGATCCCGTAGACCGTCTCGATCAGCGGCGCGGCCAGCGCCAGCAGCATGAAGAGGATCAGCAGTACGCCGCTGACCTTGGCCGTACGGTCGCGGCGCAGCCGAAGCCAGGCGAGCTGACCAGGCGAGCGGCCGACGACGCCCTTCGTCTCGGGCACGCCCGTCTCCGTGCCGGACTCGATCTCGGCCAGCGCCACACCCTCCACCGGAGACAGGCTCACGACGGCACCTCCTCGACGATCGGGGCAGCCGACTCCACCGGTTCGGGGCTCGTGCTGGCCGCATCCCCTTCGGGGCTCGTGCTGGCCGCATCCCCTTCGGGGAAGTGACACGCGATGGCCTGGTTGCCACCGTCGCGTGGGACCAGCGCCGGCTCCTCGGCGGCGCAGATGTCCTGCGCCTTCCAGCAGCGGGTGCGGAACCGGCACCCCGACGGCGGGTCGAGCGGGGTGGGCACGTCACCGGTCAGCCGGATCCGGCCCGCCGGGCCGAGCTTGGTGACGTCCGGGATCGCCGAGAGCAGCGCCCGAGTGTACGGATGCTGCGGGCGCTCGTAGATGTCCGCGCGGTCGCCAATCTCCACGATCCGGCCCAGATACATCACCGCGACCCGCTGACAGAAGTGCCGGACCACGGCCAGGTCGTGCGCGATGAACACGAACGCCAGGCCGAGCTCCCGTTGCAGGTCGCGCAGCAGGTTGACGACCTGCGCCTGGATCGAGACGTCCAGCGCGGAGACCGGCTCGTCCGCGACGATGAGCTTGGGTCGCAGGGCGAGCGCGCGGGCGATGCCGATGCGCTGACGCTGGCCGCCGGAGAACTCGTGCGGGTACCGGTTGTAGTGCTCCGGGTTCAACCCGACCAGTTCCAGCAACTCCTGCACCCTGGCCTTGATCCCACCCGGCGGCTTGATCCCGTTGACCTGCAACGGCATCGCCACGATCCGGCCGACGGTGTGCCGGGGATTCAACGAGGCGTACGGGTCCTGGAAGATGATCTGCAGGTCCTGGCGCAGCGGGCGCAACTCCCGGCGGCCGGCGTGGGTGATGTCCCGCCCGGCAAACTCGATGCTGCCGCTGGTCGGCTCCAGCAGCCGCACCAGCATCCGGCCGGTGGTGGTCTTGCCGCAGCCCGACTCCCCCACCAGGCCGAGCGTCTCGCCCGGGCGCACGTCGAAGTCGAGCCCGTCGACCGCCCGCACCAGACCGGTGGCGCGCAGCCCCTGGCGTACCGGGAAATGCTTGCTCAGGCCACGCACCCGCAGCAATGGCTCATCGGTCATCGGGCCACCCCCACAGAAGCAATGTCCTCGGCGTAGAGCGCGGTGCGCTCCTCGGCGCTCAGGTGGCAGGCGACCAGGTGGCCGTCGGCCCCGGCTGCGCGCAGGTCCGGCACCTCGTTACGGGACCGGCCGTCGGTGCGGTCCGCGTACCGGCAACGTGGGTGGAACGCGCAGCCCGGCGGCAGGTTGATCAGGCTGGGCGGGTTGCCCCGGATCGGCAACAGGTCCGCGTCCGCGTCGCCGTGCAGCGACGGCACGCTGGAGAGCAACCCCCAGGTGTACGGGTGCTGCGGCGAGCGGAGCACCTGCTCGACGCTGCCCCGCTCGACGGCGCGCCCGCCGTACATCACCAGCACCTCGTCGGCGACCTGGCCAACCACGCCAAGGTCGTGGGTGATCAGGATGATCGCGGAGTGGAACTCGGCCTGGAGGTCGGCGAGCAGGTCCAGGATCTGCGCCTGCACGGTGACGTCCAGTGCGGTGGTCGGCTCGTCGGCGATCAGCAGCGCCGGATCGTTGACCAGCGACATCGCGATCATCGCCCGTTGCCGCATGCCGCCGGAGAACTCGTGCGGGTACTGGTCAAAGCGGCGTGCCGGCTGCGGGATGCCGACCCGGTCCAGCATGTCGATCGCTCGCTGGCGGGCCGCACGCCTGCTGGCCTTCGGGTGGTGCACCCGGTACGCCTCGGCGATCTGCCGGCCCACCGTGTAGTAGGGGTGCAGTGCCGACAGTGGATCCTGGAAGATCATCGCCATGTCCCGGCCCCGCAGCCGACGGACCTCCTCGTCTCCGAGGCCGACCACCTGCCGGCCACCGACGGAGATCTCCCCGGTGATGGTGGTCCGCTTGGGATCGTGCAGGCCAAGGATGGCCAGCGAGGTAACACTCTTGCCGGAGCCGGATTCACCGACGATGCCGAGGGTGCGGCCCCGCTCGACGGCGAACGACACCCCGTCGACCGCGCGCACCACACCGTCCTCGGTGTCGAACCGGACCCGCAGGTCGCTCACCCGCAGGTAGGCGTCCTCGTTACCGCGCTGCGCCGGCACGGTGGGATGGTCGTCCGGTGTCCCGGACGGCGCCGGATCAGAACTGTCCACGGCCGCCTCCCTCAGTGACGAAGAGAACTTACAGCAAAGTCCCGAGGGTGAAAATAAGCTACAAAGTCGGCACCTGTCAGCGTGCCCGAGCGTAACGAGTCAGCATCGGCCTCGCATCCCCCGCCACCTCCCCAAGCAGGGCCATTCATGGCCGTGATCGCACGTCAGGTGCGATCATTGGATGAGCAACCAGCAGAGGATGACCGTGGCACGAGGTGGAGGTGACGATGACCGCGGCGGTGTTCAACCACGAAGGCCCGTGGACCGAAGAGGAGTACCTCGCCCTCGGCGAGACGCAGGAACGCGTCGAACTCTTCGACTGGAGCCTCCACGTGACCCCAGGACCGACCCCACGGCACCAACGAATCTCCCGCAAGCTCGGCAACATCCTGGAAGCAGCGGCGGAGGCGGCTGACCTTGAGCTGTTGGAGGCGGTGAACGTCCGACTCCGGCCAGGTCGGATACCGATCCCCGATCTCGTCGTCACCAACGCGATCGATCTCGACGAGCCCACCATCGAGTCAGCTGATGTGCGACTGGTCTGCGAGATCATCTCGCCGAGCAACGCATCCACCGACAAAGTGCTCAAGATGCACTACTACGCCGCAGCTGGCATCGAGTGGTACCTGTTGGTAGAGCAGGGTACGGGCGCAATGCGCCTTTATCAGCGCCAGGGCGGCCACTATGTGGAGAAGGCAACGACGAAGCGCGGCGAGGTGTTGGAGCTGACCGAGCCGGTGCGGGCCACGATCCGGCCGGAGGATCTCGTCCCCTGACGGGTGTCGGCCGGCTGGCCTAGGGTCGGTCGCATGACCGAGTTCGACGCGGCCACCGCCGCCGTCCAGGCCGCCCTCGACGCGGGTGCACGGTACGCCGACGCCCGGGTGATGCACCGCCGCTACGAGTCGATGACCGCGCGCAACGGTGACGTGGAGGAGCTGACCCAGGACGAGAGCATCGGGCTCGGTGTCCGGGCGCTCGTCGGGGCGAGTTGGGGCTTCTACGCCGTACCCGATCTCTCGGATGCCGCCGCCCGCGACGCCGGCCGACGTGCGACACGGACGGCGATGGCCAGCGCGCGGGTGCCCGGCCCGCCGGTCGATCTGGTACCCGTCGAGGCGGTCACCGCAAGTTGGGCCTCCGGTTGCCAGATCGATCCGCTCGGGGTGCCGCTGTCCGACAAGGGTGACCTGCTGGTCGGCGCGACCCGCACGATGGCCGAGCACGGCGCGGACCTGGCCGAGGGCCTGTACCAGATCTGGGACACCGCGAAGTGGTTCGTCTCCAGCGAGGGCCACCGGATCGACCAGCGGATCCGCGAGTGCGGCGGCGGCATCTCCGCCACCTCCATCGGCGACGGTGAAACGCAGCGCCGATCCTGGCCAAGCTACCGAGGGCAGTACGGCACCACCGGCTGGGAGTTGGTCGAGTCGCTCGACCTGGGCGCGCACGCCGCGCAGATCGCCGAGGAGTCCAGGGCGCTGCTCACCGCACCGCAGTGCCCGGCCGGGGAGACGGATCTGATCCTCGGCGGCGAGCAGTTGGCTCTGCAGATTCACGAGTCCGTTGGCCATGCCATCGAGCTGGACCGGATCCTCGGCTGGGAGGCCGCGTTCGCCGGCACGTCCTGGCTGGACCTGGCCCAACTCGGCTCGTTGCGCTACGGCTCGGAGCTGATGAACATCACCATCGACCCGACGATCCCAGGGGCGCTGGGCAGCTTCGGCTTCGACGACGAGGGCTCCCCAGCGGTCAAGCGGGACGCGGTCCGCGACGGTCGCTGGGTGGGTGTGCTGGCCGGCCGGGATTCCGCAGCCCTGGCCAGCCTGGATTACGGCGGCAGCGTACGCGCCGATGGGTGGGCCCGGCTGCCGATGGTGCGGATGACCAACGTTGGGCTGGAACCCGGCCCGCACACTCTGGACGAGATCATCGCGGCCACCGACGACGGCGTGCTGATGGACCTCAACCGGTCCTGGTCGATCGACGACAAGCGACTCAACTTCCAGTTCGGCTGCGAGGTCGGCTGGGAGATCAAGAAGGGGCGGCGGGGGCGGATGCTGCGCAATCCCACGTACACCGGGATCGGCCCGCTCTTCTGGCGGTCGATGGACATGCTCTCCAGCGAGACGGTCTCCTGGGGCACGCCCAACTGCGGCAAGGGCCAACCCGGCCAGACCGGGCACACCGGCCACCCGGCTGCGCCGGCCCGGTTCCGCAACGTGCGAGTGGGGGTGTCGGCGTGAGCGCGAGGAGTGAGCCGGTCTTGCGAGCCCCGCAGTCGCGAACCAGGGAGGCATCGTGAGTGGGCGTACCGAGTTGGAGCTGGCGGGGCAGGTCATCGAGCTGGTTCGGCGCGTCGGCGGCCCGGCCGCGCAGGCCGAGGCGGTGGTGACACGGGCGGATCTGGCGCTGACCCGGTTCGCCAACTCGGCCATCCACCAGAACGTCGCGGAGTCGACCGTCGGGGTTCGCCTCCGGCTGCACGTCGATGGTCGGACGGCCGCAGGCAGCGGAAGCGTGGTCACCGCTGACGGGCTGCGCGCGCTGGTGGAGCGCACCCTGGCCGCGGCGCGGCTCTGCCCGCCCGATCCGGGCTGGCCGGGGCTGGCACCGCCCACGCCTGCGCCGGACGCCCCGGAAGTGGACGAGGCCACCGCGTACGCCGAGCCGGATCAGCGGGCCGACCGGGTCGGCGCGTTCGTGGCTGCCGCCGGGGGCCTCACCACAGCGGGATACTGCCGCACCGCGCACCGCTCGTCGGCGTTCGCCAACTCGGCCGGGCACGTCGCGCACGGCCGCTCCGCTGAGGCGGCGATGGACGGCATCGCCCGCAGCGACGGCGCGGACGGGGTGGCCCGGCGTTGCTCCGACCGGCTCTCCGACCTCGACGGCGCTGAGCTGGGCGCACAGGCGGCGGCGAAGGCGCAGGCGGCGGCCGACCCGGTCGAGCTACCGCCGGGGCGCTACGAGGTGGTGTTCGAGCCGGCCGCTGTGGCGGACCTGTTGCAGAACCTCTCCTGGTACGGCTTCAACGGCAAGCGTTACGCCGAGCGGCAGTCGTTCGCCGAACCGGGGGCAGCCCAGTTCGACTCGGCGGTGACCCTGGTGGACGACCCGCTGGGGGCGTCGGGGCTACCGTTCGACACGGAGGGCACCGGTCGACGGGCGCTGACCCTGGTCGAGGCGGGCACCACCCGGGCGGTGACGCACGACCGGCGGACAGCCGCCGAGGCGGGCGCGGAGTCCACTGGGCACGCGGCCGCGGGTGGGGCCATCTGGGGCCCGATGGCCCGAAACCTGCGCCTCTCTCCGGCGGCGGCCGGCCCGGCCAGTTCGGTTGGCCGGAGCACCACCGGCGCGGCAGCCGGTGCGGTGGTCGACGCGGACACGGCGGCGCTCGTCGCTGGCGTACGCCGAGGGTTGTTGGTCACCGATCTCTGGTACACCCGGGTGCTCGACCCGAAGAGCCTCGTCGTCACCGGGTTGACCCGCAATGGCGTCTGGCTGATCGAGGACGGCACCGTCGTGCGGGCGGTACGAGACCTGCGGTTCACCGAGTCGTACCCGCGGGCGCTCGGGCCCGGGGCCGTGCTGGGGCTGGGCGCGCGGGCGGTGCGCCAACCGGATCGGGTGGACGGTGCATGGTGGGTTGCGCCCTCGTTGCGACTGGCGTCGTGGCACTTCACCGGAGGTGCTTCCGGCTGAACGCAGTGACGATCGTGCCAACGCCTCATCGATCGGCGTGCCGGTGCTTTTCCGCAGGCCAGACACACGGGACACTCCCTTGCGCGGACGGCTCGAAGAGATCGGCGTAACGTGTGTCACTTAGCTGCGTCGGTCGATCCGGCGTGGTCGTTGGTGTGCGCATGACGTGGCAGCGGGTGCGGGTTCGCCGGTCCGCGTGCCGACCGGAGAAAGATCAGCCCGCCCGTACGGGCCCGTCGAGGAGACGACTCGAATGACTTCAACGGCAACGAGGCCGCGGGGAGCGCGGGCGCGCGCCGCCATCGCGGCGAAGACGTTGCGTACCGACCGCTGGTGGTTCGCCCCGCTGATCACCGTGATCGGGCTCAGCGCCTGGGTCGCGTACGCGACGGTCCGGGTCTTCATGCACGACAACTACTGGGTCAACGACTACCACTACCTGACCCCGTTCTACTCCCCGTGTGTGACCGACCGGTGCGTCGAGGCAGCCTCGCATTTCGGCAGGATCCTGCCCGGCTGGTGGATCATCCCGGACGCCGCGCTGACCCTGCCGTTCCTGCTGCTGTTCCGGCTCACCTGCTACTACTACCGCAAGGCCTACTACCGGTCGTTCTGGCTGTCGCCGCCGGCCTGCGCCGTGCCGGACGGTCACAAGGAGTACGGCGGTGAGACCCGCTTCCCGCTGCTCGGCCAGAACCTGCACCGCTACTTCTTCTACGCCGCCGCGATCATCTCGCTGATCAACACCTGGGACGCGATCCTCGCCTTCCACTCGCCCGAGGGCTTCGGCTTCGGGCTGGGCAACATCATCCTGCTGGTCAATGTGGTGGCGCTCTGGGCGTACACGATTTCCTGCCACTCGTGCCGGCACATCATCGGCGGGCGGCTCAAGCACTTCTCCAAGCACCCTGTGCGGTACAAGGCCTGGACGTTCGTCTCGGCCCTGAACGTCCGGCACATGCAGCTCGCCTGGATCACCCTCGGCACCCTGGCGCTGGCCGACTTCTACATCATGGCGCTCGCGGCTGACTGGTTCTCCGACCTGCGGTTCATCAACTAAAGGGCCCCTGACATGACCACTACCACTCGTATCGAACGACACCACTACGACGTCGTCGTCATCGGGGCCGGCGGCGCCGGTCTGCGCGCGGCGATCGAGGCCCGGCTCGCCGGCAAGAAGACCGCGATCATCTCCAAGTCGCTCTTCGGCAAGGCGCACACCGTGATGGCCGAAGGCGGCGCCGCCGCCGCGATGGGCAACGTGAACAGCCGGGACAACTGGCAGGTGCACTTCCGCGACACCATGCGCGGCGGCAAGTTCCTCAACAACTTCCGGATGGCCGAGCTGCACGCGAAGGAGTCGCCGCAGCGGATCTGGGAGTTGGAGACGTATGGTGCGCTCTTCGACCGCACCAAGGACGGCAAGATCTCCCAGCGCAACTTCGGTGGCCACGAGTACCCGCGCCTGGCGCACGTGGGCGACCGGACCGGCCTGGAGCTGATCCGCACCCTCCAGCAGAAGATCGTCTCGCTTCAGCAGGAGGACAAGCGGGAGTTCGGCTCGTACGACGCCCGGATCAGGGTGTTCTCCGAGACCACCATCACCGAGCTGCTGCTCGACGGGGACCGGGTCGCCGGCGCGTTCGGCTACTACCGGGAGTCGGGCGAGTTCGTTCTCTTCGAGGCGCCGGCCGTCGTGCTGGCCACCGGCGGCGTCGGGCGCTCCTACAAGGTCACCTCGAACTCGTGGGAGTACACCGGGGACGGGCACGCGTTGGCGCTGCGCGCCGGGGCGACGCTGATCAACATGGAGTTCCTCCAGTTCCACCCGACCGGCATGGTGTGGCCGCCCTCGGTGAAGGGCATCCTGGTCACCGAATCCGTACGCGGCGACGGTGGAGTTCTGAAGAACTCCGACGGCAAGCGGTTCATGTTCGACTACGTCCCCGACGTCTTCCGCAAGCAGTACGCGGAGACCGAGGAAGAGGCGGACCGTTGGTATACCGACCCGGACAACAACCGACGCCCGCCGGAGCTGCTGCCCCGCGACGAGGTGGCCCGCGCGATCAACAGTGAGGTCAAGGCCGGCCGGGGCTCCCCCGCCGGTGGCGTCTTCCTGGACATCGCGAGCCGGCGTTCGGCCGACGAGATCCGCCGGCGGCTGCCGTCGATGTACCACCAGTTCAAGGAGCTGGCCGACGTCGACATCACTGCCGAGCCGATGGAGGTCGGGCCGACCTGCCACTACGTGATGGGCGGCGTGGAGGTGGACCCGGACTCGGGTGCCGCCTTCGGCCACGTACGCGGGCTGTTCGCCGCTGGCGAGGTCTCCGGTGGCATGCACGGCTCCAACCGGCTGGGCGGTAACTCGCTGTCCGACCTGCTGGTCTTCGGCAAGCGGGCGGGCGGGCACGCGGCCAGCTACGCCGACGGGCTGGCTGCCCGACCGAAGGTGGCCGTGAACGCGGTCGAGGCCGCCGTGGAGACCGCCCTCGCCCCGTTGCAACGGGACACGGGTGAGAACCCGTACACCCTGCAGCAGGACCTCCAGGCGGTCATGGGGGACCTGGTGGGGATCATCCGCCGGGAGGGCGAGCTGGCCGAGGCTCTCGGTCGGCTTGCCGAGCTGCGTGAGCGGGTGGCCAAGGTGAGCGCGGCCGGCGGCCGGCGCTACAACCCGGGCTGGCACCTGGCCCTGGACCTGCGCAACATGCTGGTGGTCTCGGAGTGCACCGCGAAGGCGGCGCTGGAGCGGCAGGAGTCGCGCGGCGGGCACACCCGGGAGGACTATCCGGCGATGGAGCCGAAGTGGCGGCAGGTCAACCTGGTCTGTGCGTTGGACGGCGACACCGTGCAGCTGACCCGCAAGCCGCTGCCGAAGATGCGGCCGGAGCTGATCGGCCTCTTCGACCGGGCGGAGCTGGGCAAGTACCTCACCGACGAGGAGCTCGCTGACTTCGACGCCCTCGTCGCCGACGCTGGAGAGGCGGACAACCGATGAGCGCGAAGCGTCAGTTCCGGATCTGGCGGGGTGACAAGACCGGCGGCGACCTGCAGGACTACATGGTCGAGGTGAACGAGGGCGAGGTCGTCCTCGACGTCATCCACCGACTGCAGGCCACCGACGCGCCCGACCTTGCCTGCCGATGGAACTGCAAGGCCGGCAAGTGCGGCTCCTGCTCCATGGAGATCAACGGCAAGCCGCGGCTGGGCTGCATGACCCGGATGTCGACCTTCGGCGACGAGGAGACCGTCACGGTCACTCCGCTGCGCACCTTCCCGATCATTCGGGACCTGGTCACCGACGTCTCGTTCAACTACGAGAAGGCACGGGAGACCCCGGCGTTCGCCCCGCCGGCGGACGTCGCTCCGGGTGACTACCGGATGCAGCAGGTCGACGTCGAGCGCTCGCAGGAGTTCCGCAAGTGCATCGAGTGCTTCCTGTGCCAGACGGTCTGCCACGTGATTCGCGATCACGAGGAGAACAAGCAGGCGTTCTCCGGCCCGCGGTACTTCATCCGGGCGGCCGAGCTGGACATGCACCCGCTGGACACCCGAACCGACCGCAAGGAGTACGCACAGGCCGAACAGGGCCTCGGCTTCTGCAACATCACCAAGTGCTGCACCGAGGTCTGCCCCGAGCACATCAAGATTACTGACAACGGGATCATCCCCATGAAGGAACGGGTCGTCGACCGCAGGTACGATCCCCTTGTGTGGCTTGGTAGCAAGATCTTCCGTCGGGGCGAGACGCCCCAGACCAGCGTGACCACCGCCCGTCAGGGCTCGGCGACGTCGTCGGGCGCGGCCAGGGGCGGGGTGCACTCGCACGCGGGCGGCTCCCACGACCCGCGGGCCGAGGCGCAGGCGCAGAGCGGCGTCAACTGGGACCGGGAGGTGCCCCACCCGACCGCTCCGGCGGTCGACGACCGGGGCAAGCTGCCGCTGACTGAGCTCACCTTCGACCGGGCCGCCGCGCCGTCGCCGTTCGGTGACGACGTGAGCTTCCCGCTGCCTCCGGAGCACCTCAACTTCGCGCACCCGGACCAAGACAACAAGCGCTGAGCACCTCAACAACAACGGGGGCCGCAGCGATTGCTGCGGCCCCCCCCCCCCGCCCCCCCCCCCCCCCCGCCCCCCCCCCCCCCCCCCCCCCCCCCCCCCCCCCCCCGCCCGCCCCCCCCCCCCCCCCCGCCGCCCCC